>CAYNQK010000090.1:2198-9783 GCA_964399285.1 uncultured Spirochaetales bacterium | reverse complement strand
CCCCCCCCCCCCGCCCCCACCCGCCCCGCCACAACTATCCACGCGCTGGCGCCGCCGCCGCCCCCCCACGGCCAGATCGCGCGGTCCTGAGCCCCTTAATCGATCTTCACTGCGCGCTTGAGCTCGGGCAGTCTCCATTTCGTGAGCATCTCGTAGGTGTTGAAAACGATATAAATGAGGGAGACCGTGAGCGCGATCACGACGTTCGCCCGCATCTCGCGGACGACCTCGGGCATCGCCATGATTTCCCGCGTCATGGGCCAGGATTTCACTTTATAGAGGATCATGAGGAAATAAGAGATATACACGCCGATGCAGGTCATCCCCACGCCGACCGCGTTGATGATCAGGGCTCCGATCCTGTCCATCCTCCCCTTGAGGAGGCCGTATCCCTTTATCGCGAGGAATACGTAAAGCACCGCGGATATGGCCGCGAGCCGATCGAGGAATATGAAAAAGGCGGCGGTGAGGAGGACGCCCGGCAAGGCGAGCGCGAATGCGCCGACGGCTCCCGGAAGGTAATTCCTCGGGGCCGAATCGTATTGCCGTTTTTCCTCATCCATTTTTTCTCCCAGGCTCGCGCGGCAGGCCTCGCAGAGGAAGGCGGAGCCGCCCGGCACCGAGTACGCCTCGGCTTTTTCGGCGTCGCCGCATTGTTCGCACTTGACGGATCCGCCATCGCCGACGGAGAGGGATAGTTCCGCGAGCTCCTCCGCGAGCGCGAGGAGTTTTTTCGAGGAGTAGGGCTTGAAGGCCTCGACGAGCCTGACGATGAGCCGCGAACCGGCCCATTCATGGCGCTTCACGCCGCGCTCGGCCAATACGCCGTCGACGCGTTCCTTGTCCGCTTCGGAGAGCGCGGGATAGGTCATCTCCAGGACTTTCATGTTCCGTCCGTCATAGAGGCGGATAAACGCGTTCTTGAGCTTTCCGAGCGCGACTCCGTCCGCGCGTTCGAGCCCGAGCCGCTTGCCTATTTTCTTCACACCGGGGAAAAGCATCTATCCTCCTGGAAGGCCGTAGAATGGCGTCGTCGAACGGCGCCGTCTCGGCGCGGCTCATCATCGAAATCGAACGCGCGCGGCGTTCACGGCGTGACGATGTGGTCCGTGGAATCGTAGCCGTTCGAAAGGGAGTAGTAGCTCCATTCCGAGGAGGCCTGGTATTCGGTTTCCGCCTGGACGCTAGGCACGTGGATCCTCAGGTTCGTCGAATGCCGGAGGTATACGGAATCCGAAGGAACCTCGCCGACTTCGATGCCGAAAATCCTATATCCGGTCACCGGCGGAGCCGCGCGCAGCATATTGACCGTCTTGAGCGCGGGAGACGTGGCCATGGCGCCGAAGGCGTGAGAGCCGATGTGGTTGACGCTCGCGGGGATCGTCACGGCGGTGATTCCCGACCAGTCGGCGAAGGCGAACTGGCCGATGGTCGCGAGCGTGTCCGGGAGCGTCAGGATCGGGGCCGTATTTTGGTTGTTGTACTGGAACGCGTAGTCTCCGATGGTCAGGAGCCCCGTCGGGAACGAGATATTGTATGAATTGATGCCGTAAAAAGCGTAATCGCCGATGTACTTTATCCGCGAGGGAAGGGAGAGGGTCTTGTACGTGAGTCCCGTGCATCCCGAGAACGCCGCATCGCCGATAGTCTCCACGCCGTCGGGGAGGGAGTACGCGGTGATCGTCGTCACGTCCTTGAAGGCTTCGTCGGCCACGGCCACGACGGGTTCGCCGAGCCAGTAGGCGGGCACGACGAGGGAGGTCACGCCTGCGGACGCGCCCTTCGACACGGAATATCCGCCCGTCACGGGAGCGTAGCCGAGTCCGTCGGTGCAGGGGAGCCATTGAGCGTAGAGCGTGGTGTCCTCGGCGACCGCGTAGGGGAACGCGACCTTCGGTCCCGAGGACGATCCGGTATGCCAGCCTTCGAGGGCGTTCGCGGCGTAGGCGGATACGGGGAAGGATTCCGCGGTGCCGTCATCATCCCGCGCCACGGAGCTTCCGCCGCCCGTCGAGAAGCTGATTCTCGGCGGCGACCACTGAGCGTAGAGGACGATGTCGGAGGTTCCCATGGGGTAATCGGAGTCGGCCTCGTAGAGGACGCCGCTCGCGCCGGCTCGGTCGGTGTTCCAATCGCGGAAGAGGTGGCCGGCTAGGGCGAGATCGCCTTTCATGTAGACGGTGAAGGATTCGCCTTCCGGATGGGGCGTATCGTCGATAGGCGCGGATCCGGCCGACGCGCCGTTGGCGAGATAGATGACGGAATGGCTTCCAGCCGGGAAGGGCGTCCAGTCGGCGTAAAGCGTCACGTCCTCGTTCCCCATGACGAAGGCGTCGTCCGCGGCGTAGGCGGTCCCTTCTCCGTCAGGCGCGGTGTTCCACCCGGCGAACGCGTGCCCTCCGCGCACGAGGCCGTTCCTCCCGAGGACGGTAACGGAGGCTCCCTCCTCGTATTCCGCCGTATCGACGGGGGCGGTTCCGAATTGGCCGCCGTTGGCGTCGTAGACGACCGCGTATTCCGGGGTGGCCGGAGCGGCAGGGGAGGGCGAGGGCGTGCAACCCGCGATGAGGATGACCGCCACGAGCGCCGTCGATAAGAGGGGAAGAAATCGTTTCACGATCGTTCTCCTTGATTATTTTCCGCTCCGTCGCGCGCTCGTATCGGAGGATCGTCGGCGTAAACGGAGTTTCCCGTATGGTACCATGGTGTATCGTTAAATTCCAGGGAAATATCATGAATCAACGCGGAATTCGGCTTCTTCCCGCCGTTCCGACGCGGGCTTGCGCCGTCGTCATCGGCGATTGCGTCCTATGGAATATCCGCTCGGCGACCCGGGGGCCGACGATCCCGCTCGACTTCATGCCCTCCCTGTGCCACAATCGTCCGGGACGGACGGAGCCGAGACGGACGGGTCGGCGCGTTCGCCCCGGGGGGAGTTCGTGAAGGAAATACGGGACGAGGGCCTGCGATCGCCCGAACGATTCGCCGAGAGGCCGGAAGCGGGGATCACGAACTGGGAGCGCGCGGCGGGCATCGCCTTGAGGACCGTGAGGAACAACCTGGCCGCTTTCCCGCCCGGGTCGTATCCCGCGCCCGCGAGCGAGGGGAACCGCTACCGCGCGGTGCCGAACGTCGAGTGGACGTCGAGCTTCTGGACAGGCATGCTCTGGCTGGCCTTCGAGCTCTCGGGGGACGCGGAGTTCTCCGGCGCGGCGCTCGCTCAGATACCGGATTTCGAGAAGCGGCTCGAGAAACGAATCGCCGTCGAGACCCACGACCTGGGCTTCCTCTACAGCCTCTCCTGCGTGGCGGCGCATAAGCTCATCGGACACCGGCCCGCCCGCGAGGCGGGGATCAGGGCCGCCACCCTCCTCATGGAGCGCTATCACCCGAAGGCCGGCATCATCCAGGCCTGGGGGAACCTCTCGGATCCGTCCCAACGCGGCAGGATCATCATCGATTGCCTCATGAACCTTCCGCTTCTCTTCTGGGCAGCGGAGGAAACGGGCCAGCGGCGCTTCCGGGACGCCGCCGCGCGGCATATCGACGCGACCGCGGGCAACCTTCTCCGGGACGACGCTTCGAGCTTCCACACCTTCTTCTTCGACGTCGATACGGGAGAACCCCTCCGCGGCAAGACGGCGCAGGGGAAATCCGACGACTCCTGCTGGGCGCGCGGACAGGCCTGGGGCATCTACGGATTCGCGCTCTGCCACCGCTACGCGGGCGAGGCCTGGATGCTCGAGACGGCGTCGCGCCTCGCGCATTACTTCCTGAACCGCCTGCCCGAGGACTACGTCCCTTACTGGGACCTCTCGATAAGGGAGGGCGAGGAGGAGCGCGATTCCTCGGCGGCCGCGATCGCCGCCTGCGGCCTCCTCGAGCTCTCGTCCCGCCTTCCGCCCGACGACGAGCGGCGGGCGCCCTTCGAGAACGCCGCCCGCCTCATCGCCCGATCGCTCTCGTACCACTACGTACCGAAGCCGGAGGACGGATCGAACGGGCTCCTTCTCCACGCCGTCTACAACAAGCCCGCGGGCGAGGGCGTGGACGAATGCTGCGTATGGGGGGACTACTTCTACCTCGAGCTCCTCGCCCGCCTCATCCTCCCCTGGGAGCCCTACTGGTGAGGCGTCCATGAAGGCATGGGACCTGCCGATAGGGCGAAATCCTTTGCGGACCCGGGAGGACCTCGCCCTGGCCCTCGACCAGCTCGTCGAACCGATCCTCGGCCGCTTCGTGCGCGGGGGCTCGGGCCTCCACCTGGGCAACAGCTCCGCGCATTACGACGACCGGGTCTCCCTCCTCGAGGGCGTGAGCCGCCTCCTCTGGGGCCTCGCGCCCTACGCGGCGGGACGGCCTAAGGCCGGCGGGGCGCGGGCCGGGGCCTCCGTCCGGCCGGGCGGAACCGCGGAACGCGCCGTCCGCGCGTCGGACCGCGCGATCGAGATCATACGCGGGGGCCTTGCGGTCGGAACGGATCCGTCTCATCCCGCGTACTGGGGCGTCGGAGGGGATCGGGACCAGCGCTACGTCGAGATGGCGGCCATCGCGCTCTCCCTCCTCATCGCGAGGGACGCTTTCTGGGATCCCCTGCCCGAGGAATGCAGGGCGAACCTCGCCTCCTGGCTCGGCGCGATCAACTCCGTGGAGCTTCCTCCCACCAACTGGGAGTTCTTCCGCGTCATGGTCAACGTCGCGCTCAGGTCGCTCGGCAGGCCCTTCGATCCCGAGCGGCTCGAGTCAAGCCTACGGAAAATCGAGAGCCTCTACCGGGCGGACGGATGGTACGTCGACGAGACGAACTACGATCTCTACAACCCCTTCGCCTTCCATTTCTACGGCCTCTGCTACGCGAGGCTCGCCGGAGACGAGGATAAGGACCGCGCGGAGCGCTTCCGCGAGCGCGCATCGCTCTTCGCCGGACAGTACCTGCCCTGGTTCGAGCCGGACGGAAGGGCCGTTCCCTTCGGCCGCTCGCTCGGATACCGCTTCGCCGCCTCGTCCTTCTTCGCCGCCTGCGCCTACGCGGGCGAGGAGGTCGCGTCCGCGGGGGAACTCAAGGGCCTCCTCCTCCGCAACCTCCGCTGGTGGCTCGAGCGGCCGATCCTGGACCACGAGGGCGTCCTCACGATCGGCTACGCCTATCCGGATCTCGTCCCGGCCGAGCAGTACAACTCGCCCGGTTCGCCGTACTGGGCCCTGAAGTCCTTCCTCCCGCTCGCCCTGGGGAGCGATCATCCCTTCTGGAATGCCGACGAGCGCCCGCTCCCTCCGCTTCCCGCGACGTCGCTCAATACGGTCCCCGGCCTCTTAGTCTGCCGGGACGGGCGCGCGGAGATACCGGCGTCGGCCGCGGATCGAGCTAATCACGTCTTCATGCTCAACGCGGGGCAGTATCCCTGCTGGGAATCGACGAACGCGGCGGCCAAGTACGCGAAGTTCGCGTATTCGTCGCGCTTCGGCTTCTGCGTCTCGCGTTCCTCGTACGATCTTCCCAAGACCGGATGCGACTCCAGCCTCCTCTTCTCCGAGGGGGACGGATATTGGAGGGAACGACGGCAGAGCCGGCACAGGTTCGCCTGCGCGGACTTCGCGTTTTCGGCGTGGAATCCATTCGCCGATCTCGAGGTGCGGACCTGGCTGTTCCCCTGCGGTCCCTGGCATCTCAGGCTCCACCGCGTCGAAGCCGCGCGCTCGTTCGAATGCGTCGAGGGGGGCTTCTCCCTTCCCGAGTCGACGGGCTTCGAGGGCCCGTATAAACCGATCGTCCGCGCGTCGCGCGACGGCGCCGTGGCGGCGGAGTATCCCTGGGCCGGCGGAGGGATACGGGACATCCCCTGCGGCGATCGGTCCGGGGGGTTGCGGAAAGCCGAGCTTCACGCGCCCGATCCGAACCTGAACCTCCTGTATCCGCGGGTACTCATTCCGATCCTGTCCGGCAAAGTCGAACCCCGCCTCAGCTTCCTCGCTTGCGCGATCCTCGCTCGCCCCATCGAGAACGAAGAGAACGCCGCCGCGTTCCGATCGGCCTGGGAATCCCCACCCGCGCTCGCGATGGATCCTGAGAGCGGAATGGCGGAGATATCGTACGCGGGGCGAGTCAGGCGGATCGATACGAACCGAGTTCCGCGTCCATGACGAGCGCGAACTCGAACTCGACCGCGAATCGGGATGAGTTTGCCTCTATAGTATAATCCACGCAAGCGATTTCGGCGTCGCGCCCGTCGGGCGTCCGGTGGGCGTGCCGTGTTACCGCCGGAACCGCCCCGGCCCCGTGCCCGGTGAAGAGGATTTCGAGGCGCCCTCCGGGGAAGGCCAGGCGGCAGGATCCCGTCGCGCCGTCGACATCGATGCCGTTCCCGTCGAGCCCGGTCACGAAGCGCTCGATGACGCGAGGGACTTCTCCCGTGAAGGAATACTCGTCCCGGAGGCGAAGCGTCCTGAATCCGTCGAAGGCGAAGCTCCGCGCGAGGACCGCGAGCTCGGGAAGGCCGTAGGCGCGCGCGATGTCCATGGAGAGGCGGACGCCGTCCGTTCCACAGGAACATGAAACGTTCCGGGCGGCCCTCGATTCGCCCTCGAGCTGGCCCTTCCCGCCGATGATCGGGAGGCTGTGCCCGAAGGAGGAGACGCAGAAGACCCCGTAGCGGCCTTCGCCGAAATACTCCTTCGCGTACTCGCCGCGACCGACGTCGGCGAGGAGCTGGACGGAGCCTCGCGCGAAGAGGAATGAGCCGACGTCGTCATGATTGTGCGGTTCGCCGTTGTGCCCGCCCTTGGCCGCGAAGGCGAGGCCGTCGCCAGAGCGCGCGGGACAGAGGAGCCATTGCGATGCCGGCAGCCATGTCGGCGAACGCGGTTCGGAAAAGGATGGGGTCTCGGCGCGCGAGTCCGCGGCCGGCGAGGCGGTCCAGAGGAGGTCCCGCAGGGAGAGGCACCAGCGTCCGTGGCGATCTTCGGAGAAGGATGCGGCCCGCTCGGCGGGAGGACGTCCGGCGCCGGGGAAGGCGCGGGTTATCCAATCGGTCAA
The DNA here is from genome assembly GCA_964399285.1 of uncultured Spirochaetales bacterium. GTDB lineage: Bacteria > Spirochaetota > Spirochaetia > Treponematales > JBGSOB01 > CAYNQK01. The sequence goes on along the minus strand of CAYNQK010000090.1, from coordinate 2,750 downwards.
ACCGATCCTGAAGCGCTCGTTTCCCTCGCCGTCGGCGAAGGGAAGGGCGAGCGACTCGGTGAGGTAAGCCTTTGCCTGGAAGGCGGCGACGCGCTCGAACTTCTCGATGCCCGCGAGGTCGATGGCGCCCGCCGTCGCCTCGCGCAGGAGCTCGGAGAAGGAAAGGAAGAAACCGACGCCGTAGGTCCAGTACCCGAGCCCCTCGAGGCAGGCGCCGTCCTCGGGGAAGCTCTCCATGAAACGGCCCAGGGTCGGAAGGACGCGCGCGAGGATATCGGCCAGGCGCTCGTCGTCGTCGACGAGGTAGAGGGCGGCGGATCCGATGGAGCCCGCGCACACGGCGCACCAGTTGTTGCGCATCTCCTCCCAGGGCCAGGGCGCGCTCCGCGACAGGAAGGGCCCGAGGACGCGGCGCTCGGCTTCTTCGCGCATCAGCGCCCACGTATCCGGATGGAGGGACGCTCCGAGCAGGGCGCGGATCTCGGCGAAGGCGAAGGCGGTCTAGCAGGCGAAGAGGGGCAAGGATTTTCCGTGCGGGGCGTCGGTCCGAGG
>CAYNQK010000090.1:0-2188 GCA_964399285.1 uncultured Spirochaetales bacterium | reverse complement strand
GACGACACCGTCACCGGAGCCGAGCAGGGCGTCTCCGTGCGGGGCGGCGGGACGAGGATCTGGCCATGAGTCCCCGAGGTGGGCGGGGAGGGCCCAGGTCCGCTCCGACGAAACGGCATGGATGACCGCATGGAGGGCGCGCGTTCTCGTCTCGTCTTTCCGGAGCCACGTAGCGAGGGCGAGCGCGACGAGGCGCGTCCTCCGCTCGAAATAGGGCGCCTCGAAGGCGGAACGATCACCGGTCTCCTCGAAGCGCCTATAGAGCTCGAGGGGAAGCTCGGGGATCGAACGATCCGAAGAGGCGGCGGCGGTACGGATCTCGTCTATATAAATGCGAAGACGCGGGTTCTCGAGGATCCCTGCCCTGTTTCCGGGATCTCCAGCGCGGTGAGCGAGGAGGCTCTTTTTTCTCGCTGCGTTATCGTTGATGACGGAGCGGATATCGTCGCGGTTCAGCGAAAACCGGTCAGCCCTTGACGCCACTGGACGCCACCCCTTGCACGAAGAAGCGCTGAAGGGAAACGAAGAGCAGTATGACGGGCATGAGGGACACGAGGGAGGCGGCCAGGAGGAGGGCGTACTCCGCGGAATACTGGGCGATGAACATCCTGAGCCCGAGCTGGATCGTCGTGAGCGTTTCCGCCGAGAGGTAGATGAGGGGGCCCATGATGTCGTGCCAGACTGTGACGAGGCGGCAGATCGTGAGCGGGGCGAGTCCGGGCTTGGCCAGGGGCATCATGATGCGCGCGTAGATTCCGAGGTCGTTGAGGCCGTCGATGCGGGCCGCCTCGGAGAGCTCCTTGGGTATGCTGATGAAGAACTGCCGCATGAGGAAAACCCCGAAGGCGGTGAAGGCCTGGAGGAGGACGAGGGCGGCGTGGCTGTCGTTGAGCCCCAGGCGGCGCATCATGATGAACTGCGGCACCATGTAGACCTGCCAGGGGATGGCGATGGTGGCCACGTAGCCCAGGAAGATGACGTCGCGGCCCTTGAAGCGGAGCCGCGCGAAGGCGTACGCCGCGAGGCTGCTCGTGACGATCTGGAGGGCCGTGATGATCACGGTGAGCTTGGCGGTATTGAGGATGAAGGTCAGGAAGGGGACGCGCTCCCAGATGAGGCGGTAGTTCTTCCAGCGCGGCTCCTTCGGGATCCAGCGGAAGGGGAAGCGGAACACGTCCTTGTCCATCTGGAGCGAGGCGGAGACCATCCACAGGAAGGGAAGGAGCATGGTCAGGGTCAGGACGCAGAGGACCGCGTAGAGGATGACGGTCTTCAGCGCCTTCGCCGCCATGCGCCGGCCGAGCGCGGTGGACCCGCTCACAGGTAGCTCACCCATTTCTTCTCCAGCCTGAACTGGAGGACCGTGATCGCGAGGACGATGGCGAAGAGCACGAGGCCGATGGCGCTCGAATAGCCGAAATCGAAGTATACGAAGGCCTTGTCGTAGATGGTGAAGACGAGGACGTTGCTCGCCCTGCCGGGGCCGCCGCCCGTCATCACGAAGATGAGGTCGAAGACCTTGAAGCTCGAGATGGTGAGCATCATGGTCACGAAGAAGGTGGCGGGCGTGAGGAGGGGCAGGGTGACGCGCCAGAAGGCGAGGGCGGGGCTCGCGCCGTCTATCCTCGCCGCCTCGTAGAGGTCCTTCGGGATCTCCTGCAGGGCGGCGAGGTAGATGATCATGTAGTAGCCCGCGTTCTTCCAGACGCTCGCCATGATGACGGTGGGCATGACCCACTTCGTTGACGCGGACCAGCGCGGCGGATTCTCGATCCCGAGGGATGCGAGGAGGCCGTTCACCGGCCCCATGGAGGGGTGGAACATCATGTTCCAGACCACGGCCACCGCCACGAGGGAGGCGACGTAGGGGAAGAAGAAGGCCGCGCGGAAGAAGTTCCTACCCGCGAGCTTCCTATTGAGCGCCACCGCCAGGCCGAGCGAGCAGACGAGGGTCGCGGGGACGGTGCCCAGCACGAAGAGCAGGGTGTTGCGCGTGGAGATCATGAAGGTCTCGTCGCGGAGCATCTGCCTGAAGTTGGAGAGCCCCGCGAAGGAGATGGGGCTCGAGCCGTCCCATTTCATGAAGGAAAGGGCCATCGCGAAGACCATGGGCGCCAGGGTGAAGGCGATGAATCCCAGGAGGTTCGGCATGATGAACGCGTAGCCGACGAGGTCGGCCTTCAGCGAG
>CAYNQK010000089.1:7538-12960 GCA_964399285.1 uncultured Spirochaetales bacterium | reverse complement strand
GCCCTCAGCGGATTTTGAGTCCGCCGCGTCTGCCATTCCGCCACGCCGGCCAGGCACGACATTCTTACCGGCGCTTCCTCGTCGAGTCAAGGAGCCCCGCGGGGCAGGACGCGAGGCTCGAGCGGATCGGCGCCGCGCTCGACGCTTTCTGGCGCACCGCTAGGCCGCTCGAGATCCATGCGGTACAATCGGGCGCATGGACGCGATACTGCAATGGGGCGCCGGCGTCATCGCCGCCGTCCAATCCCTCCGCTCTCCCGCGCTCGACGCGGCGGTGATCGGCTTCACCCAGCTGGGCTCGGAGTATTTTTTCCTCGCCGCGCTCCCGATCCTCTTCTGGTGCGTGGACGAACGGCGCGGGGTGCGGCTGGGCTTCCTCACCTTCTTCACGCTCTTCGCGAACCTCGCGCTCAAGGACCTCATAGCGCTTCAGCGCCCGTACCAGGTCCGGCCCGAGCTCCACGTGATCGACGAGGTCGGGGGTTCGCTTCCCTCATGGCACGCCCAGGGCTCGGCCGTATTCTGGGGATCGATGGTCGATTGGATCAAGAAGCCCTGGGGAATCGTCCTGGCCTTCGCGATGCCGCTCGCGATCGGCTTCACGAGGATCTACCTCGGCGTGCATTATCCCACGGACGTCCTCGCGGGATGGGCGCTCGGCGCCGCCTTCGTGATCGCGTACCGCGCGCTCGAACCGAAGCTGCTGCCAATCATCGGGAAGCTCCATACGCGTTTCCAGATCGCGATCGTGGCGGGGATCTCATGGGTGATGTGCGCCGTCCACTTGAAGGACGTCGCGCCGGGAGCGGCCTTCTTCGGGATCGGGATGGGATACGCGCTCAATCTCAGGCACCTGCGGTTCTCCGCCGCGGGGAAGGCGGGGAGCAGGATCCTCCGCGCGTTCGCGGGAGGCGTTCCGCTCGCGGCGCTGTATTTCGGGATCAAGCTCGTCTCGCCCGTCGAGGGCCAGGCCAACTACGCGCTCTTCCGGTTCATCCGCTACGGCATCCTCGGATTCTGGGTCGCCTTCGGCGCGCCCTGGCTCTTCCAGCGGCTCAAGCTCGCCGGCAGGAAGCCCGAGGAAAAAGCTCCGGCGCCCTCGCCCGCGGCCTGACGGGGGCGGCGGGCGGCCGCGTCATTTCCTCAGGAAATATCCGCTTCCTTCCTGGAGCGCGAAGGGCGCGGCTCCCGCGCCGACGAGGACGACCTCGCCCGAACTCTCCACGAAGATCGCGCTCGCGCCGGGTACTGACTCGACGAGGGCCTTTCCGCCTTCGAGCCCGAGGATGAAGGTCGAGGTGGAGAGGCAGTCGGCGAGCATCGAGTCGGCGCAGATTACGGTAGACGATACGAGCCCCGATTCCGCGGGGTAGCCCGTCCTCGCGTCGAGGATGTGGTGGTAGCGCTTCCCGTCCTGCATGAAGAACCGCTCGTACGGCCCCGAGGTCACGAGGCTCAGGTCCTCCGCCGGCATCACGCCTAAGTAGCTGTTGCGCTTGCGCTCCGGATCCTGGATGCCGATCCTGAAGGGCTTGCCCGGCCCCTTCGAGCCCACCGCGTAGATGTTCCCGCCCAGGTCGATGATCGCGCGCTTCGCGCCGCCCTTCCTGAGGATCGCGACGGCCTCGTTCGCGGCGTAGCCCTTGGCGATCGCGCCCAGGTCCAGGGCCATGCCCTTCCTCTTCAGGAACACCTCTCTCCTTCCCTCGTCCACCTCGACGTCGCGGTAATCGACGAGATCGAGGGCCGCCCTTATCTCCTCCGCGGAGGGGACGCGCGCCGCGTCCGTGCCGATGCCCCAGAGCTTCACGAGGGGGCCGACGGTCGGGTCGAAGGCGCCGCCCGTGCGGCGCGCGAAGTCGAGGCCGGCGAGGAGGACCTCGAGGGAATCGGCCGAAACGGCGACGGGCGAGCCGCCCGCGGCGGCCGAGACGCGCGCGATCTCCGAATCCTCGGAGTTGGCGCTCATGCGGGCCTCGACGTCGGCGAGGCGGGCGAAGGCTTCCGCCACGGCGCGCGGCTTGTCGGCGCCGTAGACGCTGATCCGGCAGACCGTTCCGAGGACGAAGCGTTCGCGCGTGGCGGGGGCGGCGTCGCTCGAGCACGAGGCCGCGAGGATGGCGACGATGATGACGATGGCCGCGGCAAGCGGCGCTCTCCTCTTGTCCATGCCCCGAGGGTAGGGGAGGGAGGGCGGAAGCGTCTAGCGGTCGGCTATCGGACGGCCCGGGACCGCCGATCCGTCCGCCGTACGGGAGCGGCGCGACGGAGTCGCAAAGCGGTCCGTGCTGGGGTAGAATGCGGGGGCCATGTTCCTGCCCCTGTTCGCCGCCCTCGCCGCCGCGGCCCTCTTCTACCTCGTCCTCCCCGTCGCGGGCGCCTTCTCCGTGCGCTCTGGCTGGAGGCGCTTCCGCGCGGCCATGCTGGAGGCGGCGCGGCGGCCCGTCCTCGGCTACGCGGCGCTCGCCCGGGCCGCAGACGGCGAGGGCTTCAGGCTATCGGGCGGGCTCGAGGCCATGGAAGGCGGATACAAGCTCTGGATCCGCGGCGGAAAAGCGGGAGCGGAGCTCTCGGTGGCCGTGGACATGCGACACGCCCGCCTCTACTCGCTCCCGGCGGGCGAGGCGGACGCGGAGAACGGCCGGCTCCCCGCTCGGACGCGGGCCGGGACCGCCGCCGCGCTCTCGGCGCTGAGGACGGGCTACGACGAGGCGAGCGCCTCGCCCGAGCCGCTCTCGTGGAGGAGCCTCCCCGCGCTCGTGGAGGGCACGCCGGTCTTCGTGAGCGGCCGCCTCGTCCGCGAGGGCGGCAGGGCCTACTTGGGCGGCGACGCGAAGGACCCCGCCACCGTGGTCATCTACGGCTGCCGCGAGAACGAGCTCCTTCCGCTCTGCGTGAGGCAGGGGCGGCAGCCGAACGAGTACTGGAACAGGATCACGCCCATCTCCTTCGCGATCGGCTTCGCGTGGATGATCGTGGTGCTCCTCTCCTTCGCGCGGGGCGTCCTCGTCAAGGACATCTTCCTCATGTGCGCGGTCATCGCCTTCGTCCCGCTCCTGCCCCTCCTCCCTCCGGGGCTGATCCTCTACCTGGGCTACCGGGCCGCGTGGAAGCGGGCGCGTTCCTTCAGGGCGTCGCGCGATTCCATCCTCATGCCCTGCGCGGCCTTCCCCCCGGGCGTCGGCGAGACGGACCTTCCCGGGGGCGGGCGCTACGCGCGGCGCTTCCGCGGCGCCTCGGAGCCCCTCGCCGCGGAGGGCGACGCTCTCCTCCTCGGCGATGACCTGCCTCCTTCGCTCAAGGCCGGCATGCGCGGCTTCACCTGTTTCGGTTCGCCGGGCGGTAGCCCCGGTTCGCCGGGCGGCAGCCCCGGTTCGCCGGGCGGCAGCCCCGGTTCGCCGATCCATGGGCCCGACGCGCCGCTCTCGCGTCCCGCGGACCCCATGGCGGGGCTCTACGCTGTGCCGGGGATCCCCGAGGAGCTCTCGAGGCGCTGCCGCGCGAGGGCGCGCGCGTACGCCTTCCTAGCGGCGCTCGCGCTCGGCGGCGCGGCGGCGGTGAACGCGGCCATCGCCTTCATAGTCCTCAGGGCCGTCCTCTAGCGGGCCGCGCGCTTGCCAAGGGCGGCGCTCGCATCTAGAATCCCCGTATGGCAGGAGCGATAGACTTCCACGTCCACGCGTTCCCGGACGCGCTCGCCGCGCGCGCGGTGTCCCGGCTCGAGGCCGGCGTCAGGGTGAAGGCCCTCACCGACGGGACCGTCTCGGGGCTCCTCGCCTCCATGGACCGGGCCGGCGTGGAAGCCTCGGTCATCCAGAGCATCGCCACGAAGCCCTCCCAGTTCGAGCCTATCCTGGAATGGTCCGCGTCGATCGCGTCGCCGAGGATCGTCCCCTTCGCGTCGATCCACCCGAAGGACGCCTCGCCGCGCGAGCGCGCGTCGAGGATCGCCGCCGCGGGGCTCAAGGGAGTCAAGTTCCATCCGTTCTACCAGGAATTCGCCATAGACGATCCCGCCATGGACCCGGTCTACGGCGCGCTCGCGGACGAGGGGCTCATCGCGCTCTTCCACGCGGGCTACGACATCGGCTACGCCTTCTCCGACCTCGCCGATCCCGAGCGCATCGCCAAGGTGGCGCGACGCTTCCCGTCGCTCAAGGTGGTCGCGGCCCACCTGGGCGGATGGATGCAATGGGATCGCGTGGAGGAATTCCTCATCGATACCGAGGTGTGGCTCGAGCTCTCGTATTCCCTGCAGTACCTGCCGATCCCGCAGGCCCGGAGGATGATCCTGGCGCATGATCCCGAGCGGGTGCTCTTCGGATCTGACTCGCCCTGGGACGATCAGGCCGGCGCGCTCTCGCTCATCGACGCGCTCGATCTGGGCCGAGACCTCGAGGAGCGGATCCGTTCCGGGAACGCCCGGGCCCTCCTCGGGATCTAGCAGGGTGATGACGAACTCGGCGCGGACCGCGGAGGGGACCGTCCCTTAACGACGGACCCGCTCGCGTGACGCCGCCTCAGTTCCCCTCGTCGTCCCCGCCGTCGTCCGGCTCGCTTCCGAGCGGAGAACCGGGATCGAGGTCGGAATAATCGTCGTCGACGGGCTCGTCGTCGTTCCAGAAGGAGCCGCCCGTGGGTTCGGTCGCTGAATCCGAGGAGCCCTCGTCGACCGCCGCGTCGACGCCCGCGCCCGCGTCGGGCGACGCGATCCCGTCATCGACGCCGAGTCCCGCGCCGCGCGGCGCGCCGCCTCCCTCGGCCGCTTCCTCGCCCTCGCGGCGCTCCGCCTCGTCCTCGCGCTTCCGCGCGAAATTGACGGCGAGCTTCCTTCCCTTGAAATCGACCCCGTCCATGCGCGTGACCGCTTCCTGAGCGACGTCGGCCGCGATCTGGACGAACATGTAGTTGTCGAAGAGCCTGATCTCGCCGACCTTGTCCTGCGGGATCCCGCCCCCCTCGAAGAGCTCGAGGAGATGCCTCGGATAGAAGTGGCGCTTCCGGCCCGCCGAGACGAAGAGGGTCGCGGATTCGACGCCCTCGGGAAGGGGAGGATGGCGTTCCTGCTTGCGCGGCTCGGCCTGTTCCTGGGCGGGGCGCTCGGGTTTCCGCTCGTCCTGCCGGCTCCGATCGCCGCCGCGCTTTTCGGAACGATCGCGACCGGCGTTCGCCGATCCGGCGCTCGCAGCGCCTCCGCGTCCCTCGGCGTCGCGGCCGCGTCGATCGCTCCCGCGTCCGTCCTTGCGCTCGCCGTCGCGTCGCTCGCCGTCTCTACGGGAACCGTTCCCCCGCTCGGCCTCGCTCCGCGGCTCCTTGCGTTCGCCCTCGCGGCGCTGGCCGCCCTTGCCTTCCCCGTCGCGGCGTCCACCGTCCCGGCGCTCGCCGTCCCGGCGCTCGCCGTCCCGGCGCTCGCCATCCTGGC
>CAYNQK010000089.1:0-7438 GCA_964399285.1 uncultured Spirochaetales bacterium | reverse complement strand
CCGTCCCGGCGCTCGCCGTCCCGGCGCTCGCCGTCCCGGCGCTCGCCATCCTGGCGCTCGCCATCCTGGCGCGGTCCTTGCCTGCCGGACTCGACGAGGTCCTTGAGGAGGTACGCGGCGAAGTAGGAGCGGAAGTAGAAGGGCACGTGCTTCTTGAGTATCCGCCTGAGCTCGATGATGTCGTCCGCGTGCTCGGGACTGCGGATGGCGTCCATGATGCCTTTGATGCGCGCGGCGAGTTCGCCCTCGGTCAGCTTGAGTCTGTTCATGCCCGCGTGTTCTCCTCCATCCGTTTGTACCCCATAGGACCGGTTTCCTCAAGGGAGCGGTCCGCCCGGGGTGCAATCTTCCGGGAAACGATATAGGATGGGCGCCGCCATGAAACACGCGCTCGCCATCGCCATCGCCGCCGCGGCTTCCCTCGCCGCGCCCGTTTCCGCCCAGGGAGCCTCCGCCGGTCCCGTACCGGGCGCGTCGCCCCTCGCCGCTTCCTCAGGCGAGGCCTCTCCCGCGCCCCTCCTCCCCGAGGACCCCTCCGCGCTCCTCGGCATGGGGCTCGACGAGGCCTGGATGGCCTTCGGAGCGCCCTCTCGGGTCTACCCGCTCCGCGGCGACGAGGAATGGCAGGACGACGTGGTCTTCGAATACGCGCAGGGCTTCTCGCTTTTCTGGTTCGGCGACCGGCTCTGGCAGATCGGATTCTCCTCCGGTTACCGGGGAAAGGTCCTCGGGATCGTCCCGGGAGGCGCGGAGGCGTCGCTGTCCGCGCTCGGGAAGCCCATCGCCCGGACGGACGGCTTCCTCGTCTACGAGCTCCCGTATCGGGGCTTTCCTCTTCGGCTCCGCGCGCGCGTCGCCGCGGGGCGGATCGAGGAGGCCTACGTCTACCGGGCCGACTTCTAGCGCATCGGCCGAAAATCCTCCGCGCCGCGCGCGGCCTCGCTCGCGCGCGGCCTCGCTTGCGCGCGATACCCTGAAATGCTAGCATCCGTTCGATGGCGAAGCTTTGCCTCTGCTTGACCGGAAGAACGATCCAGGAGAACCTCGACGTCATCGAGACGTACCGCGGCGCGGCGGACCTGGCCGAGCTACGCGCCGACATGCTCGATCCCGACGAGCAGTACTACATCCGGTCCTTCCCCGAGCGGGCCGGGCTCCCCGTGATCCTCACGATCAGGCGGACGGTGGACGGAGGCCTCTGGGCCGACGGCGAGGGCGCGCGCATGGTGCTCCTGGCCAAGGGCCTCGCCTACGCCGACTCCGATCCCCGGAAGAACTTCGCCTACGTCGACCTCGAGGAGGACCTCAAGGTCCAGTCGGTGGAGGAGGCGGCGCGAGCTTTCGGGACCCGGATCATCCGGTCGAGGCACGACGTCCGCGGAACCCCCGACGACTGCTCCGCAGCGCTCGCCGCCATCCCGCACAATCCCGACGAGATCCCCAAGCTCGCCGTCCGCGCGCGGAGCGTCGAGGACTCGATCCGCATCCTCAGGGCGGCGCGCTCGTCCTCCCGCGAGGACAGGATCGTCCTGGGCATGGGCGACGAGGGCTTCTGGACGCGCGTCGTCCCCGATTCCCTTGGTTCCTTCCTCACCTACGCATCCGCCATATCGGGCGGCAAGGCCTCCGCCGCGTGCGGCCAGGCGGACCCGCGCGTCCTCCTCGGCGCCTACCGCTTCAGGTCGATCGGTCCGTCCACCCGCCTCTACGCGGTGGCCGGCCGCTTCGCCATGGGATCCCCCCTCATGGCCTCCCTCAACGAGGCGCTCGCGGAGCGCGGCGAGGACGCCGTCTTCTTCCCGCTCCCCGCCTCGTCCTTCGCCCCCTTCATGGAATTCGCCGGGCTCCTCGGGCTCGCGGGCGCCGTCATCCTGCCGCCTCTCCGCGCGGAGGCCGCCGCCGCCTGCCAATGGCGTGACGAGACCTCGCGGCGCACCGGCTCCGCTTCCTTCGTGCGCATGTCGCCGCGGGGCTGGCTCGGCTACGATCCCGATTCGCCCTGCGTGACCGAGGCGCTCAAGGCGGTCGTGGGACGGCGCTTGAGGTTCGGGCGCCGCGGCGTGGTGCTCGGGGCCGGCCCCGCGGCCGAGGCCGCCGTGGGGGCCTTGAGGTCGATGGGCTACCGCGTGATCGCCTCCGACCGATCGCTCGCCTTCGGCAGGGACGGACGGGCCGTCGGCGGCGTGGACTGGGCCGGGCCCGAGGCCACCGCGCTCAAGGTGCGGCCCCTGGGCCGCGTCCTCATCGTGAAGACGGCGCGGACGGCGCTGGACCTCCGCGAGGACGATCCCCTCCCCGAGTACACCTTCACCGGGGAGGAATCCGTCATCGACATCGTGAGCGGCGGCGAGGTCTCGGCCTTCGCGCGCAGGGCCTCCGAGGCGGGCTGCGCGGTCCGCGACGGGACCGTCTTCCGCCGGCTCCAGACCGAGCGGATCGTCTCGCTCCTGGCCTCCGGGGAAGGAGCGCGCCGGTGAGCGGGTCCGGGAAGTCGGCCTTCGTGGCCGTGCTCGGGCGCCCCTCCGCGGGTAAATCCACGCTCGTCAACGCCCTCTGCGGGTGGAAGGTCTCCATCGTCTCTCCCGTGCCCCAGACCACGCGGTCGCAGGTGCGCGGCGTCGTCACGAGGAAGGAGGGCCAGCTCGTCCTCCTCGACACGCCCGGCCTCCACGACTCCGAGAGGCGGATGAACGCCCTCCTCCGGGACTCGGCGCGGCAGGCCGTGTCGAGCGCGGACGTCCTCCTCTACGTCATCGACTGTTCCAGGAAGCCCGGTGCCGAGGAGGACATCGTCGCCGCCCTCGCGGCCCCGCACGCCGCCAAGACCGTCATCGCCGTGAACAAGGTGGACGCCAAGGGCGCCGATCCCGCGGCCGCCGAGGCCTTCGCCGCGGAGCGCGTCCCGGGCGCCCGGACGATGCGCGTGAGCGCTCTCAAGGAGTCCGGGGTGGAGGAGCTCGCGCTCGCTCTCCTCTCCATGGCCCCCGAGGGGCCCGAGTACTACCCCGAGGACGTGGCGACCGACCAGGAGCCCGTCTTCCGCATCGCCGAGATCATCCGCGAGAAGGTATTCCTCCACACCCGCGACGAGCTCCCCCACGCGACCTACGCCGAAGTGGACGACGCGGAGATGTCAGCGGACGGGAAGCGCCTCAGCGTGCGCGCGTCCATCGCCGTGGAGCGCGAGTCGCAGAAGGGGATGCTCATAGGCAAGGGGGCCTCGATGATCAAGCGCATCAGGGAGGAAGCCGAGCGGGACATGAACGAGATCTTCCCCTGGCGCGTGAAGCTCGAGCTCCAGGTGCGCGTGGACAAGGACTGGCGCAAGGATTCCGCCACGCTGAAGCGGCTCGGCATCGCGCCCGGGGGCTGAGGGCCCCCTCTCAGGCGGACGGCGTTCCTCGCCGCGGACGGCGTTCCTCGCCGCGGACGGCGTTAGCCGCTTTCTTCAGGGCTCCTTGAGCGCGTCCAGCTTCCGCGCGTCCTTCTCGGCCTCGTCGAAGCCCTCTCGGAGCACGCGCTCCAGCACGGAGAGGGCCGCTGGGAAGACCTTCCCCTCGAGGAGGCCGCGTTCGTCGCGGTTGAAGTCGGAGAGCACGTAGCCCGCCACGTCGTCATGCGAAGGCCGCCCGATCCCGAAGCGCATCCTGAGGAAGTCCCTGGTGCCGAGCCTCTCGGCCGTCGAGCGGAGGCCGTTGTGCCCGCCCAGGCCCCCGCCGCGCTTGAGTGAGACGGTGCCGAAAGGGAGCTCGAGCTCGTCGTGGACGACGAGGATGTCCTCGGCCGCGATGCCCTCCTTGCGCGCGAGGTCCGCGACGCTGTTGCCCGAGAGATTCATGAAGGTGTCCGGCTTGAGGAGGGCGACGCGGCCCGAGGGCGCGTCCATCCACGCCACGCGCCCCTGGTGCTTCCTCTGCCAGGAGAGGCCGGAGCCGATGCCCGACGCGTCGAGGAAGAGCCACGCGACGTTGTGCCTGTTGCGCTCGTATTCCCTGCCCGCGTTGCCCAAGAAGGCGCAGAGCCTCACCATCGAGTCCTCCGTTTTGACAGTCCCGGAGCGGCATAGTACAATGATCCGGCCCGGGCTGGAAAGCCCGCGGCCTCACGGAGCGCGGCGCTGCCCGCATCCGCTCAGGATAAGGGAGGTGCCGATGCCCCATGAGCGCGTGAACCGCGACGCCGGGCCCGTCGAGGGCGGCGCGCGGCTCAGCTACCGCCACGCCGGCCCCGCGTGGACCGATCCCCACCGCAGGACGATCGACGAGATCCGCCTCGAGGACCTCCTCGCGCTCACGGACCTCGGTCCCGAGGAGCGCGCCGCGCTATCCCGGTCCCGTCGGCTCTCGGTCCTCTCCAACGGCTGGCAGTCCTGGTCGCCGTCCTGGGAGCTCGCGCCGGGCGAGCGGATGCCGGGACCGGGAACCATGCGACGCTTCTCCGTCTTCATAAACCGGCCCGGCGACCGCCCGAAGCGGGGCAGGATCCGCTCGCACTTCCTCATATATCTCCGCGCGGGGGACCTGATGCTCGGCCTCGCTTCGCGCAACTCGGGGTCGGCGCCCGTCGGCTTCGAATTCAACCGCAAGGCGGGCACGGTGCGGATCGACCTCCATTCCGCGGGCAAGCGCCGCGCGAACGGCGAGCCCCTCGCGGAGATCGCCGTGGTCTGGGGGCGCGGCTACTTCGAATTCAAGGATCGGCTCGCCGCGGCCTTCGGCGGCCTCGCCTCCTTCGACAGGCTCTCCTTCCTCCGGGCGCGCGGCTCGGAGCGCCCCGTGCCCGGGGGCTGGGAGTCCTGGTACAATCACTACTCGGACATCAACGAGGACCTCGTGCTCTCCGCGCTCGACTCGCTGGACGACAACGGGAACTTCGTCAACCGCTACTACATCGAGCGCGGCAAGCCCACCGTCTTCCAGGTGGACGACGGCTGGGAGATCGCGGTGGGCGATTGGGAGGCCAACCGCGAGCGCTTCCCGAACGGCATGAAGCGGATCGCGGACCGGGTCCGCGGCAAGGGCTTCATCCCCGGGATATGGATCGCGCCCTTCGCCGTCACCACCATCTCCCGCGTCTTCCACGAGCGCCCGGAGTGGCTCCTCAGGGACTCAAGCGGCCGCCCCGCGCGCGCGGGCTGGCTCCCCGCCTGGGGCGGCTGGTTCCACTGCCTCGACCTCTCGCGCGAGGACGTCCGCGAGCACCTCTACGCCCTCTTCAGGCGTCTCGTGGACGAGTGGGGCTTCCGCTACCTCAAGCTCGATTTCCTCTACGCGGGACTCCTCGAGGGCGCGCGCGCGGGCGGCGGCGCGGCCTACGAATGGTACGAGGAGGTCGTCGGCCGCATCGCGTCGATGACGCGGAACGCGGAGGGCCGCCCCGTGGCCTGGCTCGGCTGCGGCGCGCCCCTCGAGGCCTCCTTCAGGCATTTCCCTCTCATGCGCGTGGGCGCGGACACCCGGGAGGCCTGGGACCTCCCCGCGGCGCGCTTCATCCACTACCCGGGACGCCCCTCCGCCTGCATGTCCCTCCGCGACGTCGCGGGCCGCGCCCTCCTGGACGGCTCCGTCCTCGCCTCCGATCCCGACGTGTTCTTCCTGCGCTCGGTCCGATGCAAGCTCACGCGGACCGAGCGGGAGCTCCTCGCCCTCGTCGACTTCATGTTCGGCTCGCAGCTCATGGTCTCGGACGACGTGCAGGACTATCCGAGCGGCGACGAGGAATCCTTCACCACGCGGATCGTCGAGCTCTACGACAGGCTCTCGGGCAGGGAGTGGGGCATCAAGCGGATCGAGGGGCTCGCGTACCGCGTCTTCTCGCGCTCGGGCGACGTGATCGGGATCCTGAACCTGGGGGACCGCGTCTTCAAGACGGGCGAGCGGACGGGCATGGACCTGGAGAGGGCCATCGTGTCCCACGCGACGCTCGAGCGCGGCGTCCTCTCCTTCCAGCGGAGGTCGATCAGCCTCTTCGCGGTCTAGCGCGCCGTCGAAGGCTCGCCGCTTCCCGGCGGCCCGCTAGTCCCCGTTCCTCGCCGCCTCCCAGAGGAAGATGGAGGCGGCGCAGGCCACGTTGAGCGAATCCGCGGCGCCCGAGACCGGGATGCTCGCCACGGCGTCGCAGAGCTCCTTGAGCGCGACGCTCATGCCCTTGGCCTCGTTGCCCATGACGATGACGGCCGGACGCGCGAGGCGGAGCGACGCGAGCGGAGAATCCCCCTTCGAGTCGGTGCCGATGACGCGCGCGCCGCTCGACGCCTTGAGCGCTTCTATCCAGAGCGAGAATTCCTCCATCGACTCGACGCAGGCGATGCGCGCGTGGAAGACGCAGCCCATGCTGGCCCGTATGGCCTTGGGCTCGAAGGGGTCCACGCCGTGGCCGACCGTGAGCACCGCGTCCGCGCCGAAGGCCTCCGCGGAGCGGACGATGGAGCCGAAGTTGCCGTGGTCGCTCGGCCGGTCGAGGACGAGGACGAGCGGCCTCTCCCCGAGCCTGAGGTCGGAGAGGCCGAGGCGCGGGACGCGCGCGGTCGCGACGATCTCCGACGGCTCCTCGCGGTCGCAGAGCGAGCGGTAGAGCTCCTTCTTCATCTCGATGGCGGCCGCGCCGGGATGCCCTTCGATGAAATCCCTCGCCCAGAGCGAGAGCGCCCTCCGGTCCTCGGCGACGATCCTCGTGAAGGCGAGATCCGCCGAGTCCGCGCGCTTGATCGACTCGATCCCCTCGATGAACGCCTCGCCGCGCTGCCTTCGCTTCGCGCGGTTCGACTTCAGGGAAGAGACCACCTGGTATTCGTCGTTCTCGGAATCGATCCTGGTCCAGTTCACGGGCTCGCCTGGGGGCTCCGCTCGCCCGCCGCGACGAGGGCGAGCTCGGCCTTCACGATCTTCTTGAGGTAGGCCGAGGAGAAATCGGGATCGCGTTCCAGGGGCTTGAGCCGGGCCTCCGCCTCGGCGAATCGCCCGAGCCGCCTCAGTATCTCGGCGGGGAGGAGGCGGGAGGTCGCGTAGTAGTAGTCGCCGCGCTTCACCTCGCGCGCGTAGGCGTCCATCCACGCGAGGGCCTTCTCGAGGTAGAAGGCGGTCCGGGCCTCGTCGCGGTAGTCCTCCGCCTGCCATGCGGCGCGGAGGTAGGAGAGGGCGACGGAGTACGAGCCGTAGCGGAGGGGAACGGCCTTTGCCTCCTGGACGCGCGCGAGGAAGTAGTACGGAAAGTGCCCGCGATCGATGCCCTTGTACTCCGGCGTTCCGACGAAGGCCCTGAGGCGATCGGCCTCGAGCGCTCCGATCGAATCGGCGTAGAGGGGGCAGCGGCAGGAGGGGCAGACGGGGAGATCGGGGGGAGCGACGACGCCGGCGCCGAAGAGCCGGAGGTCGAGCCGGGCCCCCCAGACGGCGCTCGCCGGGACCTTGGCGGCGGGGACGGCGGTCCCGCAGGCGGG
>CAYNQK010000088.1:0-13132 GCA_964399285.1 uncultured Spirochaetales bacterium | reverse complement strand
CCACTTCCTCAAGGCCTTCCTCCTCGACTTCTTCAAGAAGGACGTCCGCGAGCTCATCGACCTCCTCCTCATCAGGGGGAAATGGTCCACCAACCTCTCCTCGCAGATGCTCTCGGAGAGCTTCCACTCGCTCATGGCCGCCTCGGACGCCCTCATCCTCTTCGACGACGCCCTCGCCGAGGACGGCGAGGCCGGCTCCAGGATCCGCACCGCCTTCCTCAAGTCCGAGCGGGACAAGGAAGCCATCAAATTCCTCAAGACCCTCATGGCGGACGCCAATTCCCGGGCCGCCGCCATCATCAACCAGGCCGCCACCTCCCTCATCGCCATGGGGCGCACCCTCAAGGCCCTCATCGAGGATTACGACCGGAGCCCGCACGAGCTGATCATCAATTGGAAGGAGCTCGACCAGGCCGCCGACGCCAAGGCGAAGAAGCGGATGACCGAGGTCTATAAGAAGATGTACTACTTCGTACAGCTCATGCAGTATTACGTGAAGGAAGACTCGGTCTGAAGCGCCAGCCACACGATCTCGCCCCCCGGAAGGACAAGGCATTCCTCCTCTCCCTGCGCGCGGACCGCGCGACCCCCGCGGACGCCGCGGAGTCCCTCGAGGAGCTCAAGGGACTCTGCGATACCCTGGGCCTCGGAATAGCCGGCGAGGCCTTCGCCAAGGTCCGCGCCCCCTCGCCGCGGTACCTCCTCGGAGACGGGAAGGCGGCCGAGATCGTCCAGGCCGCCAAGGACGCGGAGGCGGACGCCATCGTCGCGGACGGGATCCTCTCGCCGAGCCAGCAGCGGAACTGGGAGGAGCTTTCCGGGCTCTCGGTCATAGACCGCCAGGAGCTCATCATCAGGATCTTCGCGTCGCGGGCGCGCACCAGGGAGGCCGTCCTCCAGACCGAGCTCGCGAGCCTCGAATACTCCTTGCCGCGCCTCGCGCACTCCCGGCAGGGGCTCTCCCGCCAGCGCGGCGGCCGCTACGGGACCAAGGGCTCGGGCGAGCAGGCCCTCGAGCTCGACAAGCGCGAGACCCGGGCCAAGATCCGCAAGGTCAAGGAGGATCTCGAGGCCGTGCGCAAGGAGCGGACCACCCTCCGCAAGAAGCGCGAGCGCGAGGCGGTGCCCTCCTGCGCCATCGTCGGCTACACGAACGCAGGGAAGTCCTCCCTCCTCAACGCCATGACCAACGCGGAGGTCCTCGCCGAGGACAAGCTCTTCGCCACGCTGGACACGGTCACGAGGCGGCTCTCCGTGGGGCAGGGCGCGGGGCTCCTCGTGACGGACACCGTCGGCTTCATCCGCGACCTACCGCACCACCTCATCGAGGCCTTCAAGGCCACCCTCGAGGAGGCCATCGACTCGGACCTCCTCCTCCACGCCGTGGACGGGAACGACCGGAATCCCGAGGCGCGGATCAGGACCACCCTCTCCGTCCTCGCGGAGCTCGGCGCGGAGGGCAAGCCCGCCCTCACCGTCTTCACCAAGTCAGACCTCTACCCCGGCGCCGAGCGCCGGCAGCAGCTCCTCGCCATCGCGCCCGACGCCATCTTCGTGTCCGCGAAGACGCGCGAGGGCCTCGACGAGCTCGCCTCCCGCCTCCGCGGCGCGGCGTCCCGGCTTCCCTGATCCGGCTAAGGCTCCGTAGGAATCGAACGCGTGCCGCAAAAAAAGGGCGCCCCGAAGGGCGCCCGCATCGACCATCATGAACTCACTGACGCATAGGGATCATTCGACCGTGACGCTCTTCGCGAGGTTCCGCGGCTGGTCCACGTCCCGACCCAGCTCGAGCGCGCAGTAGTAGGCGAAGAGCTGGAGGGGCGCCACCATGAGGAAGGGGTAGGCGATGGGATCGGCCTTGGGCACGTAGATCACGTCGTCAGCGATGGCAGCCGTCCCCGCGTCGCCCTCGGCCGCGATCGCGATCACGGGGCCCCCGCGGGCCTTGATCTCCTTCATGTTGGAGTGGTTCTTGTCGCGCAGGTGGTCGTCCGGGACCAGGAAGAGCGAGGGCGTCCCGTCGTCCACGAGGGCGATGGGGCCGTGCTTGATCTCGCCGCAGGCGTATCCCTCCGCGTGTATATAGGAAATTTCCTTCAGCTTGAGGGCGCCCTCCAGGGCCACGGGGTAGAGGGGGCCGCGCCCGAGGAAGAGGAAGTCCTTCGAGCGGCAGTACTTCTTGGCCAGCGCCCGGATCTCCTCCTTCCGCGCGAGGACGGGTTTCAGGAGCTCGGGGACGTCCTTGAGGGCCTCGAGGATCCGCCTTCCCGCCGTGAAGGATAGGTCGCGGACGCGGGCCATGAGGACGGCGAAGAGCGAGAGCGCCATGAGCTGGCTCGTGAAGGCCTTGGTGCTGGCCACGGCGATCTCCGGGCCCGAGTGGATGTAGACGCCGCCGTCGGATTCCCGCGGGATGGTCGATCCGACCACGTTGCAGATGCCGAGGACGGTCGCCCCCTTCCGCTTCATCTCGCGCATGGCGAAGAGCGTGTCCGCGGTCTCGCCCGACTGCGAGACGGCGAAGTAGAGGTTGTCCGGATCCACGACGGGGTTCCGGTAGCGGATCTCGCTCGAGAGCTCGGCCGCCGCGGGGACGCGGGCGATCGATTCGAGGAGGTGGGCGCCCACGAGGCCGGCGTGCCAGCTCGTGCCGGCGGCGATGATAGTCACGCGCTTCACGGCCCGGAGGTCCCGGGAGCAGAGGTTGAGCCCGCCCAGCTTGGGGCTCGCGGTCTCCCAGTCGATCCGCCCCTGCATGCAGCGGAGGATTGACTCGGGCTGCTCGAAGATCTCCTTCTCCATGTAGGTGGGGAAGCCCTCGCGCTCCATGGCCTTTAGCTCCCAGGTCACCTCGTCCACGCGCTTCTGGACGTCCCGGTCGTTCTGGTCCGTGGCGGTGTAGCCCGCGCGCGTGATCCGGACCACCTCGCCGTCCTCCAGGTAGATCACCTGGCGGGTGTATGCGACCATGGCCGTGACGTCCGAGGCCAGGAACATCTCGTCGTTGCCGACGCCCACCACGAGGGGGCTCCCGTTCCGCGCGCCCACGATGACCCCCGGCTCATCCGCGTGGACCGCCGCGATCCCGTAGGTCCCCTTGAGGAGGGGGAGGACTGCCTTCACCGCCTTCTCCAGGTCGCCGCGGTAGTGGACGGCGATGAGGTGGGCGATCGCCTCCGAGTCAGTCTCGCTCCTGAAGGCGATCCCGTCCTTGACGAGCCTGTCCTTGAGCTGGACGTAATTCTCGATGATTCGGTTGTGGACGATGGCGATCTTGCCCGAAGCGTCCGCGTGGGGATGGGCGTTGGCGTCCGTGACGCCGCCGTGCGTCGCCCAGCGCGTATGGCCGATCCCGGCGCAGCCCGCGAGGCCCTCGGGCACGATGGCCTTGAGGTCCTGGATCTTGCCCTTCCGCTTGAAGATGCCGAGGGATCCCGAGTCCATGACCGCGATCCCCGCCGAGTCGTACCCCCGGTACTCGAGCCGCTTGAGTCCTCCCAAGAGGACGCCCGCGGCCTTCCTCGGGCCGACGTAGCCCACGATTCCGCACATAGAGGCCTTCCTTTCCCTGGACCCCGCCCGGGCGCCCTACCGGCGGACATGGGGCGCCGCATGGACGCTCCGCCCGACCGATCCGCCCGCGGATCCGTTCAACCGCAGTATAGCCTTCCGCGGCCGTTCCGTCACGGTTTTTAGCGTAGAAAGCACCCCGTTCTTTCGATATACTAGGGGATAGGAGCCCGGATGCGCCGTTTCTCCGTTCTCGCCCTTTCCGTATTCCTCCTTTCCGCCGCCTCCCGGGCCGTGGCCCAGGAAGGCGCCGGGTCCGCCGCGTATTCCTTCTTCCTCAACCTCTTCTATCCGTCCCTCGACCCCTATGCGGGCGAAACCGTTTTCCGCATCCTCCGCACTCCCGTGGGCGGCTTCTCCGAGGGCATGGTGAACACCCTCACCGCCTACGCCACGGAATCCTCCGCCATCGCGTTCAATCCGGCGGCCTCCGCCGTGCTCGACGACACGGAGCTCTCCGTCTACCACAGCAACTGGATCGGCGACTCCAAGGTGGAGAGCGCCTTCTACTCCATGCGTTTCGGCGACCTCGGCATCGGGGCAGGGGGCAAGTGGCTCTACGCGGGGTTCAAGGAATACAACGACTTCGTCGAAGCCATCACCAAGGCCAACTACTCGGAGGCCATGGCCCTCGCGAACGTCTCCTACAATTTCTTCTCGGGCTACTATTTCACCGGCCTCTCCGTCGGCGCCAATGTGAAGGCCGCCTATCGCTCCGTCCCCGACTACGCCGACGACCAGGGCGTCGTCATCCCCGGCTCCGGCCTCGACCAGTCGGCCGTGGCCTTCCTCGCGGACTTCGGCCTCCTCACCCGCTTCAACCTCCTCAAGTTCTACCCGAGCCGGAGCAAGAACTGCGCCGTGGGCGCCTCCGTCCGCGACCTCGGCTTCCCCGTCCTCGGCGAGGCCATGCCCACCTCCGTCTCGCTCGGCGCATCCTATTCGCCCGTCAGGCCGCTCACCTTCGCCCTCGACGTCACCAAACCCGTCAACCTCATGGACATCGCGGCCTCCGAGGGGATGCAGTACTCGCTCGCGGCGGAGGGCCGCATCCTCGAGTTCTTCTCCGTGCACGGGGGCTTCCAGCTCAAGAACGGCCCGCGCCTCGCGCTCGGGTCCTCCATCGCGCTCGCCGACGTGACCATCGTCGTGAACTACACCCTCGACCTCGCGACCCAGTTCAGGGACGCGAACCGCTTCTCCGCGCAGGCCAGGATCAACCTGGGGGACGGCGGGCGCTACGCGCTCAGGCTCAAGGTGGAGGAGTACTACTTGAGGGGCATCGAGGAGTACGCGGCCGGCAACATCGAGGCGTCCATCGAGCTCTGGACCCAGGCCCTCAAGCTCGATCCCGGCTTCGACCCCGCGCGCGAGAACAGGCGCACCGCGCTCAAGGCCCTCGAGCTCAAGAAGGAGCTCAGCGAGCTCCAGACCCTGGGCGGCTGACGCCCGCGATTACCGCGGGCAGTTCCCGTTCGCCGACGGCGAGGCCAGGAGCTCCGCGATCCCGCTCACCGAGGACAAGCCCCGCTCGCGCATGAAAGCCTCGATCCCCTTGAGCACCGCTCCCGGCGTTTCAGGATTCACGAAGATCCCCGTCCCGACCTGGACCGCGCTCGCTCCCGCGAGGAGGTACTCGAGGGCGTCGTCCGCGTCCATGATGCCGCCGAGCCCGATGACCGGGATCCTGACCGCGCGGCTCACGCGGTAGACGCAGGCCACGCCCACGGGTCGGACCGCCGGCCCCGAGAGCCCGCCCGTCCCCATCGAGAGGACCGGTTTCAGGGCCCGCACGTCGATCGCCATGCCCACGAGGGTGTTGATGCAGGAAACCGCGTCAGCGCCCCCCGCCTCGGCCGCTTTCGCTATCGACCTGATGTCGGTCACGTTCGGCGTGAGCTTCACTACCAGGGCAGCTTTCGTCCGCTTCCGCGCGGCGGCGGTTATGCGCTCCACCTGGACGGGGTCGGTGCCGAAGGAGAGCCCGCCGTCCTTCACGTTGGGGCAGGAGAGGTTGAGCTCGTAGCCCGGCGCGCCGCCGGCCTTCTCCACGATCTCGACGACCTCCTCGTACTCCCGCTCCGATCCGCCAGCGACGTTCACGAGGAAGGGACAGCGGAGGGCGCGGAGCTCCGGCAGGATCCGGGAGGCGAAGGCCTTCGCCCCGGGATTAGCGAGCCCGATCGTGTTGAGCATCCCCGAGGGCGTCTCCGCGATCCGGGGCGGCGGATTGCCCGCGCGCGGCTCGGGCGTGACCGCCTTGGTGAAGAGCCCGCCGAGAGCGTCCACGTCCACGAGCTTCTCGTACTCCTCGCCGTAGCCGAAGGTCCCCGAGGCCACGCAGACCGGATTGGGGAGGACGAGGGGGCCGATCCGTACCGTCATGTCCATGCTAGTCCTCCCACGCGATGTCGGCGGCCTCGAAGACCGGGCCCTCGGCGCAGGCCCGCGCGTAGCCGCCCTTCCTGAGCTTCACCGCGCAGCCCATGCAGGCCCCCACGCCGCAGGCCATGTGCTGTTCCATCGATGCCGAACAGGGGATTCCCGCCTCCTCCGCGATCCGCGCGGCCGCTTCGAGCATCTTGCCCGGGCCGCAGGCGTAGATCCGCGACGCGCCGCCCTCCGCGAGGAGGGACCGGAGGGCGTCCGCGGCCGTGCCCTTCCCTCCCGCGCTCCCGTCGTCCGTCATGATCGCGGCGTCGCGCGGAAGCCGCTCGCGCGGGACGAGGCCCGCGCTCCGGGCTCCGTAGACGAAGGCGAAGTCCGCCTTCCGCTCGCGGAGCGAGTCCGCGAGGAAGAGCACCGGCCCCAGGCCGATGCCGCCCGCGACCAGGATCGCGCGCCCGCCCTCGGGAGGCGGCGGGAAGCCCCTGCCGAGCGGCCCGATGACGTCGAGCGGAGCGCCCGGGGCGAGGGAGGAGAGGATCGTCGTGGATGCTCCGCGCTTCAGGTAGATGAAGGACGCGCGTGAGGAGGGCGCGTCGAAGCGCGAGAAGGCGAAAGGCCTCCGGAGGAGCGGGTCGGTGGAGCCGCGCGCGAGGACCGTGAAGAATTGGCCGGGCTCGGGCCGTTCGCCCCCGTCCCAGCCGAACTCCATCTCCCAGGTGCCCTCGGCCAGGGGGCGGTTGGAGGCGACCGCGGCCTTGAAATGCTTCATGGCCGCGAGGATACCCCCCGCGGCGGGCGGGAGGCAAGGCGTGGCCGGGGAGGGCCCGCTCGGACGGGAAGACGGGCGTTTGCATTAGGGGGCGGAGAGTCATAGAATTCGAGGAAGGAGGCGTTGCCATGGCGATCATATGCGTTACGCGCGAGATCGGCGCCCTGGGCGAGGAGATTGCCGAGGAGATCTCCTCCATGGCGGGGCTCAGGGTCGTCGATAGGGAGCGGGTCGAGGGAGAGCTCGCGAAGCGGGGCCTGGCCCTCGACAAGCTCATGAAATTCGACGAGAAGCGGCCCGGCTTCTGGGCGTCTCTCTCGCCGGCGAGGGACGAGTACCTCCACTTCCTGAGGACGGTCGTGCTCGACGAGGCGGCCGCGGACGGAGCGGTCTTCATGGGCCGCGGCGCGGGCTCCATCCTGAGATCCGTGCCCGGCGTCGTCTCCGTGAAGTTCGTCGCCCCGCGCCCCGAGCGCGTTCGGCGGATCGCGGAATCCCTCAACATCACGGAGCGCCAGGCCGAGCAGCTCGTCCAGAGGACGGACGCGGACCGGGCTGGCTACCATTCCTTCTTCTTCGGCATGGACTGGAAGCTCCCCGATTCCTACGACATG
This sequence comes from uncultured Spirochaetales bacterium, assembly GCA_964399285.1. Lineage (GTDB taxonomy): Bacteria > Spirochaetota > Spirochaetia > Treponematales > JBGSOB01 > CAYNQK01. The sequence goes on along the minus strand of CAYNQK010000088.1, from coordinate 5,791 downwards.
GTCCTCAACACCGCGGGGCTGGATCCCGTGGAGGCGGCCCGCATCGTCATCGAGCTCTCCAGGCAGCGCACGGCCAAGGCGGACGCCGCGGCGTCGGCCCGCAGGATCGCGGACCTGAGGCTGGCGCAGGCCGTGGTGACGGAGATCCTCTACGCGCGCAAGGTGCCCGTCCAGTTCCTCGAGGCGGAAGCGAAGGGCGGCGCCGTGGCCCTCCACGGGGTCGTATCCTCCCGCCCCGTCATCGAGCTCGCGCTGGCGGCCGCTCGGTCCGTGAAGGGCGTCGATTCCGTCGAGTCCGAGATCCAGGTGGTGCAGGAGTACGCGGCCATTCCTTAGGAGCGGAAGATAGGGCGGGGCGAGCGTCTCGGGGCCTGTGCGATCGCGCCAGCAGTTGCGTGTTCGCCATCGGATTATTGATAATGATTATCATTATCAAGATCGATCCGCGTCCCCGCGCGATATAGGATAAGAAGCGGGGTAAAAACCTTTTTATGAAAAAGGTTTCCACCCCGCGCCCCGCCTTCCAAAAACGGGGGGCGGCAAGGGCAAGAGCCATCGCTCCTTCGATCCGCCCTTGTCATTCCGCGCTCCTCATTATTGATAATGATTGCCATTATCAATAAGGAAACCCGGGCGATAAAAAAAAGCGCGAAAGCCGCGGAGCGGACGCGATCGTCCTAACCCGAGCCTTCGCGCTCTCGATGGAGCCCCTGACGTCAGTCCAGGGCAGAGATCATGTCGATACGATCCTTGTGCCGCCCGCCCGCGAAGCTCGCGTCGATGTACGCGTCGAGGATGGCCTCGGGTTTCTCCGCGTATTCCACGCGGCCGCCGAAGGCTACGAAGTTCGCGTCGTTGTGCTCCTTCGCCATCCGCGCGGAGAAGGTATCGGCGAGGAGGGCGCAGCGCACGCCCTTCCGCTTGTTCGCCGCGATCGAGATGCCGATGCCGGTCCCGCAGAGGAGGAGCCCGAAGTCGTAGCCGCCGCGTTCCCACTCGTCCACGGCCTTGACGGCCATGTCCGGGTATTCCGCGCGCTCGCCCTCGGCCGGGCCGAGCTCCTTCACCTCGTAGCCCCGCGCCTCGAGGTGGGCGCGGAGCCGCTTCCTCAAGGCCACGGCCCCGTGGTCGCTCGCCATGACGACGCGCTTTCCCATCCTACTTGAGGCCTTTCACGGAAGCGGCGATGTCCTCTCCGCGGAGCTTGAAGCGCTCCTTGAGGAAGTCCACCGTGCCCACCTCGCCGAACTCCTCGCGCACCCCGATCCGGGCGAACTTCCCGCCGAAGGAATTCTCCGCGAGGAGCTCCGCCACCGCGGAGCCGAAGCCGCCCGCGAGCTGGTGGTTCTCCGCGGTCACCACGCGGCCCGTGGCCTTCGCGTACTTGAGGATGAGCTCGGCGTCGAGGGGCTTCACGCTGAGCGCGTCGATGACGGCGGCGTCGATCCCGTCGGCCTTGAGGAGGTCCGCGGCCTTGAGGGCCTCGCCCACCATCACGCAGCCGAGGGCCACGATGACGGCGTCCTTGCCCTCTCGGAGCACTTTGCCCTTACCGAACTCGAACTTCTCGCCCTCGGGGTAGAAGAAGGGGGCGGGCTTCCGCTGGAGGCGGAGGTAGACGCAGCCCTCGTAGGCGGCCGCGGCCTTGGTGAGGGCCTCGCAGGAGCGGGGATCGGAAGGCTCGACGATGACGAGCTTGGGGATCACGCGCATGAGCGCGAGGTCCTCGAAGGGCATGTGCGTGCCGCCGTTGAAGGCGGCGGTCACGCCGGGATCGGTCCCCGCCACCTTCACGTTGAGCCGCGCGTAGTTCGACGAGAGGAAGAACTGGTCGAAGCAGCGGCGGGAGGCGAAGCAGCCGAAGGTCGTGGCGAAGGGGAGCTTGCCCTGGGCCGAGAGGCCCGAGGCGATGCCGATCATGTCCGCCTCGGCGACGCCCGCGTTGAAGAGGCGGTCGGGGTAGACCTTGGCGAAGGCCTTGGTGCCGGAGGAGCTCATGAGGTCGGCCTCGAGGAGGACGATCCGGGGATCCTTCGCGGCGAGCTCGATAAGCGCGTCCACGTAGGCCGCGCGCATTTCCTTGGTTTCCATGTTCTCTCCTCGATCCTCAGTCGCCCAGGGCCGCGATGGCCTCTTGGGCCTTGGCCATGTCGAAGGTCATGTTGTGGTTGGGAACGACGCCCTCGGCGAAATTGCAGCCCTTGCCCTTCACGGTGTCCATGACGATCATCGAGGGGCGAGAGGCCTCGGCCTTGGCCGCCCTGATGGCCGCGTCCAGGGCCGCGACGTCGTGGCCGTCGACGCGCTGCGTGAACCAGCCGAAGGCCTTCCACTTCTCGTCGATGGGCTCCATGTCCATGATCCCGGAGGTGAGGCCGTCGAGCTGCTGCTTGTTGCAGTCGACGAAGCCCACGATGTTGGAGAGCTTGCGCTGCGAGGCGAACATCGCCGCCTCCCAGACCTGGCCCTCGTTGGACTCGCCGTCGCCGATCAGCGTGTACACCGTGGATTTCGACTTGTCCATCTGGAGGCCCAGGGCGATGCCCATGGCCGCGGAGAAGCCCTGCCCGAGGGAGCCCGTGGTCATGTCGATGCCGGGGGTCTTGGTGCGGTCGCAGTGGCTCGGGAGCTTGGTGCCGCCCTTGTTGAGGGTGTCGAGCCACTCGAGGGGGAAGAAGCCGCGCTGGGCCAGCATCGCGTAGAGGGCGGGGCCGGCGTGGCCCTTTGACATCACGAACCAGTCGCGGTCGGGCTTGCGGGGGTTCTTGGGATCGATGTTCATGTGCTCGTGGTAGAGGAGCACGAGGAGCTCGATGATGGACATGGCGCCGCCGATGTGGCCGACGCCCAGGTTCCCGATCTCCTTGATGGTGAGCTTCCTGATCTCCTTCGCGAGCTTCTCGAGCTCGCGTATCCTCGATTCGGTCATTGTGGCTCCTTGCGTGGTATGGGGGGCGGCCGTCGCCGGCGGCCGGCGGGCCGCCCTCGGCCTGTATGCTATCACGACGGCCCGACCTTGCAAAGACGCCAGTCTGCCGGGGCCCCGCGGAATCGCCCGCCGAAGCGGGATCGCCCGCCGAAGCGGGATCGCCCGCCGAAGCGGGATCGCCCGCTGAAGCGTCGCCGGCCCTCCGGCCGATGGGCTGACTGAGGAGGACGACCATGATTCTTCGATATCCGGCCGCCGCGGCCATGGCCCTGGGCTTCGCCGCTTTTTCCTGCGGGCCCGGGAGGCTCCCGCCTCCCTTCGATCCCGTGGACATCGATCCGCCCGCGGTTCTCGGTTTTTCGCTGGAGGGCGGGCGGACCCTCAGGATCGATTTCGACGAGGACGTCCTCGTCGATCCCGGGGACGCGTCCATCCTGGACGCTGATGGCGCCTCGCTCGTCGTCGCCTCCTGCGTCGCCGAAGGGCGGGCCCTGTTCCTCTCCACCGAGGCGGAGCAGGTCCCCGGAGCGGATTACCGCGTCGAGTGCCGCGCGCGGGACGCCTGGGGCAACAGCGCCCGCTTCGCGCTCCCCTTCACCGGGCTGAACGACCGCCTCCCCGTCCTCCGCATCAACGAGGTCCGCACGGACTCATCTAAACCCAAGACGGATATCGTCGAACTCTACGCGGTTTCGGGCGGGCTCTGCGCGGGCATGGCACTCGCCTGCGGCGTGATCGGGGACGCGGAGTGGGTGTATCGGCTGCCATCGGCGGAGGTCGCCGCGGGCGAATACCTCGTCATCCACCTCGCGAGGCCGGAGGAGCCCGGATGGGCGGACGAGACGGGAACGGACCGCTCCGCCTCGGGCGGGCCGGACGCGTCCCCGGAGGGGCGGGATTTCTGGTATCCGGGAAGCGCGACCCTCGTGAAGGGGAGCGGCGCGCTCGCGCTCTACGGCTCTCCCTCCTCGCGGATCATGGACGCCTTCTTATATACGGACAGGACTTCCGCGTCGGACGAGGACTACGGGGGCTTCGGTTCAGCGAAGCTGAAGCGCCGCGCGGAGGCCGTGATCGCCTTCGGGGCGTGGAAGGCTGAGGGCGGCGCGCGGCCCGAGGCCTGCGCTTCCTCCGCGGGAACTACGGAGACGCGGACGATCTGCCGCGGTTCGGACTCAGCGGATTCCGATTCCGCCGCCGACTGGCACGTCGTTCCGACTAAGGGCGCGAGCTTCGGCCGCGCGAACTCCGACGAGCGCTACGAGCCTGCGGCCAAGGCCGTCGCGGCCAAGGCCGCCTCCGTGAAGGCCGCGCGCCGCTGAACGCCGAATCGCGCCGACGGGGGCGGCGCGGAGGGGAAGGGCCCGGTTTGACTTGGCGCTCTATCGGGATTATCTTGCAGGGGAGGCCGCCGGGCCCGGAAGGCCGGCCGAGCCGCGGGAGGATGCTCATGAGCGACGAAGTCGAACTGACGAACGATAATTTCGATCTCGAAGTGACGAACTCGAACGTTCCCGTGCTTGTCGATTTCTGGGCGTCCTGGTGCGGCCCCTGCCGGATGATCGCCCCCTCGGTGGAGGCCATCGCCCGGGATTACAAAGGGAAGCTCAAGGTAGGGAAGCTCAACGTGGACGAGCAGGGCGACGTCGCCTCGCGCTTCGGCATCGTGTCCATCCCCACCCTCATCGTCTTCAAGGACGGGCGCGAGGCCGCGAAGCGCGTGGGCGCGCTCTCCCGGCCGGATATCGAGGCCTTCGTGAAGCCCCTGCTCTGAGCGGGCGCCGGGGATCTCCCGGCCGCCGGTTCAGGCGCCCCCGTCCAGGGACTCGAGGCAGCGCGCGGCCACCACGTCGTCGGGATCGATCTCGAGGGCGGCCATGAAGAACGCCCGCGCCTCGGCCTCGTCGCCCCGCTTGAGCGCCAGCGCCCCCAGGTTCGAGATGAGCTTCACGTTCTCCGGTTCGATCGAGAGGGCCCGCTCGAGGGCCTTCCTCGCCTCGTCCGAGCGGCCCGTCTCGCTCAGGCAGATTGAGAGCTCGTTGAGGACGTCCACGGCGTCCGCGTCCTCGTCGACGAGCTCGAGCGCGCGCTCGAAGGCGGGTACGCCCTCCGCCCAGCGCTCGAGCCTCCGGAGCGCCCATCCCTTGAGGAACCAGGCGTTCCAGAGGGAGGCGTTGCCCGAGAGGAAGCGCTCGACGCGCTCTAGGCCCTCCTCCTCCTTGCCCATCCTGATAAAATCGTAGGCTTCCTTGAAAAGCTCGTCGAGGAGGCCGCGCGACTTGATCGCGCGGGCGAGGGCGCGCGCCCGCTCCGCCATTTCCCCCTCGAGGCCGAGCGCGAGCGCCGAGTCGAAGAGGGACGAGGCGCGCTCGAATTCCCTGATCTCGTTGAAGAAGGACCCGGCGTGGAAGAAGGCCTCGGGAGGGGCGCCCTCCATCGCCGTCGCGCGGTCGAAGTGCCGCTTGGCGGCGGCTTCCCGCGCCTCGGCCTCGTCCTCGCGGCCCCCGCGCCTGGCCGCCGCGGCGCGCTCGCGATCGAGGAGCCCGCGGTTCACGATCGGCGCGGCCGATTCGGGTTCGAGGCCCTCCAGGGCTATGAACACGTCCTCCGCCTCGTCGAAGAGGCCGTTCCTCGCCTTCTCGGTCCCCACCGCGGAGAGCTGGGCGACGAGCTCGGGAGCGGCCGCCCTGAGGAATGCCCGGTAGTAGTCCGCCCGCTCGTCCGCCTCGCCCGAAGCCGCTCCGCGGGAGAGGACGGCGAGGGCTCCGCCGAGGAGGCGTTCCTTGGTCAGCGAGGAGGGGCCCACGTCCTCGACCCCGTCCTCGAGCCCGTCCGCGTCCGAGTCCTTCCGGTGGGGGAGCG
>CAYNQK010000087.1:0-13222 GCA_964399285.1 uncultured Spirochaetales bacterium | reverse complement strand
TCTTGGTCATCTCGTCCTCGGTACTGGTGATGTACCGGTTGAACATGTTCTGGTAGTTATGGTTGTAGTAGTTGTACAGCTTTTCCTTGATGCCGCCCATGACGTCGAGGCGCTCGAGGACTTCCTTGGGGAGCCGGGACGTGAGGTGGTGGATGACCTTGTTGGTCTCTTCCTCGAGGAGCTGGTTGACTTCCTTCTGCTGATCGCGCCCTTCCTGGGCGAGAGAGTTTCTGGAACCGACGGCGCTCGGTTTTTCCGGGTGGAATACGTTAGGGCTCTTGGGCAGATCAATAGCTCCCATCGCTAACTCCTTACTATGTGAAAATCTGCGGTTAGCATAGACTCATGGCTATTAAAAAGTAAAGAGGCGAAAAAAAATTTGTTACCTTCCGTTTTGCGTTATATGGTAAGCTTAATGCGTAAAGGACGACCGAAAAGCGTTTTTCAGGCCGCCGGCTGGAAAAACGGACAGAAAGGGGCTAAGGTGTCTGAGCCCTGGTATTACCAGAATGTCGGGAGTGTTTTATGAAACGATGGATCCCTCTCGCGTTCGGCCTCCTCTTAGCCATGCAAGCGGTCGCCGATGAGCGCCTCACGCCCATGGACTTCTTTTTCGTCTATGACCGATCGCTCTCGATGCGACTCGAGGGCAAGGCCCAGGATTCCAAGAATTGGCTCATTGGATCCTTCATTGGCCCGGTGGTCATACCAGAAGATAGCGTAACCGTCATCACCTTTTATCGGAAGGCCGAGACCGTATGGGATGGCCCCGTGAAGAACGAGGCCGACAAGAAGGAGCTCATGCGGCGCATCTCCGGCCTCAAGCCCGACGGAGCCTACACGGACATCGGGAACGCCCTCGACGCCCTCAAGGCCAAGCTCGAGGCCTCGCTCGCGAACGGGAGGAAGAAGTACATCATCCTCCTCACCGACGAAATCCAGGAGGCGCCCCCGGGATCGCCCTACTTCTCCCCCGACGGGAAATTCGCGCACGCCTACCTCACCTACGTGCGGCGCGAGGAGCACGGCCCCTGGAAGGCCATCACCATCGGCGTCGGGATCGGGGACAAGGTCGAGTCGTCCATGAAGGAGCTCGAAAGCGTCCTCACGTCGCTGCCCTCGGAGCGCCTCAAGAACGCCGATCCCCGCCTCATCGGGCCGGACGGAAGCGGCGGCATCTCGGACTCCGGCGCCGGGGCGGCGCCGCGGAACGCGATCGAGCGGGCCTACGCCTCGTCCCCCGGCCTCGTCATCGCCCTGGGCGCGCTCCTCGCCCTCCTCCTGGCCGCGGCGATTGTCCTTGTGGCGCGAAAACGCGTACAATCCGCCCGCGATGCCCGAGACGACGGAGACGCCCCGAGCGATGGCGATCCAAGAAGCGCTTGATTTCATCCGGTCCCACCAGCGCCTCCTCCTGACGACGCACGATTCCGCGGACGCGGACGGCATCGGGGCGGAGTACGCCCTCGTCAAGGCGGCGCGCGCGCTGGGGAAGGACTGCCTCGCGCTGAACGGCGAGCGCATCCCCGAGAAGTGGAGTTTCCTCGACCCCGACGGGCTCATCGGCGCCTACCGGGACGCCGGCCCCGGCGCCCTCGACGGGAGGGCCGCCGTCCTCCTCGACTCGAACGACCTCGGGAACGCGGGGATCCCCGACCTCTGGGATCCGCGCTGGGAGGGCCGCCTCTTCGTCATCGACCACCACGAGGCGTCGCAGTCCTCCTGCCCCTCCTGGCTCGATCCCGGCAAGAGCTCCACCTGCGAAATGGTCCTCGAGCTCGTCGAGGGCCTCGGGACCCCTCTCGGCGAGGACGCGGCCTCCGGGCTCTTCGCAGGCATGTCCTTCGACACGGGGAGCTTTTCCTATTCCAAGACCACCGAGCTCACCTTCGACGCCGCGCGCCGCCTCGTGGCGGCGGGCGCCTCCCCCGCCCGCGCGCACGCCCTCCTCAGGGAGAGCCAGACGACGGCGGCCCTCCTCCTCATGAAGCGCGCGGTTTCGGGGATGGAGATCCTCGCGGAAGGGCGCGTGGCGGTGCAGGCGCTCTCCAAGGCGGATTTCACCGAGACCGGCGCGCGCTACGAGGACGCCGACGGAATCATCAACATCCCGCTGAGCGCGAAGGACGTCGAGGTCTCGATCCTCTTCAAGGAGAGCCCGGAGGGCCTCCTCCGCTGCTCCTTCAGGTCCAAGGGCCTCGTCAACGTCGCCGCCATCGCCCAGCGCTCCGGGGGCGGCGGCCACAAGGCGGCGGCCGGCTTCAAGTGCAAGCGCCCCCTCGCCGCCGAGAAGGCGGACGCGGTCCTCGCGGTGGAGGCGGCGCTCCGGGACGCCGCGCGCCGATGACCATGCCGATCCCGATCCGCGCCGCTTTCCTCGCGGCGGCGGCCGCCGCCTCCATCGCCCTCGCGTCCTGCCGCGAGGGCGACGGGTCCGAGGGCGCCTACTACGCCGAGATCAAGCGGGCCGATCCCGCCTCCGAGGGCCGCGAACGGCCCGGACAGGCCCGCGGCGCGGCGCCCGCCGAGGGCCCGCGGCTCCCGCCCCGGGAGGGAGAGGTACTCCTCGGCGTCGTCTCGCTCGACATCGACGCCGATCCCGAGGACGAGCAGATCCTCGTGGTGAAGAGCCTCGAGAGCTCCTCCTCGTACATCGGGATCGTGGTCCTCGACCAGGAGGGGCAGCGCTCGGCCTGGGTCCGGCTCTGGGAGGAGACGACCCTCGCCACCAAGTTCCCGACCTTCGACGTCGGGGTCAAGGACATGACGGGCTCGCGGGACAAGGACCTCGTCTGCACGGGCATGAACGACCTCGACCGCCACACCGTCCTCGTGCTCCATCCCGACAGACAGGGCGGGCCCGGCGTGCCCGCCTATTCCCGGATCGCGGCCATCGAGGCCGAGTCGATCGAGATCGTCGAGACCGGCCGCTCGGAGGCCTACGAGCGGGGCCTCACCGACGAGCCGCCCTGGGACATCCTGAGCCACGAGCAGGACCTCGCCTCCCGGAACTTCATGGACAAGGTGGAGACGCGGTGGGGCTACGATCCCGCGAAGGGCGCCTACGCCGCGAAGGAGCGAACGCAGGTCTCCGGCCGCGCCATCGAGCAGGGGATCGTGGACCGCTACCTCAACGGGGACGCCGCCACCTTCGAGCGCTTCCTCGCGGGGATCTGGTACCTCGAGTCCCTTCCGCCCCCGGGAAGGCCCGGCTCCCGCGCCATCGAATTCTCCCCGGAGTTCAGGAACATCGTCTTCAGCGAGCAGGGCGAGGTGCCCTCCCTGAGCGTCTTCACCTGGGAGAATTCCGAGTCCACGAAGCGGGGGATCTACGCGAGCTCGAGCCACGAGGAGATCCGCCTCAAGCGCTTCGTGGACGTCGAGCTCACGGGCGCGGACACGATCTCGGTGCGGAGTTTCGACAACGTCCGCTTCTCGGCGGACTCGCAGAATCCCTGGAACGGGATCTACCGCAAGCACTCGGGGCGCGAGCCCGGGCCGAGCCCATCCGCCGGAGCGGGACGGAAGCCGGGGATCTCCCCGGGCGCCTACGCGGAGGATTCGGGCGGCGTCCTGGAATTCAGCTATCCACGCTACTCCCGGTCGGGAAGCGAGCCGGATTCGGGCCTGTACTCGGCGTACTTCCTGGGCGACAGGGAAATCCTCGTCCTGAAGAGCGTGAAGGCCTCGGGAGTGATCACGAGGACGAGGAGCTTCGAGCTCGAGCGGCCGAGCGAGGGCGTCATCGTCCTCAAGCCCGTCGCCATCGGCGTGAACGGCCCCGAATACCTCGACGCCGATCCGATCCGCCTCTCGGCGCGGCCTCAGTAGGGATACGGTACGGTGACGAAACCCGCCTTCTTCAGGTCGGCGGTCGACGGCTTTCCGTCATCCCAGAAGGGCACCACGACGAAGTAGAGCTTCCCGCCCGCCGCGGACGCGCGCTCCCTGATCTCCGCCCTGAAGCCGGCCTTCTCGAGGCGCCCCGCCATGGCGTCGGCGTTCGCCTTCACCGAGAAGGCGCCCGCCTGCCTGAATCCGGCGATCCCGCGCGCCGGAGGCTCGGAGGCCGCATCCCTGGGCGGGCTCTCGAGGGGCGGGCTTAGGCCGGTTCCGCCTCCCTGGACGCCCGGGCTCGCGGCGGGCGCGGGCGACGGAGGCGCCTTTCCATCCGAACCGATTCCCGAAAGGTAGAGCACGGGTTCGTCGAGGGCGCTCACGCCCGTCCGCTTCGCGCCGCTCCCTGCTCTGGCGGCGAGGAGGAGCGCGTCGGGATGATCCGAGCCGCCCGCGGAAGCCGCGGCCCCTGAGGGAGGCCCTTCCTCGAGGTAGGCGGCCGCGTACGCGAAAGAGGGAGCGAGGTCCGCTCCCGGCCCCTCGGAGAGGGCGCTCCGCGCGAGCGCCACCGCCTCATCGCGCTTCCCGAGCGCGGCGAGGGCCCAGACGGAGAGGAGGCGGGCTTTCCGCGCGACGCGGGGATCCGCCGCCGGGTCCTCGGCTACGCGCTCGGAAGCGGCGTAGGCCAGTGCGGCCTCGCCCGCCTTGAGCTCGCATACGGCGTAGCGGTAGACGAGGAGGCGGTCCGCCGCGCCCGAAGGCTCGGCGAGGGCCTTGCCGTACCAGTCGGCCGCCTCGCGCGCGAGCCCGGCGGCTTCGGCGTAAGCGGCCGCGAGGGACGCGGCCGCGACGCGGTCAACGCTCGATTTAAGCGATGGCAGGTAGTCCGCGATGAGGAGAATCGCCTTCCCGATGTCGTCCTCCTCCGCGGCGGCCTTGAGGAGCCGCGGAGCGAAATCCGGCGAGCCCTTGTTCGCGGAGAGCCAGGCGCGCGCGGACTGCCCCGGCGCGGAGGGTGCGGCCTGGGCGGCGAGCGGACCCGCGGAGAGCGCGGCGGCGACGAGGGCCGCCCGGATGAAGCGCACCGAAGCCCTTATCCGCGCGGCGCGGATTTCTTCCGCATCGACGCGAAGAGGCCGCTCGGCCGTTCGCCGTCCGGGCCCGGAGCCGGTTCGGATCCGTCCGGGGGATCGGCCGGCTTGCCGCCCTGGCCCTTCTCCTTCTCCCTCGCCTTCTCCTTCGCTTTCCTCACGCGCTTCCTCCCCGCGACGAGGACGAAGGGCAGGACGAGGAGCATGCCCGCGATGAAGGAGAACATCGCGGTGAGGTACACGGGCACCGAATCGATCGTGGCGAAGCCGAAGCTCACGCTGCAGGAGTTCTGCAGGTTGAAGCCGATGAAGAAGGCCACGAGGACCGCGATGACGAGGGCGACGATCAGTTTCCAGGGCATTCCGCCATCCTTTCACCCCTGAAGGTGTTGCCGGAGAGGGATACGAGACGCGCGCCCCTGAAGGCGCCGAGGTCGCCCTCCCCTCCCGGCAGGACCACCATCTCGTCGCGCTCGGTGCGCCCGAGGACTTCTCCCCCGGAGCGGCGCGACCAGGACCCCACCAGGATAGCGCATTCGTCGCCGATCCGCGACTCCATCTCGCGCCGCGTGATCCGGGCCTGGAGCTCCTGGACCCGGGCGAGGCGCTCCTTCCTGAGCTGTACGGGGACCTGCCCCGGGAGCGTCGCGGCCTTCGTGCCCGCGCGGGGATTGAAATGGTACATGAAGGCGTACTCGAAGCGGACCTCCTCCATGAGGGAAAGGAGCTCCCGGAAGTCCTCCTCGGTCTCCCCCGGGAATCCCGCGATGAGGTCCGTGGAGAGCGATATGCCCGGCATCGCCTCCCTGATCCGCCTCGCGAGGCCCACGTAGGCGCTCCTCGTGTAGCGCCGGTTCATGGCCTCGAGTATCCGGTCCGAGCCGTGCTGGACGCAGAGATGGAGGTGGCGGCAGAGGAAACGGCTCCCCGCCATCGCCTCGATGGCGCGGTCGGAGAAGTCCTTGGGGTGGCTCGAGAGGAAACGGACCCAGCGGAGGTCGCCGACCCCCTCCTCCCTGAGCCGCGAGAGCTCGGCGTCGACGGCGCGGAGGAGGTCGGGGAAGTCCGTCGCCGCCCCGTCCCCTTCCGAGCGATAGGAGTTCACGTTCTGCCCGAGGAGCACCGCCTCGCGGACGCCGGCGGCGGCCGCGGCGCGGAGTTCGGCGAGCACGTCGGCGAGGGGGCGCGATACCTCGCGTCCGCGTACGTAGGGGACGATGCAGTAGCTGCAGAAGTTGTCGCAGCCGTGCATGATGGGCACGTAGGTTCTGAAGGAGCCGGGCTCGAGGTGCGAGGGCGCGAAGACGAAGGACGCGCCCTGGCCGAGCACGGACTCGGCCGCGGGATCGGGATCGAGGACGGGCGTATCCGTCCTCGTCCCTGAGGCGACGGCGTCCATGATGGGGCCGAGCGAATCCTTGGTGAAGTTCCCGACGACGTAGTCGATTCCGGGGAAGGCCTCCTTCATCTCCCGCCCCGCCCGCTCCGCCATGCAGCCCGTCACCACGAGGGCGAAGGGCCGGACGCGCTTCCTCGCGGCGTACTCGCGCTTCAGCGCGGCGTACTGCGCGATGCGGCCCTTGGCGCGGGTCTCGGCGGTCTCGCGGACCGAGCAGGTGTTGATGAGGACGAGATCGGCGTCATCGCCGGAGGGCGAGGCGGTCCAGCCGCGGCCGCGGAAGAGGGTTTCGACCGCGGCGGACTCCGCCTTGTTCATTTCGCAGCCGTAGGTCTCTATGAAGTAGCGGAGGCTCATCCGCGGCTCTTGAGCCCCTTCACGAATTTGACGATGTTCCAGATCCCGATGCCGAGGAGGGCGATGCCCGATCCCCAGAGGACGAGGGATCCTAAGCCAGCGAGCCCCTGCAGGCCCGGCAGCACCTGGCAGAGCGCCGCGCCCGTGGTGACCGCGCCCGCCGCGGTGACGAGGCCGCCCAGGCGCCTATCGGCCGGGTCGGACGAGTTCTTGGAGCCCATCATGCCGAGGCCGCCCAGGAGGACGAGGGGGCCCACCACGAGCCCGCCCCAGCCGTGCGAGAAGCCGTTGAGGATGAGAAGTCCGAGCCCGCTCACGCCGGAGCCGACGCCCACCATGCCCGCCTTGCGGACTTCCTGAGTCGAAGCAGGAACCAGGTCGTTCATCAGAAAACCTCCCTGTGCGCGCCCGAAGGCCGCGCTGAATAGGCACAAGATATCGAAAAAGATCGCTTCGGGCCAAGCCTCTCGCGGCCCGGCCCGAGGCGGAGGGCTCAGTGCCTGAAGCAGCGCTGGCCGGTGAATTTCATGGCCGCGCCGTACTCGTTGCAGGCCTCGATCGCCTCCGAGTCCCGGATCGCCCCGCCGGGCTGGACGACGGCCGTGGCGCCCTCCTTGAGCCCCACCTCGACCCCGTCCCGGAAGGGGAAGAATGCGTCGGAGATCATGACCGAGCCCGGGATGCCGCCCTTCCGGGCCCGGGCCTCCTCGACGGCGGCGGCCTTGGCCTTCTCGTCCTTGGACGAGTTGTAAGGCTCCCCGTGTCGCTCGAAGAAGATCCGGTCCGTCAGCTTGACGTAGGCCTTATCCCGGGCGATCTCCGCGACGCCCACCCGGTCCTGCTCGCCCGTGCCGATGCCCACGGTGCAGCGGTCCTTGACGTAGATCACCGAATTGGAGGTGATGCCCGTCTCCACGAGCCAGCCGAAGACCATGTCGCGCCACTCGGCCTCGGTGGGCTCGCGCGCCACGCGGTACTCCTTGCCCTGGTAGACGCACTCGGCGGGAAGGAAGTCCTCCTTCCTGAGCGCTGTCGGCTTGAACGAGGCCTGCACCACGCAGCCGCCGTCCATGAGGGACTTGAAGTCGAGGACCCGCGTCCCCACGTAGCTCCCGAGCCGAGCGATGTCCTTCACGAGGATCACGCGGAGGTTCTTCCATTTCTTGAAGGCCTCGAGGGCGGCGGGCGCGAAGGAGGGCGCCGCCACGACCTCGCAGTAGCTCGAGGCGATGGCCTCGGCCGTCTCGAGGTCCACCTCGCGGTTCAGGACCACCGCGCCGCCGTAGGCCGCGACGCGGTCGGCCATGTAGGCCTTAGTATAGGCCTCGAGGGGCGAGGAGCCGAGGGCCGCGCCCGAGGGGTTGTTGTGCTTCATGATGGCGCAGGCGACGTCGTCCTGGAAATAGCGCAGGATGTTGAGGGCGGAATCCACGTCCGTGAGGTTGGTCTTCCCCGGATGCTTCCCGGACTGGAGGAGCTCGATGTCCGAGACGAGCCACTTCCCCGGCTGGATCGTCTCGATCCCGGCGATGGCGAGGTTACCGCCCGTGAGGCGGTAGAGGGCCGCGGGTTGGTCCGGGTTCTCGCCGTAGCGGAGCCCGGCCTTCTCGCCGTCCACGATCCACTCGACCTTCTCGTAGGAGAGGCCCGTCCGGACCCCCGCCTCGTCGAAGAAGCTGATCTCCATCCGCGCTGGGAACGAATCCTTGTTGATCGTCCTGTACTGCGCCTTGAGGTCCTTCGCCACCTTCTCCCCCTTCCCCTCCCCGAGGGGCCGTTCTACGACGCCGGGCCGTCCCCGGGCGCCGGATATTCCGCGTACGCGTACGCCGAATGGTTGTGGATGCTCTCGAAATTCTCCGCTTCCACGGAAAAGCGCGGGAAGGCCCCTTTCGCGGCGAGCTTCCCGTACACCTCGCGCACGACGTCCTCGACGAAGCGCGGCTCGTCGTAGGCCCGTTCGGTGATCCACTTCTCGTCCTCGCGCTTGAGGAGCGCGTAGACTCCGGATGAAGCGGATGTCTCGATCATCTCGATGATCTCCTCGATCCAGAAGAAGTGCTTGGACTCGACGGTGGCCGTGACGACGCCGCGCTGGTTGTGCGCGCCGCGGTCCGATATGGCCTTCGAGCAGGGGCAGACGGTCTGCACGGGCACGCTCGCGCTCACGCGGAAAACGCTTCCGTCGGACGTGACGCGCCCGTGGTAGGCGGCGTCGTAGCGCATGATGGAGACCTGGCCGGACACGGGCGCCCGCTTCTCCATGAAGTACGGGAAGAAGAGGTCCGAGTAGGCGTCCTCCGCGTCGAGGGAGGCCCTGATCTCCTCGAGCATCGTGAGGAAGCGCTTCATGGAGAGGTCGGCCCGATGCTCGTTGAAGACCTCGATGAAGCGGCTCATGTGCGTGCCCTTGGCGTCGTGGGGAAGGTCGGCGAACATGTTCACGGTGCCCATCGTGTGCTGGACGCCATTGGCGCGGTCGAGCACGGTGATGGGATACGAGAGCCCCTTTACTCCCACCTTGAGGAGCGCGATCCGACGGCCGTCCTTCTCGCTCTGGACGTCCTTCATCTTCCGCCGGCCGCGCGCGCGGCCGCCCCGAGCTCGGCGGCGCGGACGGTGTTCACGTAGAGCATCGCGCGCGTCATGGGGCCCACCCCGCCCGTGGGCGGCGTGATCCAGCCCGCGACCGCGGAGACCGCTTCGAAGTCCACGTCGCCCTCGATGCGGTAGCCCTTCTTCTTGCTCGCGTCCGGGACGCGGTTCACGCCCACGTCTATGACGCATGAACCGGGCCTCACCATGTCCGCCGTCACGAGGCCGCGCTTCCCCGCGCAGGCCACGACGATGTCCGCCCGGAGGCAGTGGGCCGCGAGGTCCTTGGTCCCGGTGTGGCAGAGGGTCACGGTGGCGTTGAATTCCTTGCGTACGAGGAGGTTCGCGAGCGGCTTCCCGACGAGATTGGACCTCCCCACGATGACGACGTGCGCTCCCGCGAGCGGGACGCCGGACGCCTCCACGAGCTTCACGACCCCGTGGGGCGTGCAGGGATAGAAGCACTCCTCGCCGATCGCGAGCCTCCCCGCGTTGACGGGCGTGAGGCCGTCGACGTCCTTGTCCGGGCTGATCTCCGCGATGACGGCGCGCTGGTCGAAGCCCTCGGGCAGGGGGAGCTGGACGAGGATGCCGTCCACGGCGGGGTCCGCGTTGAGCTCGCGCACGCGGGCGGCGAGGCCCTCGCGGCCCATGTTCCCCGGAAGCCGAACGTCCAGGCTCTCGATGCCGATCTCCGCGCAGTCCCGCTCCTTGGACTCCACGTAGTAGAGGGAGGCCGGATTGTCGCCCACGAGGACGACGGCGAGGCAGGGCGGGCGGTCGCGCGCTGCGAGCGCGGCTATGCGCGGACGAAGCGACGCCTTCACGGACTCGGCGACGGCCTTCCCGTCGATCAACCTCGCTCCCATGCCTCCCCCCTTCCTCGGCGACGCGGCTAGAACCCTTTGCGCCTTTTTCCGCAGAGCATGATCTGGTAGCAGCGCTTGCATCCGGGGAAAATCCCGTCCGGGCTCTCCTTGAGCGCCTTCCTGAACCTGCGCGAGCGTTCGTTGTTGTAGATGTCCCAGATCGACTCTTCCTTCACGTTCCCCACGATCCAGTCGGGATGGTCCGCGCAGAAGTGCACGTCGCCGTTGTAGTCGAGGTTCACCATGAACCACGGGACCTTGCAGTGGTCGCGAACGGCCACGTCGAGCTTCGAGTAGTAGGTGCCGATGACCTTGGGCGTGATGACGGGCACGGTGATGATGGGATGCTTCACCTTCGCGGAGAGGTCGTGGACCTCCTGGAGGATGGCGGAGAACTTATCCCCGTCGATGCCCTCGTTGAAGCCCGTGACGAAGCCCTTCCAGTACGTGGGCTCGATCCCGAGCTTGCTCTTCACCCAGGCCACGTGCTCCGCGCCGATCTTGTCGTCGAAGTAGGTGCCGAGGTTGATGATGTGCCAGGCGAGCTCCATGTCCTTGGTGGCCCGGACTAAGTTGGCGAGGTCGAGGTAGTTCTGGTTGGAGACGGTGGTGACGATGCCGACCATGGGGAGCTTCTTCCCCTGGCGCTCCTTCTCCGCGTTGATGGCCTTGATGCCCGCTATGACCTTCTTGTAGGAGCCCTTTCCGCGTATGGAATCGTTCACTTCCTCGAAGGCGTCGAGCGAGACGAAAATTCCGTCCCAGGCGTCGCGCACGATGCGCTCCGCGTTCTGCTCGAGGAAGGTGCCGTTGGTGTTCACCGTGACGAGGGGGATCTTGCTCTTCATGTACTGCGCGAGGTCCATGAAATTCGGGTACATGAAGGGCTCGCCGCCCCAGACGTAGAAGAGCTTGGCCTTCTTGGAGACGTCGTCTATGAAGGCCTTGAACTGTTCCATGCTGAGGATGTCCTTGGCCTTCTCCGCGGCATCGTGCCCTTTGAGCGTGCCCTTGATCCCGCGCTGTCCGCACATGACGCAGCGGAGGTTGCAGAGCGGAGTGATCTTGAGGGTGACGAGGGGCATGGCGGAGGAGACGAAGTCCTTGGACTTGTAGTCCACGTTCATGAGCTTGAACTGCTGGAGGAAGGCGTTCGCCATCCTGAACGCGACCGCCGGCGTCTGCGTGAGGAGCCGGGGGACGAGTGAATAGTTCGTGTGCATCGCATCTCCGGGCGCGCGGGGTAACGGGATCGCGGCGGCGCGCTCATCGCCCGGGGAGGAGCGTGCGCGCGTCGCGCGTCGCCTTCCTCCTCGCGACTTCCCGATTGAAGCGTCGGGCCGGCGAACGCGCCCTCAGGGAGCGCCGCCGGCCTCGGGACGGAGGGAAAGTCCTACTTCTTGACCTTCGCCTTCTTGGCGGCCTCCTTGAAGGCCTTGCCGTAGGTGAACTTGGGAACGCGGACGGCGGGCTTCGCGGGAATGACGACTTCCTCGCCCGTCTTGGGATTGCGGCCGAGGCGCTTCTTGGTGGCGGGGCGCTCGCGGACGTAGGCCTTGCCGACGGTGCCGAAGGGGACGCGCTCGCCGGAGATCATGCCGGTGGTGAAGACCTCGATGAAGGATTCGATGGCCTCCTTCGCCTGCTTCTTGCTGATATCGCTCTTCTCGGCAACGTAGCCGACCATGGTGGTCATGGTGAATTTATCCGGGAACGCGACCTTCTTGGAAGCGGCAGTCGCCTTGACCGCGGCCTTCTTCTTCGCCGCCGGGGCCTTCGTGCCGGCTGCCTTCGATTTCGCCATCATATCCTCCTTTGGACTTCGCGGGGCCGTTCCCGGTCGCGGGAACCGCCGCCGATCCCGATCCGCCCGCCATGGCGAACGTCCCGGGACCGCTCTTTTATATATGATATTCTCGATTTTGTGAAGCGGTTTTCTTCATCTATCGCGCGCTTTCGTTGACAAGATGCCGCGAGGGAGTCCATTATTACGCGGCGCGCGTACGAGCGCGCGGGGGGGATAATGCCCGAATACAAGGATCTGGACGCCTGCGAGGCCTTCGCCCGGCTCACGGCGTCGCCGTCGCCTCGGCCGCTCGCCGAGAGCCTCACCGCCGAGCGCGTCGCCTCGTGCGAGCTTCCCATGGGAGCCGGCCTCGCCTACAACTACGCGGCCTCGGGGGTCGAGCCGGCGGTCGCCGGAATCCTCGCCGACCTCGCGCGCGAGGCCCAAGCGGTCGAGAAATACCGGGCCCTCCTCTCAGGCGAGGTCATGAATCCGGGCGAGAAGCGCATGGTCCTCCACCACCTCGCGCGCGGCGAATGCGCCGGCAAGGTCGCGAAGGACGGCAGGGACTACGGCGATTTCTACCGCTCCCAGCTCCGCGCGATAGCGGATTTCGCCGGGAAGGCCCATTCGGGGGCCATCCGCGGTTCGACGGGGAAGCCCTTCGCCTCGGTCTGCCAGATCGGCATCGGCGGTTCCGACCTGGGGCCGCGGGCCCTCTACCTCGCGCTCGAGGGCTGGGCGGCCGAGAAGGGATGCCTCAGGATGAAGGCGTCCTTCATCTCCAACGTCGATCCCGACGACGCGAACGCGGTCCTCCGCTCGCTCGATCCCGCCGCCACGGTCTTCATCCTCGTGTCGAAGTCCGGCACCACGCAGGAGACCCTGGCCAACGAGACCTTCGTGCGCTCATGGCTCTCCTCCCGCGGCCTCGATCCCGCCAAGCACGTCGTCGCCGTGACGAGCGAGACGAGCCCCCTCGCGCGGAACCCGCGGTACCTCGCGAGCTTCTACATGGACGACTTCATCGGCGGCCGCTACTCCTCCACGAGCGCGGTCGGCGGCGCGGTCCTGTCCCTCGCCTTCGGGCACGAGGCCTTCGCGCGCGTCCTCGCCGGGGCGCACGAGGAGGACCTCCTCGCCCTCGAGCCCGATCCCCTCAGGAACCCCTCCCTCATGGACGCCCTCGTCGGCCTCTACCACAGGAACGTCCTCGGCTACCCCTGCGCGGCCATCCTCCCCTACACCCAGGCCCTCTCGCGCTTCCCGGCCCCCCGCCAGCAGCTGG
>CAYNQK010000086.1:0-13314 GCA_964399285.1 uncultured Spirochaetales bacterium | reverse complement strand
AGTTCAGAGCCAGACGACGGGGATCGTCTCCTTCTGCTTCGCCTCCGCCTCGCGCGCGAATTCCTCGTAGAGGGGCGCGTTCTTCCCGTCTATCGCGTCGCCATTGAGGCGATACTCGCGCTCGCAGATGATGCGTCCGAGGGAATCGTTGCGGAAGCTGTAATTGACGTACGAGGAGCCGAACTCGAGCCGCGCGTCCAGGGGAAGCGATTTGAATCGCGATCCCTTCGGCAGCTCGATGACGATGGTTTCATGGAAGGCGTCCGTAATCGTCGCCTTAGCGGGAAGCCCCGCCTCGGCGAGCGCGGCGGGCCCCGAGAGCGCAGCTCTTCCGAGCGGAAGCGGCCAGGGCACCTCGACGAAGGAACCCGAGGCTGATTTCTTGATGGATCCGGGAAGGCCCGCCGTGAAGAGGGCCACTGGCGCGGCCTCGAGGCTCTCCGCCGACTGGACGTCGAGGCTTCCTATCGCCGCGCCAGCGAGACCGCCTGAAACGGCGTCCGCGAAGGACGCCTTCACTGCCTCGCGGTCCGCCGTCATCGCGAGCGTCCTGAGGCGCGCGGCTTCCTCGCCGTGGAATACGACGGCGCCGCGTGCCTCGTCACGGACCTGCCCGGCCTTCAGCGCGAGGAAGAAGGTCGTGGGCGGGCGCTTGGATCGGCCTACGGCGGTGGAGCGGGTTCCGTCCGACGCCGCGACGACGACGCTCCCCCCGTCCAGCGCCCGGGGAAGCTCGCCGCAGGTGTACGCGCCCGCGCCGGGATCGAGGAGGAGGTCTTCTCCGCTTTCGCCGTCTTCTCCGCCGCGCACCGCGACGAGGACGCGATCGAAGCGGGCGCCCGGGAAGGGATGATCTAATCCTCCGCCGTCAGCCGCGAAGAGCGCGTAGTCGGCCTCTATGCCCGCGGCGCGGAGGAGCGCGATGAGAAGGGCCGCCTTGTCTCCGGGGGTCCCCCCTCCTCCGTCCAGGGTATCCGCTACGCGGGAGGGCGCGGCGCGGAACGAGACGCCTCTCGATTCGCCCTCGCTCGCGATTCTCGCCGCGAGATCGTACAGCCGCTTTATCTTGTCCGCGCGGCTCGCGGCGTTTCCGACCGCCTCCGCGGAACGCAGCGACAGGTACCGCGTGGGCCGCGCGCGCTCGTCGGCGAGATCCAGCCACGCCGACGAGACCCGTTCCCAGGCAGAAAGGCTCGAGACGTCCGCCCACGGCCGGACTTCACGCGGGAGGAAACCGCTCCCGAGCGGCATCGCGGGAAGCCTCGCCGCGCTGAAAGCCACGCCGTCCGAATCCGCCGACGCGGGGAGCCGTTCCTGCTTGATAGATTTCCTCGGGTCGTTCCGCACCGCGGCGTTGACGCTCCGCCCCTTGGGATACCGTACCGCGAGCCGCTTCCGCGCTATCGGCCTGTCGTCCGCGAAGTCCTCGTCGACCCAGAATTCTCCCGAGAGGCTTCCGTCCGCGGATCCGACCGCGGCGTAGGAGATGACGACGCAGTCTCCCGCTTCGAGCCCGGGAAAGGAAACCCGGGCGCCGGCAGCTAATGCGGGAGCGAAGGAACC
The DNA here is from genome assembly GCA_964399285.1 of uncultured Spirochaetales bacterium. Classification (GTDB taxonomy): domain Bacteria; phylum Spirochaetota; class Spirochaetia; order Treponematales; family JBGSOB01; genus CAYNQK01. The sequence goes on along the minus strand of CAYNQK010000086.1, from coordinate 11,751 downwards.
GTCGCGCTTCACCGCGTACGCGCGCCGCAGCGATACGACGCTCCCCGCGGGGGCGAGGCGCGCGAGGTCCCGCTCGCGCTCGTCCAGGGCGCCCCGGGCGGAAACGGCCTCGACGACGAGGCAGGCGTCGAGCCTGAAGCCTCCGTCTCCCCTGAACCGATACGTTTTTTCGTCGAGGACGACGGTCGCGTCCTTTCCGCGGAAGGGATCCTTGGCGGACCTATGCGCGCGGATCTCCGCGAGCGGATCCGTACCGTCGGAGCGCTCCTCCGCGTTCGCGACGGCCGCCCCCGCCGCGGCGTCCGCGGGATCGACCTCGAAGATCGCGCGAAGGAGTTCGTTACGCCGCGCCGCCGCCTTCTTCTCATCGTCCCCCGTGGCCGCTCCGGCCGCTCCTCCCCGCAGGGCGGCGAGCCGTTCATCCGCAAAGCCCAGGGCGAGCCTCAACAGGGACGGGTCCTTCGGGAACGAGCTGAGCGCTTCGGTTACCGCCTTTTCGGCGGCTTCCCGGTCCAAGAGGCCCGAGGCCCGTCCGCTCATGATGTAAGAAGCCCAAGCCTCGGGATTTCCGGCTTCCCGGTCGACGCGGATCTTGTCCGCGCGGTGCGCGGCGGCGTAATGCCTCCCCGCTGAAGCGTGCTTGGATACCCACGCGAGGTCCCGTACCCTGAGAGGATTCCCGAAGGCGTTGGCGGCGAGGAATGCATAATCCGAATTCCCGCCGCTCGTCTCGGCGATGAATTTTTCGAGGGCGAGCGAGCCCGGGTACTTCGCCTTGAACGCGCGGATCGCTTCGGATCCCGTCCATGCGGACGCACCCGCGGACGGAGGAAGCTCCGTCGCGGCGAGCGCCGCGTTCAAGAGCGCGCGGGAAAAGCCATTCCGGGTTTTCGCGGGGAAAGCCTCGATCGCATCGCGCGCGGCGCTCGCGCTGCCCATTCGGAGCGCGTCCAACCCGGTTTCGCGGATGAAGGGCGGGAAGCCCGTCTTTCCGCGCGCGCGCGCCGTTACGAGCGACCGAGCCTCCGACGCGCGCCCGGCTGCCTCGAGGCAGCGCGCGCGGGCCCATGCGTAGTAATCCGGGATCCGCTTCAGTCCCCGTTCGGCCGCGTCCAGGACCGCCATCCCGGCCCAGGGCTCCCCGCCCCGCGCGAGGCCGAGCGCGAGCCAGAAGGCTCGTTCCCCGGCATCCTCAGGCTCTAGGCCCGCGGCGATCCTCCCCGTCACGGGGTCGGCGGACGGGCCGTCCAATGCCGCGAGGGCGCCCAGGTGTATCCTCAAGCCAGCGTCGCTCCCCGCGCCGCGATCGGCCCGCATGAGCGAGATCCTGAACCAGGATGAACCGTCCCAGTCCGCGAGCTTGACGAGGATCGTCGCCTTTCCGCGCGGCAGCGTCACGCGCTCCCAGTGCATGTCCGATCCCGCGCGATTCGCCGGGTCGTCGAGGACGAGGATTCCTCCGACCCAGGCCTTCATCCCGCAATCGCGGTCGACGATCATCCAGTAGTCGCCCGCTTCCGCGATCTCGACGCGCGCTCGCGCGTAGTACGCGGAGTCCTTCCCGCCCGAGTGCGCGGCCGGCCTCGCGCGGCCGTCCGAATCCGCGAGAGACGGCGCTATCCAGTCGACGGGCCGGCCCCGGGAATCCGTCGCCCCCCGCGTCTCCGCGCCCTTCGCCGCCGCCGCTTCGTCGATGAAGGAGCGCGCCATGCCGCGTCCGCCCTCTCCGGGGAAGGGCCCGATGAATTCCCATCCTTTGACTACGCCAATGGCGCTCAAGAGGATGCCGGTCTCCCCTTCCTCCGCACCGTTCTTCGAGGAGACGGGCTCGATCCTCGGCTTGAGGCCGGCGAATCGTCCCGTACGCGCTTTAGCCGCCTGGGCGTCGAGCGACGGATCGATTTCGAGCGCATCGAGGGCGTCGCGGGCGCCCGCGCGCCTCGACCACGGCGAAGCCGACGCGATGAGGGCCGCGTCCATCCGCGCGAAGGCAACCCTCGAGGCCTCGTGATCGCCTAAGAGGAGGCGCATCGCGTCCCTGAGCGCGGCGGAATGGACCGCGCCGCTCTCCGCCTCGATTGAGCGGGCGGCCGCGTCCAAGGCCTCCTCCTCCTCGTCGAGTGCGGCGCAGGCGAGCGCGAGGCCCCTGAGCGCGCGATGGGCGAGCGCGTGGGAGCGGGATGAGGAGGCGAATTTCGCCTTGGCGCCCTCGAAGTCGTCGGCCCAGAGGCGCTTCCAGCCGTCGGCGAGGGCGGCTTCGGCCTCCGCATCCGCTACGGCGGCGGGCGCGGCCTCCGCGGTCGGCGCCTTTGTGGCGCAGGAGGAGAGGGCCGCGAGGGCGGCGACGAGGACGGGAACGATGTACCAGGGCCTAGCCATGCGCTTTCTCCGCTCAGCGCCCGCGCGCGAGTTGCCAACGCGCCCGGACCGCTCTATACTCGGACGTGTCGCCGGGAATTGTACCCCCGCTCCGGCGTATCCGCAACGGAATCCCGGATTTTTTCGCGAACGGAGGACGGATGATGAGCGTGCGCGCGTTTTCCCTCGCCGCGGCCCTCTTCCTCGCGGCGGTTTCAACGACCGCGTCAGCGCAGGGCGCGAAGCTCAAGGCGGGTCCCCTCGTGTACGTGGTGAGCCAGGTCCCCGCGCGCGTCGAGCTCGACGGCCAGACCGTCGGCGACGCGCCCATCCTCCTGAACCTCTCGGGGCTCAAGCAGGCCCAGGTCCTCATCAGCACGGACTCGGGCGAGGACGGCTTCACCCTCGAGGTCGATCCCTCCCAGGGCGCCATCGCGTATTACCGTCCCGTCTTCCGCCCCTTCACGGGCTTCCTCGCCGTGCGCGGCGCCGCTCCCGCCTCGACGATCTCCGTCGACGGGGCCAAGGCCGTCCCGCTCGGGGCGGAGCCCCTGAGGCTGAGGACCGGAACGCATTCCTTCAGGATCGATTGTCCCGGCAAGGCGTCCATCGTCGACGCGATGAGGATAGAGAAGCGCGCCATGGCAGCGTACCAGGCCAAGCAGGTCCCGGGCTTCGCCCTCGCGCTGAGCCCTCCGCCGCCGGCGCTCTCCCGCGTTTCCGCGCTCGGCCCCGGCGGTTCCGTCATCGCGTCCTTCGCCTACGGGGAAGGCTTCCTCCTCCCGGGCGGTCCCGCGTCCTTCTCCCTGTCCGTGCCCGGGTTTCCGAAGGAGTTCGCGTTCATGGCCGCTCCCGCCAAGGGCGCCGTCCCCTCGCCCCTCGGAAGCGGCGCCGGCTCCGTGTCCGTGGGCGACCTCCCGGCCGGGGCCCGCGTCCTCGTGGACGGCAAGCCCGCGTCCGTCGAGGGCGGCAAGATCGTCCTCGACGCCGGACTCAGGCGCATCGATATCGAGGCGAACGGGCGGATAGTTATCTCCGAATCAGTGTACGTCCAGGCCGGACGCGCGATAGAACTCCCTAGAAGATGAAGTCCGTGGAGAGGAAGTTCGACTTCCGCTCCCGCACGATCTTCGTCACGATCTCCTCGTTGAGGGGGTTGGACTTCGCCGCGGCCAGGGTGCGGATGGAGAAGACCCTGAGCGCGTCGCTCACGGAGAGGGTTCCCTCCGCGGAATCCTTCCTCCCCGTGAACGGCAGGGCGTCCGGCCCACGCTGGCACTGGCTGTTGATGTTGATCCTGGACACCTGGTTGGCGAGGATGTCCACCATCCGCGCTATCGCGTCCGGGTCTTTCCCGAAGATCGCGGCCTGCTGTCCGTAGTTCGATGAAATAACGTAGTCCAGGGGTTCCGAAACGTCGTCGAAGGCGGCGACGGGTACGACGGGGCCGAACTGCTCCTCAGTCCAGATCTTCATCCCCGGGCCCGCGGGATAGAGTATGGCCGGCCTGAAAAGGGTTCCGTGGCTTTCGCCGCCCCCCTCGTTCACCACCCGCGCGCCCTTTGCCTTCGCGTCCTCGACGAAACCCGAGAGCCATTCCGTCTTGCCCGCTTCCGGAAGCGGCGTGATGGAGACTCCGGGCTCCCAGGGCATGCCTATCTTGAGCGCCGAGACCGCGGCCGAGAATTTCGCGAGGAATTCGTCAGCCCTCGAGCGATGCACGAAGATGACCTTGAGCGCCGTGCAGCGCTGTCCGTTGTAGGAAAGGGATCCCAGCGCGCATTCCTTCACCGCCGCGTCGAGGTCCGCGTCCTTGAGGATGATGGCCGGGTTCTTGGCCTCGAGGCCCAGGACGGTCTTCAGCCTGTTGGGCTTGGGGTGCTGCTTCTCGATGATGTTCGCCACCTTGGACGATCCGATGAAGGCGAGGGCGTCCACCTTCCCGCTCGCCATGAGGGGCCCGATCACGACCTTCCCCTCCCCGTACACGGAATTGACCGCGCCCGCGGGGAAGGAGTCCCTGAAGGCCTCGAGGAGGGGCCGGAGGAGGAGGACGCCGTACTTGGCCGGCTTGAAGACGATGGTGTTGCCCATGATGAGGGCGGGGATGAGGGTAGTGAAGGTCTCGTTCAAGGGATAGTTGAAGGGACCCATGCAGAGCACCGCCCCCAGGGGCGAGCGACGCACCTGCGCGATGACGCCCTCCTCCACGGAGAAGCGCGACGAGGCGCGGTCCAGGTCCTTGCAGGCGGCGATCGTGTCTTCAATGTACGCGACGGTTCGGTCGAATTCCTTCTCCGCGTCGGCGAGAGTCTTCCCGATCTCCCACATGAGGAGCTTCACGGTCTCCGCGCGCTTCTCCTTCATGCGGACCACGAAGCCGGCCATCCGGTCAATCCTGTCCTCGACGCGCATGTTCGGCCACTCGCCGCGCCCGCAGTCGTAGGCGCGCGATGCCGCCTCGAGGGCCTCCAGGGCCTCCTTCTCGCCGCAGAGGGGGTAGGAGCCAAGGCGCACCTGGACGGGCTCGCCGCCCTCCGTCACGCAGACGGGTGAGAGGACTTCCTGGACGGGGCCGTCCCAGGTCCTGAGCTTCCCGTCAACGAGGTAGTCGCGCTGGTCGAGCCGCGGGGGAGCGTGCTCGGCGGGAATGGAAGCGAGCGAGGGAAAGGCCGTCTTGAGGTCGTGCATGGGAATTTCTCCTTATCGGTTTCGTGAACGCCGCACGGGACGAGTATGGACCTCCCGCCCCCCGCGCCGCAAGCGCTCGGATTCCTACGCGGACTTCGCGGTCGATTGCCGGGAACGCGTGAATTCTAGGACGCTCGCGCCGATCGAGGCGAAGACGTAGGGAAGGACGACCTCGTTGAAGTAGGCGTCCCGCTCCCGCTTGGCCCTGCCCGCGCGGAAGCGCTTCTCGGCGGCGGCCGCGAACTCCTCGAGGCGGCCGGCTCTCCCGGCTTCGTCGATCCCGTGCGAGCCGTCCCCGTCCTGACCGTCGGCCTTGATCCTGTCCTGGTAGCGGCCCACGACGCTCAAGAGTTCGTAGAGGCCGACCATCTCCTGGATCTCCGCCCGGAGCGATCCCTCGTTGCCCTTCCGGGCCTTGAGGAGGGCCGCGTAGCGCCGCGGGAGGAGCCGGCGGTAAAGATCCGTCTTCCTGATCCGGACGCCCTCGGCGCGGAAGAGATCCTCGAGGGCCTGTACGACGAGGCGGTTGCCCCGGTAGTACTTCACGAGCTCGACGATGCTCTCGGGGCCGCCCTCGTCGCGGTAGAGCGCCGACGAGGCGAGCCGCGCAACGTCCTCCGGCAGGGAGGGGTTGGCCTGCACGGCCCAGGAATCGAAGACGGCGCTCTTCTTGTCCTTGAGGATGACCGAGGCCGGCCGGAAGAGCTCCTCCATCTCGATGCCGCGGTAGAGGCCCTTGGCCTTCGCGCGGAATTCCGCGAGGTAGGCCGCGGCCATCCCGTCCGCCTCGAGCGCCTCGAAGAGCTCGCGGCCCAGGCGGATTCCGTCCACCGGCGCCGTCGCTTCCATCCTCCGCGCCTCGATGACGGGATTGCCGATGACGTCCCATTGCCGCGCGCCCTCGGGACCGAAATTCCCGATGCAGACCTGCCCCATGCTCGCGCCGATCCTGATCCGCACCTGGAACATGGCGTCGATGCTCGAGACCATGGCCAGGTTCTCCCTGAGGGACCGGATGATGGCGAAGGCGCTCGTCATGGCCGCCTTGGACGCCGCGTCGGCCTCCGCGGGGATGAAGTGCTCGTCGGCGCGGTTGAAGAACCTGCAGCACTCCTGTATGTCGACGCAGGTCCTGAAGAGCGACTGGGCGATGAGCGACTTGGCCGCCTCCCCCGGGAGGGAGCGGACCGCGGGATCGATCGTTCCGCCGAAGTGGAACATCATGGAGTCGCCCGAGATCTTGTTGAGGTAGCCGCCCGTCCGCTTGAGGACGAGGTGGAAGGCCGTGTAGAGGCCGTTGAGGAAGACCTGGTTCTCCCGCGGGCTCAGCCAGGAGGAGATGTAGGAGTAGTCGACGATGTCGATGAAGCCGATGCCGATCGTCGTCTCGGTCGAGGATTCGGGAATCTTCCCGTAGGCGACGAGGGACTGCTCGAGCTGCTTGTTGAGGTAGTATTCCGCGATCCGGGTCTTGAGCGCTCCGGATTCGGCCTCTCGCGAGGCCCCGTCGGGGATCCCGCCCGCTTCGTCGCTCCGGTCCGGTTCCGGCGATTCCCCGTCGAGAAAGCCCTCCACGCCGACGTCCTCGAACCCGGCCTGTCCCTCTCCGAGGAATTCGCCCAGGTCCACGGTTTCGGTCCTCAGGCTCTTCTTCATGGTTTTTCTTAGCACGGCGGCCCTTCCGGGTCAAGGCGCGCGTTGAATTTCCATCGAAAAACGGCCCCTTTCCCCCCTCGCGCCGCCGCTGTACAATTGACGGATGCGATTCATCCCCCGCGCCTCCCTCGGCCTCCTCATCGCCGCCCTCGCCCTTCTCGCCTTCCCCGCCCTTCAGGCCGCCCCGGGCTCCAGAACGGTCTCCATCGGCCCCGCGCCCTCCTGGATAGCCCGCGTGGATTACGACCCCGCAGCCGAGCCGCCCGCCGGTTCCGCCTCGAGCGGGGTCTACTACCTCCTCTCCGACGCGCAGGAACGCGTCGCTTCCGCGGAGTCCTTCAGGCGCGTCGCCGTCAGGGTGCTCTCCGAGGCGGGCGTCCAGACGGCGTCGGACATCTCCGTCGACTGGGATCCACAGTACCAGGACATCGTGTTCCATTCGCTCAGGGTCATCCGGGCCGGCTCTGCCCGCGACGCCCTCTCGCCCGCCGCCTTCCGCGTGGCACAGCGGGAAACCGAATTCGAGCGCTCCATGTACGATGGCCGCCTCTCGGCCCTCGTTTCGCTCGGCGACGTCCGCTCGGGCGACGTCATCGAGTACTCGTACACGGTGAAGGGCGCCAATCCCGTATTCGGCGGGAAATTCTCCACGACCTACGACCTCGCCTTCTCAGCGCCCGTCTCCCGCCTCTACTGCTCGGTGATCCACCCCGCGAGCCGCGCGCTCAGGGTCGCCCGCCTGGGCGGCGCCGTCGAGCCCTCCTACGCGAAAACGGGCGGAGAGTCGACGATCGCTTGGGACCTCTCCTCCGTGGACGCTATCGACGACGAGGACGGGTCGCCCCCCTGGTTCGACGCGGGGCCCTGGGTCCAGATTACGGAATGGAAGGATTGGCCCGAGGTGGCCTCCTGGGCGGCGAAGCTCTACTCCGTCGACGCTCCCCGCGGCCGAGCGGTGAAGGCCGAGGCCGCGCGCATCGCAGCGGCGCATCCGGACGCCGCCTCGCGCGCCCTCGCCGCGGCCCGCTTCGTGCAGGACCAGGTTCGCTACCTCGGCATCGAGGCCGGCGAGTACTCCCACCGCCCCGAGTCCCCCGAGGCCGTCCTCGCGCGGAGATCCGGCGACTGCAAGGGGAAGGCCCGCCTCCTCTCCGCCATCCTCGCGGAACTGGGCCTCCGTTCCTGGCCAGCGCTCACCGATTCCGGCTACGGCCGCGGCCTCGACGGCCTCCTCGCCTCGCCCGTCGTCTTCGACCACGTCATCCTCGCCGTCGAGAGCGATGAGGGCCTCCTCTGGATCGATCCGACAATCTCGCACCAGCGGGGGAAACTCGGCTCCAACGCCATCCCCGGCTGCGAGCGCGCGCTCCTCGCCCGCGACGGCGAGAGCGCACTCCTCCCGATCCCCGAGGCCTCGGGCCTCCTCGACACCGCGGAGTCCTTCACCTTCCCCGACGACGAATCCGGCGTCGCGACGCTCGTCGTCACGACGCGGTACGAGGGCGTCAAGGCGGACCAGATCCGCTACACCCTCGCCACCTCGAGCCGCAAGGACCTCGAGGAGGACTACCTCCATTACTACGCGCAGTCCTACGAGGGCATCTCCCTCTCCGATCCCCTCTCCTTCGTGGACGACGAGGCGGCGAACGTCGTCGTCATGACCGAGCGCTATTCCATGCCCGCCGCGTTCATGGGCAAGGACGGCGGCGAATCCATCGACTTCAAGGCGGGAACCGTCTCCGGGATCCTCTCCTCCGCGCGGGACGGCGACCGCTGGACGCCCTACGCCGTTCCGTTTCCCGTCAGGATACGCCACGTCGCCTCGAGCCCCTCGCTCGCGGGCGGGAATTTCAAGGACGAGTCCTCGAAGATCCGCGATCCCGCCTTCGAGTTCGATTACGAGGTCGTGAAGGACGACGCGGGCCTTACCGTGTCCTGGGAGCTCTCCACCCTCAAGGACGCGCTCGCTCCCGGGGAATACGCGGCCTACGCCAAGAACCTCGACAAGGCCGAGGACCTCATGACCTACGAGATCAGCTGGGCGGACGGCGCGGGCAAGGAGGGCGGCGGCGCGAACGGCTACCTCGCCGTCATCGCGCTCCTCGTCTTCGTCGCGCTCTGCCTGGCCGCCGGCGTGGTCACGCTCTCCCTGAGGATCCGCGGCAAGCTTCCCGTCGTCTCCGCTAATCCGAAGCCGCGGGCGGGCGAGTATTTCGACGTCCCATCGGGCGAAGCCTACACTCTCTTCAACCCCGGCGGCCTCGTCCTCGTCTGCACCAAGTCCGCCGAGGGCCGCTACGACGCCATCCCCGTCGCGTGGAGCTGCCCCTTGGATTACGGCGAGCGGACCAAGCTCATCGCCGTGCTGGACGTCGGCCACGCGAGCTACGAGAACATAAAGGCCACCTCCTCGTTCATCGTCGCCGTCCCCGATATCCGCCAGCGCTCCCTCGCCGAGCGCCTCGGATCGGTTTCGGGGAGGCAGATCGACAAGTTCGCGGATTTCGGCATCGCGTCCTTCACGGGAATCTCGGTGGACGCGCGGATTCCCGAGGGGGTCCGCGCCTGGGCCGAATGCCGCCTTGTCCGCGCGGAGCTCGAGGGGACCTCGGCCATCGTCATCGGCGAGGTGGTCGCGGCCAAGGCGGTGAGCTTGTTCTGGAAGGACCGCCTCCACTACGTCAAGACCGGGATATGGTACTCGCCCGGGAACTACGTGGATCGATGAGCGCGGCGCCCGACGTCCCGCGCGCGTCGTCGGGGAGCCGTCGGCCTTGATAGGCCTCTCACTGGATCAGGCGCCCTTCTTGCGGGCCTTCTCCTCGTAGAGGAGCCCGTCGGCCTTCGCGATGATGTCCTCGAGCGATACGCGGCTCGCGTCCTCCCATACCGCCGTGCCTGAGGAGATCGAGAGGTCGTAGGGCTTTCCCGATCCGGTGTTGAGCGCCCCGATCCTCCGCTCCAGGCGCTCCCGGGCCTTGCCGAGATCGACCGTCCCGCAATCCGGCGCGAAGACGAGGAATTCGTCCCCGCCCACTCGCCCGATGACGTCCGTCGTCCTGAAACTTCCTTTTAGCACGCGGGCGGCCGCAGCTATGAGCCAATCCCCCTCGGCGTGGCTGAAGCGATCGTTGACCCGCTTGAGCCCGTCCACGTCCACGAACGCCAGGGCGAGGCACCCGTTGGTGCGCTTGAGCTCCGCGAGCCCGCGTTCCGCCATCATGAGGAAACCGCGCCGGTTGAGGACGCCGGAATACTCGTCCATGATTGAGATGCGCTCGATCCGCTCCTTGGCCGCCTCGATCTCGCGGAACGCCTTCTCGAGGGCCTCCGTTCGCTCGCGCACGAGCTCCTCGAGCCTCGTCTCGCGCTCCTTCGTGGTCCGTTCCGCCCGGAGGGCCATTATCGCCGCGCTCAGGTGCTCGCGGAGGAGCTCGAGGATGATAGGACGATCCGGAAGCGCGTCGGCGACGAGATGGCCGAGCCTCTGCTCGCCGACGTAGAGCGGAAGCACCACGAGCGATCGGTTGTCCTCGAATTCGCCTAAGCCCTCGGGCGCGATGCGCGCGGAATCGAAGCGTACGCCCTCCGCCCCTTTGGCCGATGATTTCACCACCCGCGCCGATCCCGTCCCTTCCTCGTACTCGGCGACGAGGTAGAAGGAGATGCCCGCCCGCTTAAGCACGCCCTCGAGGGCCGAGCCCAGCCGCCCTTCCCCCACGGAACCGGCGAGCTCCCCCGCCATGCGCTGGATCTGCTCGTCCTCCGACCTCCGCATGCGTTCGCGGGCCGATCTCCGTTCCGCGTCGACCCTCACGAGGGTCGAGAGGGCATGCCGCGCCGTTTCGCAATCGATGCCCGCCCCCTCGACGGAGGCCTGGACGCGCGCGTAGATGGGCGGGAACGACTCTCCGCTCCCCTCGGCGTAGTCCAGGAAGGCGCAGGCCTGCTCGTAGCTCCCTTCCGCGACGTATGCCTCCGCCCACCGCGAGAATTCCGCGTCGGGGCAAGGATCCTCCTCGTCAGGCGCCGAGCCCGAACAGCCGCAGGATCGCCTCAATACCAGCTCCGCGGGAACGATGCCCGTGACGGGATTCCGTCCGTCGCCGCGCTCGCCGTTCTCCGCCGCCCTCGCAGCGGCCTCGACCGCTATTTTGAGTATTTCTCTGATAGGCTGCCTGATCGTGCTGAGGGGCGGGAAGCAGTCCCGCGACACGTCGATGTCGTCGAAGCCGAACACCGCGACGTCCTCGGGCACGCGGATCCCGCGGTTCCGGAGCGCTCGTATGGCGTAGACGGCCATGTAATCGTTCGCTGACACGAGGGCGTCGAAGGACTTTTTTCGCTCGTCCATGATGGCGAGGACCGCCCTCTCCCCCGCTTCGCGGTAAAAGTCGCCTACGTAGACGAGTTCCGGATCGGCCTCCGCGCCCCTTCCCGCCAGGGCGTCCAGATATCCCTGGTAGCGGTCGTCCGCGTCCTTCACGTCCGCGGGGCCGCGGATGTAGGCGATCTTCCGCCGCCCGTGGACGTCTATCAGGTGCTCGACCGCTTTTCTCGAGGAGGAGTAGCCGTCCACGCGGAACCATCTCCTCGCCTTCGCCTCGATTCCCACGTGAACGACCGGAAGGGGATCGAACCTCCGGCAGAATTCCAGGACTGCCTCCGTCCCCACCGTGTTGGCGAGCGAAGCCGAGAGGCTCACCACCGCGTCCGCGCAGGAGGGCCCCACGAATCCGTAGATGGCGTTCCTGAGCCGGTTCTCCGAGTCCTCGCGCTTCAGGTTCCCTCCCGTGAACGCGAGGATCCTCGTCCCGAAACGCCGGCCCGCCTCTATGGCGCCCTTCCACGCCTCGATGGCGTAATCCTCGTAGAGCATGTCGAGGAGGAAGGCTATCGTCGGGTGATGGCCGGCCATACAGGTAAGTCTAGGCGATTTTCAGGGTAATTCCATTGTTTTCGCGCGCGTCCCGGGGCCGGGAGCGCGGGCGGCTTCCGCCGGGAAACCGCCGTCGAAATACGGAGGGAAGCGGCGCGCGTCCGCGC
>CAYNQK010000085.1:0-13424 GCA_964399285.1 uncultured Spirochaetales bacterium | reverse complement strand
CTCGCTCGCCACACGGATTGAACGCGCGCCCGCGTTCCTACGGTTCAGGCGACGCGAGCGCCGTCTCGATTTTCGATTTTTCCTCTCGGCCGTTCGGTTCAGCATCACTTACAAGGAGTATTTATGGACAACCTCATCGGAGCGTTCGCTTATTTCGACAAGCTCGGAATCACCGGCAGGGCTTCTGACGCCGATCCTGAAGCCGGCCTCTGGAGGCTCGACGGCCCCATAGGCAAGCGCGATGAAAATCATCCGCGGCGCGAGGAAGGGCGTTGCGAAGACTGCGACGATTCTCGCATCCTGCGATTCGAGCCCTCCGCGTCCGAGAACGCCCCCCGTAAATCCGCGTGATGCGGGTCGCCGGAGCGAAGAATCGATTTTCGCTCCGGCGTTCGCATCGCCTGAGCCGTGGGAACGCGGCGAATACGCGCGTTCGATCTTGGTGGCGAACGAGGAGCGAAAATCGATTCTTCGCTCCGGCTCCCCGCTTGACCGTTCACTCGATTCGAGCCAACCCATTCCGACATGCGGCTGTAGGCGTAACTGAGCGATCTAGCCAAACCGTAGCTGGGCCTGAGAAGAAAAATCGAAAATCGAGCCTCGCTCGCCCCACGGATTGAACGCGCTATTCGCGCGCTCCTACGGCTCAGGCCTCGCGCGCGCCGGCTCGAGTTTCGATTTTTCCTCTCAGGCCCCGCCCCGCGTGATACCGGATCGTCCCGCTACGCCTTCATCCGCTCATGATACCGCTCCACGCATTTCATGAAGAGCCGCATGCAGGTGTAGGCGTCGTCGAGGGCGCGGTGGGCGTCTCCCGGATCGATCTTGAAGGCCTTGGCGAGATCTTGGAGGGAGTAGCGCGGAAAGCCGGGGAAGGCGTCGCGCGCGAGGAGCCGCGGGTCGAAGACGGGATTCGAGGGCTTCGCCTGCCCCGCGCGGGCCATCGAGGCGTAGAGGAAGGAGAGGTCGAAGGGAGCGTTGTGGGCGATGAGGGCCGAACCGCCGAGGAACTCGACGAACGAGGGAAGGACGAGCTCGGTGGCCTCGAGGCCGCGCACCATGTCGTCGGAGATGCCGGAGACGGCCTCTGCGTCCTTGGAGATGGGGATGCCCGGGTCGCAGAGTACGGAGAATTCCTCGAGCTCGCCTTCCCGGGAAAAACGCACGGCGCCGTACTCGCAGACGCGGTCGCCCTCGGGGGAGAGGCCGGTGGTCTCGAAGTCCAGGGCGACGAAGGACTCGCCCGACTCGAGCCGCCTCGCCGCCTCCGCGAGGGGAAGGGTTTCGATCCAAGTCTTCCTGTATTCCATCATTCGCCCAGGAAGGCCTCGACGTCGGCCTTGATGGCGGCGACGTCCGCGGTGGCGGCGGCCTTCGCGCCGCCCAGGCCCGCGGAGGCGTCCGCCCTGACGCAGGCGTAGAACTTGATCTTGGGCTCGGTGCCGGAGGGCCGCGCGGTCACCCAGGAACCGCCCTCGAGGAACCACTGGATCACGTTGGACGAGGGCCAGGGGAGCTTCCGCTTCTTCCCGGGATCGGAGGCGTCCCACTCGAGTCCGGCCTCGATGTCCCGGATCCGCTCCACGCGGTATTTCCCGAATCGCTCGGGCTGCTTCTTCCTGAAGCCGTTCATGATGGCCTTCATCCGATCCATGCCCTCTGCGCCCTTGAAGGCCTTGGAGATGGAGAGCTCCGCGAAATACCCGTGCGCGACGTAGAGCTCGTTGAGGCGGGCGAGGAGGGTCTTGCCCTTCGAGCGCCAGTAGAGGGCCATCTCCGCGGTGAGGGCGGCGGCGGAGATGCCGTCCTTGTCCCGCACCTCGCGCTCCACGAGGAAGCCGTAGCTCTCCTCGGAACCGAAGACGTAGACGCGGCCGGAGCCGTCGGTCTCGTAGCGGCGCATGAGGTCCGCGATCCACTTGAAGCCGGTGAGGCACTCGCCGAGCTCGACTCCGTAGGAGGCGGCTACGCGGTCCTGGAGGCTCGTGGTGACGATGGACTTCACGACCACGGGCTTGGCCGGCATCTTCCCGAGCTCCTTCCGCGAGAGGAGGACGTAGTCCATGAGGAGGGCGCCGAGCTGGTTGCCCGTGAGGAGGGCGAAGCCGCCCTCGCCGTCGGGCACGGCGATCCCCAGGCGGTCCGCGTCGGGATCGGTGGCCATGACGACGTCGGCCTTTTCCTTCATTCCGAGGTCGATGGCCATCTTGAGGGCGGCCGGTTCCTCCGGGTTGGGATAGGAGACGGTGGGGAAATCACCGTCGCCCTCGCGCTGCTCGGGGACGGTGATGACGTTGAGCCCGAGCTCGCCCATCACCCGCTCGAAGGGCATGGCGCCCGTGCCGTGGAGCGGGGAGTAGACGATCTTGGCGTCCCTGGCCCGCTCCTTGAGGAGGCCCGGCCTGAAGAGCTCGGCCTTGACCATGGCGACGTAGGCGTCGTCGACGTCCTTCCCGATCCAGGAGAGGAGGCCCGCCTTCAGGGCCGCTTCCTTCGTCATGGCCTTCACCTCGCGAACGGCCTGCACGCGCGCGATGACGGCCTCGTCGTGGGGAGGAACGACCTGGGAGCCGTCGTTCCAGTAGGCCTTGTAGCCGTTGTAGGCGGGCGGGTTGTGAGAGGCCGTCACGACGATGCCCGTGTCGCAGCGGAGTTTCCTGATGGCGAAGGAGAGCATGGGCGTGGGGCGCATCTCCGGGAAGACCCAGGCCTTGATCCCGTTGCCCGCGAGGACGAGGGCGGCGCGCTCCGCGAATTCGCGCGAGTAGCGCCGGGAGTCGTAGGCGATGGCCGCGCTCAGGGCCTTCCCGGGGAAGGCCTCCCTGAGGTAATCGGCGAGCCCCTGCGTGGCCTTCCCCACGACGAGGAGGTTCATCCGGTTGGTCCCGCCGCCCAGGAGGCCGCGGAGGCCGCCGGTGCCGAACTCGAGGTCGCGGTAGAACCGGTCCTCGAGCTCCTTCCAGTCGCCCGAGCCGAGAAGGGCCTCGACCTCGCCGCGGAAGCCCGCGTCGGGCTCGTTCCGAACGTATTCCCCCGCCCTCGCCTCGATCGCCGATCGCTCCATGCCGCGCCTCCCGCTTGCGTAAATCCTCGATGTAGAGTAGCCATTCCGGGGAGCCCATGTCAATGAAACGGGATACTACGGGGGCGAAGCGCGGAAGCGCGGCCCTCGACGCGCACTACGCCTCGCTCTGGGGCGAGCGCTGGCCGGCCCTCAGGTCGGCCCTCCTCGCGGACGCCGCCTCGATCGAGTGGTCGGAGGGCCTCTCCGCGCCCTACGCGCTGGATCCCGCATCCGCGCTCGCGGCCCTCGCGCTCGGCCGGCCCCGGGGCGAGGACTGCCTCGACCTCTGCGCGGCTCCGGGAGGGAAGGCCCTGGTCATCGCCTCGCGGATGGAGGACTCCCGCCTCACGGTCAACGAGCGCTCTCCCGATCGCTTCATGCGCATGAAGCGCGTGCTCGAGGAGCACCTGGCGGGAGATAGGCTCCGCGCGGTGAGCGCGCGCAGGTCCGACGGGGCATCGCTCTGCCGCGTCCTGCCTGAGTCCTTCGACCGCATCCTCCTCGACGCTCCCTGCTCCTCCGAGCGGCACGTGATCGCGTCGAGGGAGCACGCGGAGAGGTGGACGCCCGCGCGCGCGAAGGCCCTGCCCTTCGCGCAGTGGGCCCTCCTCTCCTCGGCGTTCATCATGCTGAGGCCCGGGGGCCGGCTCGTGTACTCGACCTGCTCGCTCAATCCCGCGGAGAACGAGGGCGTGGCCGCGCGGCTCCTCAAGAAGGAGAAGGAGCGCGTCGCGATCGCGGACGCGCGGGCCCTGCTGACAGAGGAATTAGGGACGGCGCCCGATCCGGCGCTGGCGTCGCTGAAGGCGGCTCTCGACGCCGCCGAGGACAGGAACGCCGGGATACTCGTGATGCCTGACAAGGAACATCGAGAAGGAGCATCGGGGCCGGGCCCCATGTACATAGCGGTGTTCGAGAGGCGGGAATAAGGAGCGGGGAGCGGGGAGCGGAGGGGGGAAGCGAGGGCGCGCCCGTCCGGGATCGTCCGCGGGAACGGTCCCGGACGCGGCGCGGAGGCGGATCGGGGGCTCAGGCGTCCTTGTCGAGGTCGGCGGGCTTGCCGCCCTTGGTCTTGTACTCGGCCTCGCGGGCGTCGATGTCCTTCTCGACCTTGTCGAGCTTGGCGACGAGGTCCTTGATCTCGGGGCTGTCCGCGGAGAGGCTCGACTGGCCCTTCTCCATCAGCGCGGAGTAGACCTCGGCGCCCAGCTGCGCGGCGAGCTTCTGGGCCATGTTCGTCAGCTGGATGATCTCCATCTTGAGGACGCCGAGCTCGCCGAGCTCCTTGGCCTTCGCTCCGGCCTTCTCGAGGAGTTCCTTGGAAGCGTCGATGCCCTTGCTCAGCATGTCCTTCAATTTGTCGGAAAACGCCATTCGATCCTCCTTTTGGACTTCGGCCCGGAGCGGCGAGCGCTGTCGTACCGCCCGGCGGTGAGGTCCCCAGTATACGCCATTCCCGGCCCGCGGGCAAGGAAACGACGCGCCGGCGCGCTGAAAAGCCTCGGCAGGCGCGGTCCCGCGCCGCGCTAGAAGGGCTTCTCGCCCGCGAGCGAGGCGGCGAGCGAAGCGGCGGCCGCCTCCCGTTCGGGGCCTCCCTCCGCGATGATCCAGAGCGAACCTTCCGCGCCCCGTATCCCTCCCGCCGCGGCGACGCGGGCCCTGACGCCCGCGAGGAGCGAGAGGGCGTCGAGCTCCGTGAATGTTTCCCCGGGTAAAGGAAGGAGCCTGAGACCGCGGGCGCCCGCGGCGTTCATTCGCGAGGCGAGCTCCTCGAGCGGGCCCTCGATACGCTTCTCGAGGCCGATGGGGACGACGAGGCCGACCCTGCGCCCGACGGCGGCGCCGATGGCCGGAACTGCCGTGCCCCCCGCCTCGTGGCCGACGAGGACGGCGGCCCGGCGCGCGGCGGCGTCGAGCGCGTTCCCGCCCTTCAGGATGATGTCGCCCTCGCGGAGGGCGGGGACCGCGTCGAAGATCGTTTTGCCCCGCTCCCAGGCGCCCTTCACGATGACGACGTCGCCCGGGAAGCCGGATTCGTCGGGGAGGCGGCCCGATTCCGTCCGAGCCTCCGTGGGCGGGAGGTTGACGCCGCGGAAGAACCTCCGCTTGTCGAAGCCCTCGGCCTGGCCGATGGAGGCGAGGATTTCCTCGGCGACGTACCCGTTGGTGGTGCCGGCGACGATGACGAGCGTCCCATCTGCGAGGGCCTTCCGCACGTCCGGCCGCGCCGCGATCCCCTTGGCTATGAGCCGCTTGCCCGCGGCGACGGTGAGCATGAATTGCGTCATGGCGCCTCCATCGTTCCGATTATAGACGCGGATCCGGCGCGCGGGGAAGTCCTCGCGGCGCGCGGACCGCAGCGCCCGGGCCGCCGAGCTCGCGGGCCGCGAGCGAGCCCCCGCGGCGGGCTTTCCCTCGGCCGCTCATCCCGCTACAATGCCGCACCATGGATTCACGCAGGATACGCGTCGTCCTCATCGACGCAGACAATACCCTGTTCGACTTCGACAAGGCGC
Organism: uncultured Spirochaetales bacterium; assembly: GCA_964399285.1. Lineage (GTDB taxonomy): Bacteria > Spirochaetota > Spirochaetia > Treponematales > JBGSOB01 > CAYNQK01. The sequence goes on along the minus strand of CAYNQK010000085.1, from coordinate 7,844 downwards.
AGAGGGAATCGCTCCTCGAGACTATCGAGGTCTCGGAGAAGTCCGAGGAGGCCGACGCGGCCTTCTCCGCTTTCAAGGAGATCAACGACGCGGCCTGGCGCGAGCACGAGGAGGGGACGCTCTCCCGCGAACGCCTCCGGACCGAGCGCTTCCGCCGCTTCCGCGAGATCCGGACCTTCCGGAGGAGCGACGCGGAGGCCTCGGATTTCTTCCTCGAGACGCTCTCGAGGAAGGGCGAGCTCTTCACCGGCGTCCGCGAGACCCTCGCGGAGCTCAAGCGCAAGGGCCTCCGCCTGGGCCTCGCCACAAACGGCTTCACGCGCGTCCAGCGCGGGCGCATCGAAGCGGCGGATCTCGCGCGGCACTTCGACGGCATCTTCATCTCCGAGGAGATGGGGACCAAGAAGCCCGACGCGGCCTTCTTCGCCGCCTGCCTCGAGGCCCTGGACGCCTCGCCGCAGTCGACCCTCATGGCCGGGGACTCCCCCGCGGCGGACGTGGCCGGGGCCAAGGGCGCGGGCATCTCCTGCGCCTGGATCAACCGGCACGGCCTCCCCTACCCGCCCGAGCTCCCGAGCCCGGACATGGAGCTCCGCTCGATCAACGAGCTCCCGCGAGCCCTCGGCATCGCGCTCTAGCGGAGTTCCCGGGGCGCGGAGGCGATACGGGGCGCCTCCTTGCATCTAGGCGCTCGCCCCGGTAGAGTCGAAGCGTGCTGAAGGAATACCGCACGCTCGGCCCCTACGCCCGGAAGTACGCCGCCCGCTACGCGATCGGCTTCGTCTTCCTCATCGCCGTGGACGGCACCCAGCTCGTCATCCCCCAGATCGTGAAGCGAGCGGTGGACCTCGCCGCTTCGGGCGCCTTCGAGCTCGCGGAGATCGGGCGGCTCGCCCTCGCGATCGTCGCTGTCGCCGCCGCGATATCCGCGGGGCGCTTCGTGTGGCGGAGGATGATCTTCGGCGCGGCGCGCCGCATCGAGGCCGAACTCCGCGAGCGGCTCTTCGGCAAGCTCATGGAGCTCTCGTCGTCCTTCTACCTCCGCAACAAGATCGGCGACCTCATGGCCCGCGCCACGAACGACCTCTCGCAGGTCAGGCAGTCCGCGGGCATGGGCTTCGTCTCGTTCACGGACGGGCTCTTCATGCTCATCGGCATCCTCATCGTCATGTTCGTCCAGGACGCCCGCATCGCCCTCCTCACGATCATCCCCCTTCCCGTCATCACCGTCCTCATCATCGTCTTCGGCGGCTTCGTGGGGAAGCGCTTCGAGCGGGTGCAGGCCGCCTACTCGACGCTCTCGGACATCGCCCAGGAGACCATGGCAGGCGTCCGCGTGGTGAAGGCCTTCGCGCGGGAGAGGGCCTTCGAGCGAGGCTTCGCCGCGGCGCTCGACGCGTACCGCTCGGCCAACATGTGCGTGGTCGGGGTCTTCGGCTTCTTATTTACCCTCTTCGTATTCCTCTCGGGGATCACGACGCTCATCCTCATCCTCGCGGGCGGGCGGGCGGTCATGGGCAACTCCTTCTCGCCGGGCGGCATCGTCGCGATGCTCGCCTACCTCGAGATGCTCATCTGGCCCGTCATGGGCGCGGGCTTCATGGTCAACATGATCCAGCGCGGCGGCGCGAGCTTGAAGCGCATCAACGAGGTCCTGGACGAGGTCCCGGACATCCGCGACGCCGAGGGCGCCGTCGGGGGGTCCCCGTCGGGCGAGATCTCGATCAGGGGGCTCTCATACCGCTACGAGGGGGCGGCCGCGCCCGCGCTCGAGGGCGTCGACCTGGAGATAGAGCGGGGGACGCGCCTCGGGATCCTCGGCCGCACGGGATCGGGGAAGTCGACCCTCTTGAAGCTCCTCCCGAGGATCATCGAGCCGCCGCCGGGCGGCGTCAGGGTGGGCGGCAGGGAGGTCGCCGAATGGAAGCTCTCGTCCCTCCGCTCGGCCTTCGGCTTCGTCCCCCAGGATTCCTTCCTTTTCTCCGAGAGCATCAGGGACTACATCGCATTCGGGCGCGCCGGGCTCGGGGTCGACGAGGTGTGGCTGCTCGCCTCCCTCGCGCGCCTGGACCGCGACCTCGCCCTCTTCCCCGCCGGCCTCGATACCCTGGTCGGGGAGAAGGGCCTCTCGCTCTCGGGCGGCCAGAAGCAGCGCGTCGCCCTCGCCCGGGCGCTCGCCCTCGACGCCGAGATCCTCGTGCTCGACGACGCCTTCTCCGCGGTCGACTCCGAGACGGAGGAGGCCATCCTCTCCGCCGTCCTCGCCGCCCGGGAGGGCAGGACCACGATCATCGTGTCGCACCGCGTCTCCACGCTCCGCCGCGCCGACCGCATCATCGTCATGGAAAAGGGCCGCGTGATCCAGCGCGGGACCCACGAGGAGCTCCTCGCCGACGGGGACGGGTTCTACGCCGAGATCGCGGGGCTCCAGGCCCTCGACGAGGCCGAGGGGGCGGGCAATGGCTGAGTACTTCGAGACCGAGGAAGTCACGAAGGAATTCGACGCGGGGATCTTCAGGCGGATCATGGCCTACGCCCGCCCCTACCGCGGGAAGGCTCTCCTCGCGGCGATCGCCCTCGGCGTCTCCACCCTCGGCGAGATATTCCTTCCCGTGCTCAGCCAGCGCATCGTGGACCGGGCCCTCATGCCCTCCTTCAGCCGCGTCGCCCTCCCCGCCGCGGGGAAGGCCGCCGCGCTCGCGTCCTCCCCGCGCGCGACGAGGATCGGGGATTGGGCCTACCTGCGCTCGAGCGCCCTGAAAGCGCTCTCCGCCGCCGAGGAGGAGGCCCTCGCCTCGTCGGGCGCGCTCGACCGCGACCTTTGGTACCTCATCCCCGCCGGAACCGCGTCAGAGGAGGCCCTGGCCGCCCTCGCCCCGCGCGGCGTCGCCCTCGAGCGCGGAGAGGCGGGCGCGGCCCTCAGGCGCTCCGACCTCCTCGCCCTCCCCTCCCGCGAGGCCCTCGCCCTGCGCTCCGACGACCTCCGCTACCTCTCCATAGGCTGCGGCCTCTTCCTCGCGGTCCTCATCGCGATCCTCGCCTCCACCTTCGTCCAGGCCTGGTTCTCGAGCCTCCTCGGCCAGCTCGTCATGAAGGACCTCCGGCTCGACCTCTTCAGGAAGACCGCGGGCCAGTCCCTCGCCTTCCTGGGGCGGCACCCCGTGGGAAGGCTCGTCACGCGCATGACGAGCGACGTGGAGACGATCAACGAGTTCTTCACCTCCGTGGTCGTGGCCTTCATGAAGGACCTCTCCGTCATGGCGGGCGTCATCGCGGCCTTCTTCATCCTCGATCCCGGCCTCGCCCTCGTGGCCGTCCTCACCCTGCCCCCCGTGGCCGTCCTCGCCTCAGCGGGGCGGGTGAAGGCCCGGGACGCGTTCCGGAGCCAGCGCACCTGGCTCGCCAAGGTGAACGCCTTCCTCTCCGAGCACCTCTCCGGCGCGGCGGTAGTGAAGCTCTTCACGCGCGAGGCCGCCTCGCGCCGGGAGTTCGCCGAGAAGAACGGGGAGCTCCTCCGCGCCGGCCTCGGGGAGATGCGGGTCTACTCGGTGTTCAGGCCCCTCGTCGATTTCCTCGGATCCACCTCGACGGCCGTGATCGTATGGGCGGGCGCGCGCTTCCTCCTCCGCGGCGAGATCTCCCTGGGCACCCTCATCGCCTTCATCAACCTCGTGCGCATGTTCTACTCGCCCGTCCAGGACATCGCGGAGAAGTACACCCTCCTGCAATCGGCCATGGCGGGGGGCGAGAGAGTCTTCAAGCTCCTCGACGCCGACGAGGCCATCCCCGATCCCGCCGGGGCCGCGGTTCGCGCGGCAGCCGAGGCGGCGAACCGCGCGGAGGCCTCTCTCCCGGGCGGCGCCTCGGCAATAAGAGGCGACATCGAATTCAAGGACGTGGGCTTCTCCTACAAGGAGGGCGAGCCCGTGATCCGCGACCTCTCGTTCAGGGTGCGCGCGGGCGAGACGGTGGCAATCGTGGGATACACCGGCGCGGGCAAGACGACGATCGCGAACCTCATCACGAGGATGTGGGACCGATCCTCGGGGGATATCCTCCTCGACGGCCGCGACGTCCGCTCCTACCCCCTCGCGGAGCTCAGATCGGCCGTACAGCCGGTGCCGCAGGACGTATTCCTCTTCTCGGGCTCGGTCAGGGACAACATCGCCATGGGGATCCCGATGGACGAGGAGCGCGTCCGCGCCGCCGCCCGCGCCGTGGGCGCGGAGGATTTCATCCTCGCCCTCGAGGGCGGCTACGACGCGAAGCTCTCCGAGGGCGCGGCCAACCTATCATCCGGCCAGCGCCAGCTCGTCTCCTTCGCGCGGGCCCTCGCGCAGGACCCGCGGGTCATCATCCTCGACGAGGCGACGAGCAGCGTGGACACGGAGACCGAACGCATGGTCCAGCGCGGCCTCGAGGCCCTCCTCTCGGGCAGGACGAGCATCGCCATCGCGCACCGCCTCTCCACCATCCGCAGGGCGGACCGCATCCTCGTGCTCGCGCGGGGCAGGCTCGCCGAGGAGGGGACGCACGAGGAGCTCATCGCGAGGAAGGGCATCTACTGGAGCCTCTACCGCCTCCAGTACGGGGCCTAGCGGAACGGAAGCGTACCGCGACCGGAACGCGAGCGCGTCGCAATCAGGGCTACGCGCGCCGCGATCAGGGCGCGCGGGTCACGGGATGGCCGGTCGAGATCGGCCCGAGATCCTTCCAGGAGAGGAATACCGTGACCGGCCCCATAACGTAGGGCGCGATGGCGTAGGCCGGGTAGTGGAAGTAGATCCCGCTCCCGTCCACCCAGAAGTTGCCCGCGGCCGGTTCGACGTCGTCCGCGAAGAATCCGGCCTCCGTGAGGGGCGTCCCCGCCTTGACGCCGGTCATGCGCCTCAACTCGGCGACGAGGAGCGCCGAGAGCGCCTTTTCCGATCCAGAGCGCACGAAGCTCTCCAGCCCCAGCCTCCTCCCCGTCGCGAGGTCGAACGCGTAATAATCGTCGGTAGCGTTTGGATGGGCCCCGCCCGTGAAGCCGGACCACGAGGCGTCCACGCAGAGGACGCCCCGCGCGTTGAAGACGGGAAGGACGGCGACGGTCAGGTCCCAACCGAGGTTTCCGTCCTCGTAGTCCTCCGGCTCGACGTCCGGGTACGACTCGCCGTATCCGTCGAGGAAGGAAGCGGCCTTCTTGACGAGGTGGTCGTACGCGGTCTTCCCCCCGTAGAGCTCGGCCTCCATCGCCGCCCTGAGCCGCGGCGCGTCGATCGGTTCTATCCCGACGCCGACGAACAGCGCCTCCGGGGAATTCTCCGCCTCCTCGTCGAGAAGCCCGCTCCGGATTACGGTGTAGGCGCCGAGGCGGGCCGCTCCGCCGTAATCCTCCCGGAGCGTCATGGGGAAGGACTTCTTGCCGTCAGGGCTCTTCCAGGTTCCCGAGAAGGAGGACATCTCCGCCCCGAAGGAGCCCGATATCTTCCCAGTGGGCTTCCCGTCCGGCCCCATCTCGTCCATGGAGGCCTTCCCGTCCCCGGATACCTTCCCCTCGAGGGAGATCGTCTTCCCGACCTTCTCGTAGAAATAGAATCCCGTGAGGCTCCCCTCCTCGGCGAGGATGTCCGCCTGCACGGCGAGCGTCTTGTTGATGGTGCCCGAGTAGTGGCGCCAGAACCCCGTCTGCGCGCCTGAGGTCGCGGCCGCGAGCGAGAGCGCCACGACGAGGCGGACGAGCCTGGAAGGGAAGCGGGACATGGATGCACCTCCGGATGAAGCCGATCTCCGCTTAGTTGTAGCGCGTCCCGCACTCTTTTTCCAGGCCGCTCCGTTCGCCCGCGAAGAGCTCCCACATGAGGATGGCGCCCGCCGCCGCGACGTTGAGCGAATCGGTTTTCCCGCTCATCGGCACGGTGGCGCGAAGGCGGCAGGCGCCGATGGCGGCCTCGTCCAGGCCCTCGCCCTCGTTTCCGAGGAAGAGCGCGAATCGGCCCGCGTCCTCCCGGAGCCCGCGCGGGTCGGATCCGCCGCGCGCGACGGCCGCGACGCTCGCGAGGCCCGCCTCCTCGAGGGAGCGGGCGCAGCCCGCCGCATCCTCCGATCGGAAGACGGGCATCGAGAGGAAGGCGCCCATCGAGGTCCTGAGGGCGATGCGCGAATAAGGATCGGCGGAGCCGGGACCGAGGACGACGGAGCCCGCTCCGAGGGAGGCCCCCGTCCGCGCGAGGGCTCCGAGGTTAGCGGGATCGGCGAGGCCCCAGAGGCAGAGGGCGTGCCCGGAGGGCGGATCCCGGAGGGGGCCGATCCGGGGCCGGCGGGCGACCGCGAGGACGCCGCGATGGAAGGGGAAGCCGGACACGCGGGCGATATCGCCCTCGCTCATGGGGAAGACGGGGAAGCGGCCGGCGGCGGCGGCCTCCCAGCCGGCCGCTGCGGCGGGGACGGCGAGGGCGCCGAGCGGTTCGGCGCCGGCCGCCAGGGCCCGCTCGAGGAGGAGCGCGCCCTCGAGGACCATGAGGCCCTCGCGCGCGGCGTCCCGGTCGCGGAGCGCCGCGAGCGAGGCGAGTTCCCGCTCGTCCACGGCGCTCCCCCTATTTCGCCTCCGAGAGGTATTCCTGGACGGACTTCACGCCGCCCTTCCCCTTCCGCGACGCCTCGATGCCCTTGGCCGAGGCGAGCGCCGCGGCGAGCGTGGTCATGTAGGGAACCCGGTGCTTGATGGCCGTCTTCCTGATATAGGAATCGTCCGAGTGCCGATGCTTCCCGTAGGGCGTGTTGACGATGATCTGCACGTCGCCGTTCACGACGGCGTCGAGGATGTTCGGCCTCCCCTCGCTCATCTTGAGCGCGCGATCGCACTTCACGCCGTGCTTGGCGAGGAACTCGGCCGTGCCCTCGGTGGCGAGGATCCGGAACCCGAGCGACTGGAAGGCCTTCCCCACCTCCGCGGCGGTCTTGCCCTTCTCGTACAGGCTCATGAGGACGGTGCCCGACTGCGGAAGGGACGCGCCGGCGCCCTCCTCCGCCTTGAAGAAGGCGAGGGGGAAGGAATCGGCCATGCCCAGGACCTCCCCCGTGGAGCGCATCTCCGGCCCGAGGACGGGATCGACCTCCGGGAACTTCTCGAAGGGGAAGACGGATTCCTTCACGCCGTAGTGCTTGAGCGAGAGCGCGCTCGCCTTGCCCGAGAGCCCCAGCGCGGCGAGGGCCTTCCCGGTCATGATCTCCGTGGCGATGCGGGCCATCTGGATGCCGCAGACCTTGGACACCAGGGGCACGGTCCGGGAGGCGCGGGGATTGGCTTAGAGCAGGTATACCTTGCCCTTCTCGATCGCGTACTGCATGTTCATGAGCCCTACGACCTTCAGGGCCTTGGCTATCTTGCGCGTGTACTCCTCGATGGTCGCGAGGTTCCCGGGCGGGATGGTCACGGGCGGGATCACGCATGCGGAGTCGCCTGAGTGGATGCCCGCGAGCTCGATGTGCTCCATGACCGAGGGGATATAGACGTCCCCGCCGTCGGCGAGGGCGTCGGCCTCGCATTCCAGCGCTTCCTGGAGGAAGCGGTCGATGAGGAGGGGGCGGTCCGGCGTGACGCCCGTGGCCCGCGACACGTACTCGCGGAGGTCGTCCTCGTCCTGGATCACCTCCATGCCGCGGCCGCCGAGCACGAAGGAGGGCCTCACCATGAGGGGATAGCCGATCCGGTTCGCGACGGCGAGCGCCTCCTCCACGGTGGCCGCCATGCCGGACTCGGGCATGGGGATGCCGAGGGACTCCATCATGCGGCGGAAGAGGTCGCGGTCCTCGGCGGCGTCGATCGAGTCGATGCTCGTCCCGAGGATGGGCACCCCGTT
>CAYNQK010000084.1:0-13455 GCA_964399285.1 uncultured Spirochaetales bacterium | reverse complement strand
AGCCCGAGGACCTCCTCTCCACCGCCACCCAGGACGAATCCGCCCAGCCTGGCGAACGCGGCAAGGCCGACGCGAAGAAGGCCACGCGCAAGCAGCACCGGGAGAAGGTCGAAGAGGCGCGCTCCCGCGGCTACGAGGGCGACCCCTGCCCCGTCTGCGGCCACTTCACCTTGGTGAGGAACGGTACCTGCCTGAAATGCGAAACGTGCGGGGGAACGACGGGCTGCAGCTGAGCCGCGCTCAAGTCCTGATCGTCATCCCGACGCTCGGAACGATGCTGAGCCCGCCCTTGAAGCGCAGGCCTTCCGATTCCGATTCGAGCGCGTGCAGTGTCTCGAGGAATTCGTAGGTTCCGCGTATGCCTGCGTAAAAACCGAAATTCTCGCTCAGCGAGAACATGAACGACGCCGCGATGCCGGGGCCCATCCCGATCGCCGTGAATCCGAAATACTCATCAAGGTATTCGTCCCCGAGAATCGCCGTTATGTCGAAGCCCAGCCCGCCTCCCACGATCGCCGTGACCGAGCCGAGCTCCAGCTTGAATCCTAGGCCCGTGAATCCGTTCAAAACGAGTTGAAGGCTGAAATCGCTGAACCGGTACGATGCATCGACGCCAGCGACGGAATGCTCCGCGCTCAGGACGTAGCCAAGGTCCCCGGTTAAATACATGCCGATGAAACCGCCCGTGAAATTCATGAAATTGAGCCCGATGGACTGCGCCTTCAGGGATTCCTCGCCGAGCGTACCATCGTATCCGTAACCCTGGAAGACGTAGGAAGCGCCGATACCGAAGATCCTCGTCTGCGAGGAGACGGATGCGGTAACGAGGGTAAGGACGACAATCGCGATTATCGCTTTCTTCATGTTTTTCCTCCGTGCGAATTCCTAATGATTATCCAGAATATAGCATGCCAAAAGCGTTAAATCACGGATACCGGATCCGGACGCGCGCTGATAGCCCGCCGGATCGTTCCGCGTGGAATAAAAAAAAAGGCCGCGTCCCGGGGACGCGGCCTCATCGCCATCGATCGCGCGGCGCTCGGGAATTCCCGAGCTCGCGCAGCGCATCGCGGTACTCAGTCCGCGACGATGGCCTCGGTGGGGCAGGATTCGACGCAGGCGCCGCAGGACACGCAGGCGTCCGGATCGATCCAGCGCGCCCCGTTCTTCTCGGAGATGGCGCTGGAGGGGCACTCGCCCTCGCAAGCCCCGCAGTTCACGCACGCGTCGGTGATCTTATAAGCCATGAGACTCCCTCTGCTCGAATAGGATGAGCAAAATTACTTGATTTTTCAGACTAGGTCAAGGATCGGCGCGTTCGCGCGCCTTCCGTGGACACGCCAGGGACGCAAGCGTCCGATGGCCGATGCCGATGGGCGGACGGGGTTCCGCGATCCCTTTTTTCCACCTCGGACTTCCTCTCGCGCGCGCTCCGCGCTATACTTGGCGCCGGAGGGGACATGGCCGAACAGCTCATCGTCAAGAACCTGCCTTTCATCAAGATCCTCCCGTCCTGGGCCCAGGAGCTCTCCTACAAGTACTGCTCCAAGACGGCGAACCTCTACATCGTCCACGGCAACATACGCGACTTCCTCCCGCACAAGATGAAGGAGGGGGAGTTCCTCTTCGCGCGCATCCAGGAGTACATCGCCGAGGTCCTCTTCGGAAACCGGGACATCATCGTCTACTACGACCGCTCATCTGGCGTCTCCTTCGGAAGCCAGGCCATGAAGGACGAGTACCTCAAGGACATGGCCGCACGGTATCCCGGAGCGGAGCCCGAGGAGTTCCTCAATCCCGACCCGGCCAAGGCCTTCCCGCACCTGGAGCGGTACTTCCTCGCGCGCATCAAGGAGAAGCTCCGCATCGTCCTCATCGCGGACTACGCGGAGACGGTCATCCCCGCAGCGGAGCTCTCCCGCCTCACGGACGAGGACCGCTACGCCCTCGTCACCCTGAACCGCTGGTCGCACGATCCCATCTTCACGCGGGGCGACGTTTCCGTGATCCTCCTCACGGAGAACCTCGCGGACATCTCCCCGCGCATCGCCTCCTCCCCCACGACCATCAAGGTGCGGATCCCCATCCCCGACGAGAAGGTGCGCGAGCAGTTCCTCCTCTTCCTCGAGAAGCGCGGGACCCTCAACATGGAGCGCGGCATCGATTCGTACGCCATGGCCCAGGTCACGAGCGGGCTCAACCTCGTGAACCTCAACCAGCTCGCCGCGGAGTCCTACCAGGAGGACCGCGTCATCGGGATGGACTACCTCAGGGCCCGCAAGAAGGAGATCATCGAGAACGAGGCGGCCGGCCTCCTCGAATTCCTCGAGACGGGCCACGACCTCTCCTACGTCTCCGGGCACGACTTCGTGAAGAAGCGCTTCAAGAGCGCTTCAAAGGCCATCAAGCATGGAAGGCTCGACGTCCTCCCCATGGGCTACCTCATCGCGGGTCCGGTAGGGACGGGAAAGAGCTTCATGGTGTCGGCCTTCGCCGGGGAGATCGGCGTCCCGATGGTGAAGTTCAGGAACTTCCGCTCCCAGTGGCAGGGCGTCACCGAGTCCAACCTCGAGAAGGTCCTCAACATCCTCGCAGCCATGGCGCCCGTGGCGGTGATGATCGACGAGGCCGACGCGTTCCTCGGGGACCGCAACCAGGAAGGCGACTCGGGCACCTCGAACAGGATATTCGCGCAGATCGCGAGCTTCATGGGCAACACGGCCTACCGCGGCAAGATCATCTGGTTCCTCATCACCTGCCGGCCCGACCTCATTCCCATCGACTTGAAGCGCCAGGGAAGGGCCGAGGAGCACCTCGCGCTCTTCTACCCCGACTCCGACGCCGAGAAGGAAGCCCTCTTCGACACCCTCGTGCGGAAGCTCGACCTCTCCATCAGGAAATTCTCAGTCCCCGACCTCTTGAAGCGCTTCAAGCACGAATTCTCGGGCGCGGACCTCGAGGCCGTCCTCATCCGCGCGAAGTTCAAGGCCGCCATGGAGGACCGGACCTTCGTCACCAAGGAGGACCTCGAGGAGACCATGGCCGATTTCGTGCCCCCCGCCTATCCCTACGAGATCGAGCTCCAGAACCTCGTGGCCGTCCTCGAGTGCACGAGCCGCGAAATGGTCCCCAGGCGTTTCCAGGGCCTCGATCGCGCCAAGCTGGTCCGGGACATCCAGGAGCTCAAGTCCCTGCTCGGCGAGCGGCCCTGAGCATCGGGCCGCCTTTGACAAAATCCCCGCGAGGATTCAGAATGGACGCACGATGATATCGAATGCCCGTTCCGCCGTCCGCCACGCGGCTCTCGGCCTCGCCGCCCTCCTCTCGGTCTCCTGCTCGCTGACCTCCGTGGCGGCCAAGGCCGTCGGCTCGGGCGGAGGAAGCGGCGCGCTCGGCGTCTTCATGCGGGAGAACGACCCCGAGATAGTCGCGGACGCCCTCCCCACCCTCATCAAGGCCCTGGAAGCGCTCCTCGCCTCGGACCCCGACGACCGGGAGCTCTCCCTCACCGTCGGTTCCGCCTATATCATGTACGCCAACGCCTTCATCGAGGGCCCGGCGATCCTCATGGGCGACGAGCGCTACGAGGAGAAGGCCCTCGCCAAGAAGCGCGCGCTCAACTTCTACAAGCGCGGGGCGAATTTCGTCGGGTCCGCCATCGAGCGCTCCTGGCGCGGAGCGACCACGGACGCGGCCAAGGCGGAGGCCGCCGCTCGATCCATGAAGCGCGCGTGGGTCCCCTACCTCTACTGGTATTCGGCCGGGACCGCCGCGGCCTTCGCCCTCGATCCCATGGACATCCCCCTCTCCATGCGCGTACCCGCCGCCAAGGCCCTCATGGAGCGCGCGCTCGAGCTCGAGCCCTCCTTCATGAAATGCGCGATCCCCGATTTCTTCATTTCATTCCACGCTGGCGTTCCGGAGGTCCTCGGGGGCGAAAAGTCCCGCGTCGACGAATTCTACCGGCTCTCGCTCAAGCTGAGCGGAGAGAAATCCGCGGGCACCTTCATCTCCTACGCCATGGCCACCGCCGTGCCCGCCCAGGATTCCGCGTCCTTCAGGGCGCTCATGGAGAGGGCCCTCGCCATTAATCCGGACGACGATCCCGATACGCGGCTCATGACCGTCCTCTCCCAGAGGACGGCATCCCATTATCTCGCGCATATGGACGACTTCTTCCTCGAATGACGTCCACGAACGACGATACGCGTCGCCGCGGCCCTTCGCCGCGGCGCGATAGCGAAAAGGAGCGCCACGACATGACGAGGAGACTCGCCGCCGCCATCTTCCTCTTTGCGGCCGCCGCCGCGTGCGCGGCCCCGGCCGTGAGCCTCAGGATAGCCTCGCAAGCGCCTGAGAACACGCCCATCGGCGCGGGGATGTCCAAGCTCGCCGCTGACGTCCTAAAGCTGTCGAACGGCAGAGTGTCGCTCAAGGTCTACCATAACGGCTCCCAAGGCGACGAGGAGGGCATGCGCCAGAAGATGGATACCGGGCTCCTCGACGGCGCCCTCTTCGACACCTTCGGCCTCACGCACATCTCCCCCGAGGCGATGGCGATCTCCGCGCCGGCGCTCATCTTCGACCAGGCGGAGCTCGAATACGTGATGAAGACCGCCGCGCCCTTCATGCGCGACAAGCTCGCCGCGAAGGGCTACCGCTCGGTCGCGTTCGCGACGATCGGCTGGATACGGTTCTTCTCGAGGTACGAGATCAGAACTCCCGCCGACCTCAGGAAATACCGGGTGGCCGTCAATCCTTACGAGAAGGAGCTCATCCAGCTCTACAAGTACGCCGGCCTCTCCGTAGTGCTCGCCCCCATGACCACCATTCTCCAGCAGCTCCAGGCCAAGTCGGTCGACGTCTTCTACACGACGCCGACCTACCTCTCGTACCAGTGGTCGTCCTTCAAGGACGTCGGGAGCCGCATGGTCGGCCTCAGGGTCTGCCCCGTCATCGGAGGCGTCATCCTATCCAACCGAGCCTGGGCCAAGATACCAGAAGACCTCAAGGGCCCCTTCGCCGAGGCCTGCGTCGACGCGGCCGAGAGCATTTCCTCGGAATTCATCCTTAAAGAGGACGGAATCATCGCGAGCCTCAAGGGCTACGGCCTCTCCGAGACGAGCCTCTCTGACGCGGAGCTCTCCCTCTGGAGGGAGGAATTCGCCAAGGCCGTGGAGAAGGGCACGGGAACCGTGTACACCAAGGAGATGCTCGATCTCATCGGAAAATCCATCGCCGAGCACCGCAAGGCGCGGAAATGAGATCGAAACCGCGCCTCGTCCTCTGGCTGGAGGAGGGAATCGCGTTCGCCTCCCTCGCGGTCATCCTGTTCGTCCCCTTTTTCGACAAGATCATCCAGAAAATCGTCCCGGGCTCTGGCGGCATCCGGGATTCCCACGTGTTCGTGTCGTTTTCCGTCATCGCGCTCTGCTTCTCCGCCTCTATCCTCACCACTAGGGACGGCAAGCACCTGAACGTGGGGCTCCTCGCGGACCGGCTCGGGGGCCGCGCGCGCGACGCCCTCCTCGCCTTCAATGCGGCGATAGCCTCGGCCGTGTCCGTGGTCTACCTCGCGAGCTCCCTCGCCTTCATCTTCGCCGGCGTCCCCTGGGACCGTCGCGTCCTCTTCATTCCGGAGCGGATCCTCACGGCCGTCATGCCGCTCGCCTTCCTCGTGATGTCCGTCTACTTCATCACGCAAGCCAAGATACCCGCGAAGGCGAAGCTGGCGGCGGCCGCCGTCGCCTATCCGCTCGGACTCTTTCTCGGATTCCCCGCCCTCGTCGAGTTCATGTCCTCGCGCGGGGAGGTACCCGGAGCCCTCCTCGGGGCATATGAAGCCGTGCTGGGCGCCTACTCGTTCATCCACCCCGCCTGGGTCGTCGTCCTCGTCCTGAGCGCCTTCACGGGCGCGCCCATCTTCACTCTCCTCGGAGGGCTCGCGTTCTCGTTCTTCACGCGAGACGCCATGCCCATCATGTCCCTCCCCTCGGAGCCCCTCCTCTTCCTCAGGGGAGACATGATCCCCGCCCTCCCGCTCTTCACCCTCACGGGATACGTCCTATCCGAGAGCGGCGCGGGCAAGCGCCTCATCGAGGTGTTCAAGAGCCTCTTCGGCTGGCTGCCCGGCGGGATGATCATCGTCTCCGTCCTCGCCTGCACCTTCTTCACGACGTTCACCGGCGCCTCGGGCATCACCATCCTCGCCCTCGGCGGCATCCTCGCGATAATCCTCTCGGGGTCCGGGGGCTACGACGACAAATTCACCCACGGACTCCTCACCTCTTCAGGATCGATCGGAGCGCTCCTCCCTCCGAGCCTCGCCGTGATCATCTACTCGGTGGTGTCGGGAAGCATCGACATATGGGACCTCTTCCGCGCCACGGCCCTCCCCGGGCTCATCCTCGTCGTCGCTATGTGCACGGCGGGGATCCTCCTCTCGCTCCGCATGAAGGCGCCCCGCATCCGCTTCGATTTCCTCTCCGCCCGGGCGGCTATCGTCGACGCGGCCTGGGAACTCCTCCTCCCCGTCGGCATCTTCGCCGCATACGCCCTCGGCTGGGCCACCATTCCCGAGACCGCGTCCTTCTCCCTCGTATACGCGCTCGCCGTGGAGGTCCTCGTCAAGCGGGAGATACCGATCAAGGCGCTTCCGGGCATCATGCTCAAGGCCCTGTCCGTCGTCGGAGGGACGCTCATCATCCTGCTCGCCGCGCGCGGCCTCTCCCTGTATATCATCCTCGTGGACCTCCCCTCCGTCATCACCGCCTGGATATCCTCCTTCGTGACGAGCAAATTCGCCTTCCTCGTCATCCTGAATCTCCTCCTCCTCGTCGTCGGATGCTTCCTCGACATTTTCTCGGCTATCACCGTCGTGGCTCCGCTCCTCTTCGGGATCGCCGCACATTTCGGCATCGCGCCCGTGCACCTCGCGTCGATCTTCCTCGTGAACCTCTGCATCGGCTTCCTCACCCCGCCCGTGGGCATGAACCTTTTCCTCGCGAGCTACACCTTCGACCGCCCCCTCACGAAAATCTACAGGAGCATCGCCCCCTTCCTCCTCGTACAGTTCGGAGTACTCGTTCTCGTGACGTACGTGCCCTGGCTTTCCACGAATACGGTATTCTCGTCGCTCGGAAAGGCCTTCTCGCTCGCGCCGCTCGGGAGAACGGCCGCGGCAATCGCCTATTCGGCGTTCGCTCTCGCGTCCGGAACCGCTTTCGTCATTTTGACGCTGAAGAGCCTCGGGAGGACGGGGAGGATCATATCCTTCGCGGGCATCGGCGCGGAGACGGCCGTTTTCTTCCTGTACGCGTTCGGCGTCATTCCGCTCGCGGCGGCCCTCGTCCCGCCGATCGCCTGCGCAGTAGCCGGTGGAATCCTCGCTAAGCGAGCGAGCGTTCCTGCGTACAGCGGAGCCGCATCGTCGCTCATGGCGAACGTCCTCGCCGTCGCCGGGCTCGCCGAGCGCGGGAGATCCAAGGACGGGAGCGAATCCGTTTCCGACGGGAAGGCCCTTCTCCTTTTCCTCCTCTCGGCCGCCATGATCGCCTTCGCGATCTCGGCGACGATGAGGTTCTTGGGCTGAGGCTAAGTGAGAGATATAGGCCTGAATGCCGCGCTAGATGACTTCCGTGGATGACGCCGGATAGAAGCGCTTAGGTCAGCGATGCCCGCTAGATGCCCATGCGGGACCTGACGAGGGCGTCGCAGCGCTCGTTCTCTGGATGGCCAGCGTGGCCCTTCACCCAGGTCCAGGTAGGCTCGAGCGCGGAAGCGAGAGCGTCGAGCCGCTCCCAGAGCTCGCGGTTCTTCACGGGCTCCTTGCCGCTCGTGAGCCATCCGTTCCGTTTCCACTTTTTAATCCACTCGGTGATGCCGTTCTTGACGTACTGGCTGTCTGTGTGGACGCGCACGCCGTCCGCGTTACCCGAGGCCTTCGCCTTCTCGAGCGCCTTGATGACGGCGGTCAGCTCCATCTTGTTGTTCGTCGTGGCCGGATCGTAGCCGGATTCCTCGGTTTCGCCGGCCGCGGTCCGCATGACGTACGCCCATGCGCCCGGACCGGGATTTCCCGAACAGCCTCCGTCGGTGAAAATGTCGATCACGGCGAACCTACGCCTTTCCCGGCCCGCCAGCGGATTCGAGATCTCCCTTGAGAAGCGCGACGAGGGCCTCCGCTTCCTCTTTCGTGAGCGTGAGCCCCTTTCCCATCTTCTCGTGACCCGGATCCCATTCGCGGATATCGTACTTGGGGTCCCTCTTGTTCCATGATACGACGTTGAGCTCCTTCTTCCAGCCTTTGCCGGACTCCGCGAGCACGCCGACGTGCCTCACGATGGCGTATTCTATCTCGGGCATCGTTTCCTCCAATGGAGTTTATCGAATCGTTCACGCGCCTATCGGTTTACGCGCCTAGCGGCGCCCTATGCATACACCTATACGGCGAAGTCCGCAGCGCCCTCGCGCTGGAACTCCGCGAATACGTAGACCACGACGCCGTTCGTCCTTACGCGCATCTCGGCGAAGCCCTTCCCGGCGAGCTTCTCGAGGGCCGCCTGCGCCTCTTCGATGCCCGCGTTCCCTTCAAGGGCGACCTCGGCGGGCGTAACGAAGCCGGAATTCCTCTTCGCGCAGCGGAGGATGACCTTCTCGATGCTTTCCTTTTGGACCCGCTGGGGCTGATCGAGCAGCGCCTGTCCGCCGTAGTCGAGCGTTTTCCGCGCGTATAGCTGGAAATTCGCCTCCCTCACCTGGGCGGGCATGGTTACGAGATCGTACAGAGCGCCGATGCCGAAAAGGCCCCCCGTTAAGAGCCAGAGGATCCCCGTTCCGATCTTGCCCAGGTAGAACCTATGGATTCCGCAGAAGCCGAGGAGGCTGAACAGCCAGAGGAGGTAGGCCGTCTTCGTTTCTTTCATGGCGGGGACAATATACCACTTCCAGGCGGCATTTGACTATGATTTCCCTTCCATGGTACCACTAAGCGGGGGTTGCCATGCTCGTTCCGCTCATCAAGGATATTCTCAAGTCGGAAGCCGACGGCAGGGAGATAGCCGTCAAAGGCTGGGTCAGGACCAAGCGCGAGGCCAAGAACGCCACCTTCCTCGAGGTCAACGACGGGTCCTCGCTCAAGGGCATCCAGTGCGTCTTCGAGGCCGGCGTGGCCGACGGCGCGCTCCAATCAGTCCAGACGGGCGCGAGCGTCGAGGTCAAGGGAAAGCTCGTGCCCTCCCCCGCCGCCGGCCAGGCGTCGGAGGTGAAGGCCTCCTCCCTCGAGGTCCTCGGCGACGCTCCCGCGGATTCCTATCCGCTCCAGAAGAAGGCGCACTCCCTTGAGTTCCTCAGGGAAATATCCCACCTCAGGGCGAGGACCAACACTTTCGGCGCCGTGACCCGCGTGAGAAGCCAGCTCGCCTTCGCAGTCCACTCGTTCTTCAATGAGCGCGGCTTCCAGTACGTCCATACTCCCATCATCACGGCGAGCGACTGCGAGGGCGCCGGCGAGATGTTCCAGGTGACCACCCTCGATCTCGAGGCCCTCGCCAAGTCCGGCAAGGCCCCCGACTATTCTGACGACTTCTTCGGGAAGCGGGCCGGCCTCACGGTCTCGGGGCAGCTCAACGGGGAGACTTACGCCTGCGCCCTGGGAAGGATCTACACCTTCGGCCCCACCTTCCGAGCGGAGAATTCCAACACCACCCGCCACCTCGCGGAGTTCTGGATGATCGAGCCCGAGGTCGCCTTCGCCAGGCTCGAGGAGGACATGGCCCTCGCCGAGGACTTCCTCAAGTACCTCTTCTCCTGGGTCCTGGATAAGTGCGCGGACGACATGCGGTTCTTCGAGGATCGCGTCCAGAAGGGCGTCATCGGCACGCTCGAGAAGGTCAAGTCGAGCGCCTTCGCCCACATGACCTATACCGAGGCGGTCAAGACGCTCGAGAAGAACGCCGCTGCCTTCGAGTTCAAGCCCTACTGGGGCTGCGACCTCCAGAGCGAGCACGAGAAATACCTGACCGAGTCGGTCGTCGGGGGCCCTGTCATAGTCACGGACTACCCGCGCGACATCACGGCCTTCTACATGAGGCAGAACGAGGACGGGAAGACCGTCCGCGCCATGGACGTGCTCGTCCCGCGCATCGGCGAGATCATCGGAGGCTCCGAGCGCGAGGAGCGCCTCGACGCCCTCGTCGCCGAGATCGAGCGCAGGAAGCTCCGTCCCGAGGACTACCGCTGGTACCTCGACCTCCGCCGATTCGGCTCCGTGCCCCACTCGGGATTCGGCCTCGGTTTCGAGCGCGTCGTCCAGTACGTCACCGGCATGGCGAACATCAGGGACGTCATCCCCTATCCGCGCGCTTCCAAGCTCGCCGAATTCTGAGGAGAGAGCTTGTCCTTCCGCGCGCACCGAGGCCCGAGCGGGTCCGTTCGAACGCTCCTCTCCTCCACGCTCAGCCTAACGGCGTTCTTCATCCTGCCCTTCGCCGCCTCCGGCGAAGACGCGGCCGCTCCCCCGCCTCCCGACGGCCCGCCTTCCATCCTCGCCCGCTCCGCGATCATGATCGACGCGGCGACCCAGGACGTCCTTTACGAGAAGGACGCTGACATCCCCATACCTCCGGCGTCCCTCACCAAGCTGATGACGATCCACCTCGCGTACGACGCGATCGCCGAGGGCCGCTATTCGCTCGATGATTACATCCCCATCCTGAAGGAAGACTGCTACCCCGAGCTCCCCTACCGTTCCAGCCTCATGTTCCTGGGCGGCGGGATGCGCGTCACGCTCGGCGAGCTCCTCGTCGGCCTCGCCATCCCCTCGGGCAACGACGCCGCGTTCGCGGTAGCGCGCGCCCTCTCCGGCAGCATCGAGGATTTCGCCGAGGACATGAACGCCGAGGCCAGGTCCATGGGCCTCTCCAAAACGAGATTCGTCGAACCGTCCGGCCTCTCGGAGCGGAACATGACCACGGCCCGTGAATTCGCGGAGTTCTGCAGGCAATACGTCCAGCTCCATCCCGAGGCCCTGAGGGACCTCCATTCCCGTTGGAGCCTCTCGTTCCCCCTCCTCAAGAACATGCAGCCCGGCTACACCGGGCCCGAGCGGCCGGTTTACCAGGAAAACAGGAATACCCTCGTCCGCGACTATCCTGGATGCGACGGCCTCAAGACGGGCTACATCGACGAGTCCGGATACAACATCGCGCTCACCGCGCATCGTTCCGGTACGCGCCTCATCGCGGTCATCCTGGGAGGCTACGGCGTATCGACCGCCGAGGGATCCAAGACCAGGGCCGACAACGGGTCGCGTCTCCTCGATTACGGTTTCAACTCCTTCGTGACCGTTCGCCCCGACATAGGCGCCCTGCCCAGCGTCAGGGTATGGAAGGGGAAAACCTCGTTCGTTACGGCCACTCTCAAGGCCGAAGCGGCGGCGACCGTCCATAAAGCGGATGAATCCCGACTTCGCTTCTTCGTCCAGGCCGACGAGGACGTCATCGCCCCCGTCATCGCGGGACAGGCCCTCGGCGAGGTCGTCTTCTCCATCGACGGCAGGGTGATCAAGCGCATTCCCCTAGTCTCCGCGTCCGACGTTCCTCGCGGGAACATCTTCAAGCGCGCTTGGCACTCTATCATCCTATTCTTCCGAGGACGGCGCGGCTGATCCGGTCCCATCGGACGGATCGCCAAGAAGTACTTCCGGCGCAGAAATAATGGTATGCTATCGATATGACGAGCATTGATCATAATCCGCCAGCTGCCTATTTCCTCTGCGGCAAGATCGGTTCGGGCAAAACGTTCGTCGCACGCCGCATCCGCGGAAGGACCGGCGCGGTCGTCTTCAACCTGGACGAACTCATGGAACCGCTCTTCGGCCAAACCCTCGGGCGCGAGCGATACGTAAAAGCCCTCGCGACCTGCGCCGAGTACGCGTATTCTATCGCCGATCAAGTCCTGGATTCAGGCATTCCCGTGGTCATGGACTTCGGTTTCTGGTCGAAGGCGGATAGACGCGCCGGCGCCGAGCGCTTCAAGGGGAGAAACGTCGTCTTCGTTTATTTACCCCTTTCCGATGACGAGCAGAAACGACGCGTCAAGGCCCGGAACTCCTCTACCGATAAAACCTACTCGTTCACGATAGACCAACTCTCTTCCCTTAACGCGTTCTTCGAGGAACCGGCTGATTCGGAGGGATTGGCATTTATAAACCCTGAAGAGCTTTTGGCATAGGATCGTATGGGATGAGTAAGGCAGTATTACAGGCGAGGGTAAAATGAATGTGCTCATATAACATTTATCAGGCATTCTGTTAGTAAATAAAGAATACTCGCGCAAAGCTCGCAAAGCAGATAAAACATTCTCTACGTATGTCCTATCGAGTACTAATAATTAAGCAATAAGGAACATTGTTGAGATGCGCTAGAGAAAGAAAGCCTACCTCTCTTCTCTTCTTTGCGCCTTTGCGAGCTCTGCGCGAGATCAATTCTTCGCGAGCAGAGAAGCAGAGACTTTCAGAAAGGGACGAAAATTGTGCCTCTCTTCTTTGCGAGCTCTGCGCGATATTTCCCCTAACTATTCAGTGAGAGCAAAAAAGCGCGGAGCCGCATATGACAGCCCCGCGCGCTATTTCGTTTATTTCAGAACCGCTTTCTCTACGACTGCCCTATCAGCGTCGCGACCATGATCGCCTTTATCGTGTGCATCCGGTTCTCCGCCTGATCGAAAACCCTCGAAGCCGGGCCGCGGAAGACTTCGTCGGTGACCTCCATCTCCCTGATGCCGTAGGTCTCGAAGGCGTCCCGTCCCGTATCCGTTTCCGTATCGTGGTTGGCGGGCAGGCAATGGAGGAATACCGTACCCGGCTTGCCTGTGAGGGAGAGGAATTCCCGCGTGACGCGGTAAGGCTCGAGAAGCCTGATCCGCTCCTCCATCTTGTCCTCCTCGCCCATGGAAACCCATACGTCGGTATAGATGAAATCCACGCCCGCGAGCGCCTTCGCCTTGTCCGCGATGGAATAGAGCTCGATCTTGCCGCCGCTCTCGCCGCAGACGCGCTTGACCTCGTCCAGGAGGTCCTTCCTCGGCCAGAGCTCCTGCGGAGAGAGAATCCGGTACGTGAGCCCCATCTTGGCGCAGCCGATGAGAAGGGCGTTGGACATGTTGTTCCTGCCGTCGCCGGCGTAGAGGAGGACGGCTCCCTCGAGCGAGCCCTTCCGTTCCTCCCGCATCGTCATGAGGTCGGCGAGCACCTGCGTGGGATGGTCCTCGTCGGTGAGGCCGTTCCACACCGGCACGCCCGAATGCCGCGCGAGGATCTCGGCGGTGTTCTGGCTGAAGCCGCGGAACTGGATGCCGTCGTAGTAGCGACCGAGGACTTTGGCCGTGTCCTCGAGCGATTCCTTCTTGCCCATCTGGCTGTTCGTGAGGAAGGTGGCGTTGCCGCCCTCGTCCCAG
>CAYNQK010000083.1:0-13625 GCA_964399285.1 uncultured Spirochaetales bacterium | reverse complement strand
CTGACCTCTTGAATGCCATTCAAACGCTCTAGCCAACTGAGCTACACCCCCGACTAAGAGGACGCCATCGTAGCGAAAAAGGCTTGGGAATGTCAAGGCGCGGAAGGAGCCGGCTCCGGGTTCAACGGGGCCGGGAGGGGATTCCGGCATCCGTATCGCTTGAAGGGGGGAGGCCGGGAAGGCTACTATGGAAGAGGAGGCCGAGATGGGCGGAAAGGGCGTCAGCGTCAGCATAGGCGTCGATTTGGGCGGGACGAAGATCCTCGTCGCGGCCTTCGACGGTAACATGAAGCCCCTCGCGACGGTGAAGGGGAAGACGCCCTCTGACAAGGGCGACGACGCGGTCGTGAAGGGCATAGCCGCCCTGGCGGCCGAGGCGCTCGCGGAAGCGGGCGCGGCGAAGGCGGAGCGTGTGGCCGTGGCGGTGCCGGCCCCGATCGACGGCGAATCGGGGAAGATCATCCTGGCGCCGAACCTGGGGCTCCGGGACTATCCGATGGGGCCCCTCCTCTCGGCCGCGATGGGCGCGCCCGCGTACCTGGTCAACGACGTGGTCTCCGGCCTCTGGGGCGAGTACCGGGCCGGGGCGGCGGTGGGCTTCAAGCACGTCGTCGGGCTGTTCATCGGCACGGGCGTGGGCGGCGGGATCATCGTGGACGGGAAGCTCATGCGGGGCGCGCACGGGCACGCGGGCGAGGTCGGGCACATGATCGTGTCCGAGGGCGGCGCGGCCTGCGGCTGCGGGCAGTACGGATGCCTGGAGGCGCTCTGCTCGCGGACGGCCATGGCGAAGGAGGCGGTCGCGGCGGCCGCCTCGGGAAGGTCCCCGGAGCTCCTCGAGGCGGCGGGCACCGATTTCAGGAAATACCGATCGGGAACCATAGAGGCGGCGCTCAAGCGGAAGGACCCGCAGGCCCGCAGGATCGTGGAGCGCGCGGCGCACTGGGCGGGCGTGGGCATGGCCAATATCGCGAACGTGCTCGATCCGGAGGCCATCGTCCTGGGCGGCGGGATCATGTCCCGGTTCGGAGAGCTCTTCCGGGAGACCGCCGAGGCGTCCATGCGGGCGCACCTGATGCCCGGGATCGCGAAGGGCGTGAAGGTCCTCGTCTCGAAGCTGGGCGACCTCGCGGTGGCCACGGGCGCCGTCCTCCTCGCGGCCGAGGGCTCCGGAAAGGCGGAGGCGTGAGCGACGGCGAGGCCGCGGAGCGCGCGGCGGGCCCGATCGCGGTCGTCGAGATCGGATCGACCGGGATCAGGCTCCTCCTCGCGCGCGTGGACGGGAAGGGCGGGTTCGAGGTGGTCGACCGCGCCGGGAAACCGCTCGCCCTGGGGCGCGACGTGTTCACGACGGGCACGATCTCGCGCGAGACGGCCTCGCGCTGCCTCGCGATCCTCAAGGGCTTCAGGGAGCTCCTCCTCGGATGGGGCGTGGATCCGAAGGACGCGTCCTGCATCGCGACGAGCGCGATCAGGGAGGCGCGGAACCGCGAGACCTTCATGGACCGCGTCGCGCTCCAGTCCGGCTTCCGCGTGGAAACGGTCGAGGGCATCGAGGAGATCAGGCTCATGCACCTCGCGATCAGGCACGCCCTCAAGGACCACCTCGCGGAGATGGCGAAGTCCAATTCCATGGTGATCGAGGTGGGGGGCGGCTCGACGGAGATCATGCTCCTCAAGCGGAACCGCATCGCCGCCGCGCACTCCCTCGGCGTGGGCACGGTGAGGATCCAGCAGCAGTCCAAGGACGCCTCCGGCACGGGCCGCTTCCTCTCGCGCCTCATCGAGGAGGGGATCGCCACGGCCTGCGAGCGGCTCTCCACGGAATTCAAGCTCAAGGGCGTCCGGAACTTCATCTGCATCGGGTCGGACGCCCGCATCGCGGCCGAGCGCGTCGGGAAGCGGGCGGGGGAATCCTACTGGACGGTGCCGCGGGCGTCCTTCCTCCGGTTCGAGGAGGAGATCGCCGCCGCCAAGCCCGAGGACCTCGCTGCCGCGCTCAGGGTGCCGCTCTCCGAGACCGAGGGGATGGCGCCCGGGCTCCGCGTGGCGCGGCTCTTCCTGGAGGAGACGAGCGCGGACGAGGTGATCGTGCCGGACGCGAGCATCCGCGAGGGCATGCTCGTGAGCATATCCGCCGGATCCGCCGGGCTCGAGGAGGAGGAGGAGTACCGCGCGCAGGTGATCGCCTCCGCCAAGGCCCTCGGGAGCCGCTACCGCTACGACGAGGCCCATTCCCTCCACGTGGCCTCCCTCTCGCTCGCGCTCTTCGACTTCCTCCAGGCCGACCACGGCCTGGGCCCGCACGAGCGGCTCCTCCTCGAGGTAGGCGCGATCCTCCACGACATCGGGACCTTCATCAAGACGAGCGGGCACCACAAGCACTCGGAGTACATCGTGGCGAATTCGGAAATCTTCGGGCTGAGGAGGGACGACGCGGCGATCCTCTCCAACGTGGTGCGCTACCACCGCAAGCAGACGCCCCAGCCGAGCCATCCCAATTTCACGAGCCTCCCCCCCGGAGCGCGGATCACGGTGATGAAGCTCGCGGCCATCCTCCGCGTCGCTGACGCGCTGGATCGCGGCCACGGCCAGCGCGTCGTCATCGGTTCCATCGAGCGGACCGACGCCGGCATAGTCATCCGGGCGAAAGGCTCGGCGGACCTCTCGCTCGAGCGCTATTCGCTCGCCGAGAAGGCGAACCTCCTCGAGGAGGCCTTCGGGCTCAAGGCGGCCCTGTCGTGAAGCGGCCCCGCGTCCGGGAGTTCTTCAGCCGCGAGCTCTCCTGGCTCGAATTCAACGCCCGCGTCCTCTCGGAGGCCCGCGAGGAGTCCCTGCCCCTCCTCGAGAGGCTCTCCTTCCTCTGCATCGTGGCGTCGAACTTCGACGAGTTCTTCATGGTCCGCGTGGCCGGCCTCAAGCGCCTCGCGGCCGAGCGGCCCGACGCCCTCGATCCCTCGGGACTGGCTCCCGCCGAGCTGCTCGAGGCGATCTCCGCCCGCTCGAGGGAGATCATCGACGCGCAGTACGAGACGCTATCGCGGTCGGTCCTGCCGGGGCTCGCGAAGGCCGGGCTCCGCTTCACGCGTCCGCGCGATTGGACGCCCGCCCAGCGCGCCTACCTCGAGGCGTACTTCATGCGGGACGTCTTCCATCTCCTCTCTCCCGTGCGCGCCCCGGCCTCCGAGGGGCTTCCGCCGATCGGGAACCTCCGCATCCACGCTGCCTTCCTCCTGGACGGCGGCGAGGGCGGGCCGGATCTCGCGCTCGCCCAGCTGCCGCCTGGCTCCCCCCGCTTCATCAAGCTCCCCTCCGAGGACGGGAGGGAGGATTACGCCCTCCTCGAGGACCTCGCGATCGAATGGGGGGCCGCCCTCTTCCAGGGAAGGAAGGTGCGCGAGCGCGCCTGCGTCAGGCTCACCCGCGACGCGGACTTCGCCGTCGACGAGGAGCGCGACGAGGACTTCCTCTCGGCGATGCGCGAGGTGCTCGTCGACAGGCAGAGCTCCGCGCCGGTCCGCCTCGCGTTCGAGCGGGGCGGGGAGGCGGTCGCGGGGATCCTCGGGAAGCGGCTCGGCCTCGCGGAGCGGGACCTCTACGCGATGGACGGGCCCCTCGACCTCGGGGCCTTCATGCCCTTCGCGTCCCAGCCGGGACGATCGGCCCTCCGGAACGAGGAATGGCCGCCCCTCCCCTCGGCGGCGCTCTCCGCCGAGGAGCCGATCTGGGAAGCACTGAAGCGCGGCGACGCCCTCCTCTTCACGCCGTACGAGTCCTTCGACCCCGTGGTCCGCTTCATTTCGGAGGCCGCCGACGATCCCGACGTCCTCGCGATCAAGATGACGCTGTACCGGACCTCCGGCGACTCACCGATCGTGAAGGCCCTCGAGCGGGCCGCCATGAAGGGCAAGCAGGTCACCGCGGTGGTCGAGCTCAAGGCGCGGTTCGACGAGGACAAGAACATCTCCTGGGCGGGCCGCCTCGAGCGAGCGGGGGCCATCGTCGTGCACGGGATCGC
Organism: uncultured Spirochaetales bacterium; assembly: GCA_964399285.1. Taxonomy (GTDB): domain Bacteria; phylum Spirochaetota; class Spirochaetia; order Treponematales; family JBGSOB01; genus CAYNQK01. The sequence goes on along the minus strand of CAYNQK010000083.1, from coordinate 9,607 downwards.
GCGGCTCAAGGTGCACGCGAAGGCCGCCATGGTCCTGAGGCGCGAGGCCGACGGGGTCAGGCCCTACCTCCACCTCTCCACGGGCAACTACAACGACCGCACCGCGAGGATCTATTCCGACCTCTCCCTCTTCACCGCGGAGAGCGGATTCTGCTACGAGGCCTCGCTCTTCTTCAACGCGATCACGGGCTACTCCGAGGCCCAGGCGGGGAAGCGCCTCACGATGGCGCCCTTCCACCTCCGCGACAGGATCATAGCCCTCATCGACCGCGAGATCGCCCGTAAGAGCCAGGAGTACCCCGGCCTCATCGTCGCGAAGCTCAACGCCCTCACCGATATCGCGGTCATCAGGGCGCTCTACCGGGCGTCGCGGGCGGGAGTCACGGTGCGGCTCAACGTCCGCGGGATATGCGCGCTGGCGCCCGGCGTGAAGGGCCTCTCCGAGAACGTCAGCGTGACGAGCGTGGTGGACCGCTATCTCGAGCACTCGCGGATCGTCTATTTCGCGAACGGCGGCGCCGAGGAGCTCTACCTCTCGAGCGCCGACTGGATGGAGCGCAACTTGGACAAGCGGATCGAGCTCCTCTTCCCCGTGCTCGACCGCGCTTGCCGCGAGCGGGCTCTCTGGATCCTGAAGCGCTACTTCGACGACAACCGGAACGCCCACGACCTCCAGCCGGACGGCGCGTGGACGCGGAGATCGCCCGCGCGGGGCGAGACGCCCTTCCGCGCCCAGGAGGGCTTCCGCCGCTTCTACGAGGGCCTGAGCGCGGCCGCGGAGGCGCCGTCGCCCCTCCTCGAGGTGAGGCGGAGCAAACCGGGGGCGGAATCGTGAGCGTCGCTCGGGTGATCCTCGCGCGCCGCGAGGAGGAACGCATCCTCGCGGGCCATCCCTGGGTCTACGACAACGAGATAGGGGCCGTGGAAGGGAACCCCGGACCGGGCGACGCCGTGGACGTGGAGAGCTCCCGGAAGCGCTACCTCGGCCGCGGTCTCTTCAGTCCCGCCTCGAGGATCCGCGTCAGGATCGCGACGAGGTCCAAGGAGGGGATCGACCGCGGCTTCTGGAAGCGCCGGATCGCGGAGGCCATGGAGTACCGGGCATCCTTCCTCGATCCCGAGCGCGACTCCTACCGCCTCCTCTTCGCGGAGGCCGACCGCGCGCCCGGGCTGATCGTCGACGTCTACAACGGCGTCCGGGGCGAGGGCCGCGTCGCGGTCTACCAGCTCCTCTGCGCGGGGACGGACGCGCGGCGCGAGGACGTCCGCGGCGCGCTCGCCGAGCGCCTGAGCGGCGCCTTCCTCGTCGAGCGGTCCGACGCGCACGCGCGGTCCTTAGAGGGGCTCGAAGGCGAGGTCCGCTCGGCGGACCCGGGCTGCCCCGGCTCCCTCGCCATCGACGAGAACGGCGTCCTCATGCGGGTCGACTTCGAGAAGGGGCACAAGACCGGGCACTATCTCGACCAGCGGGATAATCGCGCCGCGGCCGCCGCCTACGCGAAGGGGAGGACCGTCCTCGACGCATTCTGCAATACCGGGGGCTTCGGCCTCGCCGCGCTCAAGGCCGGCGCCGCATCCGCGGATTTCGTCGATTCCTCCGAGGAGGCGATCGCGCTCGCGAGGGAGAATATCGCGCTCAACGGCTTCGACGAGGCTAGGGCGTCCTTGATCCGCGAGAACGCCTTCGACTTCCTCCGGGACGCCGAGCGCGGCAAGCGGAAGTACGGTCTCGTCTCGCTCGATCCCCCGCCTTTCGCGCGCGACCGCGAATCGGAGGAGGGGGCCTTCCGCGGATACAAGGAGATCAACCTCCGCGGCCTCTCCGTCCTCGAGCGCGGGGGCTGGATCGTCACCTCCGCCTGCTCCCAGCGCTTCGGACCGGACAAGTTCCTCTCCATGCTCAGGGAAGCCGCGCGGGACGCGGGCGTCTCGCTCCGGATCGCGGAGATCCGCGGCCAGTCGAAGGACCACCCCGTCCTCCTCGGCTACCCCGAGTCGCGCTACTTAGTCTGCGTCATCGCCCAGGCGGTCTAGGCTCGTGCGCATCCACCTCCTCGGGCCCTCTGGCTCCGGAACCACGACCCTGGGACGGGCCCTCGCCGCCGAGCTCCGCGTTCCCCTCCTCGACTCAGACGACTACTTCTGGATGCCCACGGAGCCGCCTTTCATGCGGAAGCGGCCGACCGAGGAGCGGATCGCCCTTCTCGCCGCGGACGCGAAACCCGAAGGCGACTGGATCGTCTCGGGATCGATGATGGGCTGGGGCGATTTCCTGATTCCCCGTCTCGAGCTCGCGATCTACGTCTGGAAGCCGGCGGAGCTGAGGAGGGAGCGCCTCGAGCGGCGGGAGCGCGAGCGCTTCGGACCGAGCGTCGACCCCGGCGGCCCCCTGCGGAAGCAATTCGAGACATTCATCGCCTGGGCCATGGAATACGACGCGGGCGGCATGGGGATGCGGAGCCGGGCGAGCGAGGAGGACTGGATGCGGAAGCTCTCCTGCCCGATCCTGAGGCTCGAGGGCGAGATGAGCGTGGAGGAGAGCCTCGAGCGGGCGATGGTCGCGATCGAAGGCGGAGGCGCGGGACGTTAAGGGGAGCCGGACATCATGCACCTGGCGACGATGAACAACGTGATGAAAGCGATGGTGTAGAGGATCGTCGTCAAGGAGATCGAGCGGCCCGAGCCGCCTCCCCCTAGCGTCCCGGCGTATCGCTCCCGGTCTTTCCGCGTGATGAACCTCGAGAAGGCCATAAGCCGAATCCGCATCCGCGCATCTCCGGACGAGGCGGAGTCGATGACTCGGCGCGAGGCCCATTTCGGCGCCTTGTCGATGGAAAACAGGGCGAGCGCTCGTTTCGACTTCTCCGCGTCCGGTTTCCCGCAGAGGCATTCCGCGAGGAGGGGCATTCCATCCCGCCACCATTTTTTGCCATCAGGCAACCAAAATCCGTTCCTCGCCGCGGAGAACGCCGTATCGCGGTCCGAAGCGAGCGCGAGGAATTCGTCCCCGTCTCCGATCCTGAGGAGGGCCTCGGCGCAGGCGTAGGCGGTCGCGGCCGTGAGCCCGTCGGGCTCCAACGTCTCGAGGTAGGCGCGCGACGCTACCGCGATCGCCGCCGGATCGCGCGATTCCCGGTCCGCCGCTCCGAGGGCGACGAGCGCGTTCCATCCCGTCCACGCCGAAGCCCCATGGTTTCCGTTCCAGCCGGCGGCCTCCCTTCTCGCCGCGTCGAGGTCATTGATCGCTACGAGCTCGTAGACGAGCCGTTCCCAGCCCTCGCTTCCCTTCCTGAAGCGCCCGGGATGCTCCCTGTGGAAGTGGGTAGAAAGCGCGATCTGCTGGTTGTCGTCCAGCCAAGCGAGGATCACGCAGGCCGCGCCGTCCCCTGAGGGCGTCGCCGGGCAGGTTTCGAGGAAGGCGAGCGCCTTCGTCCATTTCGTCTTCTCGATCGAACGCCATCCATCGGGATCCGCCGCGGCGAAGGAGCCGAAGGGCATCCCCTCGAGGGCATCGAGGCAGGCGGCGACCGAGGCGCGGTCGATTCCGCCTTCCCTTAACCGCGGCAGGAACGCCGCGATCATCGCCTTCGCCTTTTTCTCATCGCGCGAGAGCTTCCAGAGGCGCGCGTCGTACGGGGCCCGCGCCTCGGCCGACGCCGACCAGAATTCGTCGAGGAGGGACGCGACGCAATCCGAGGGCGCGCGCTCGATCCTGCGGATGAGAGAAGCGGGGTGGGAGGGGAAACGCGCCAGGAGCGTCCGCTCGAGGGCGGCGGCGGCGTCCCCGTCCAGCGGCGCGCGGGAGAGCGCCGCGTCGGCGAGGACGGGATGATCGGGGAGGAGGCCCGCAGCGGCGGCGAGCGCCTCGATGGCGACCGCCGGCGGGGCCTTCGCCCGCTCCGTCGCGGCGACGAGAGAGAGCGCGCGGGCGGGGAAGCGCAGGAGGACCGGGCCGAGCGGCGCGAGGGCGTCCTGGAGCGGATCGTCGGACTGGGCGACCATCGAGCCGAGGGCGAACCAGCCCCAGTCGTACTCGGGATACGCGACGAGGAGTTCGACGAGCTCGCCGATCGCCTTGACGCGCTCGTTCCGCTGGAAGGTCACGACGCAGCGGCGACCCCGCGTGAACGATTCCGCGAGAACGGAAAAGGGGCGGTCGAGGACGGCGAGGGCTTCGGCGTGAGCGCCGCGCTCCGCGAGGATCTGCGCCAGGTATTCCGCGAGACCCGCGTGGCCGGGCCTCGCGGAGAGGGCGGTCTTCGCGGCCTCCTCGACCGCGCCGGACCCCTGCGGCTCGAGGCGTTTCCGCGCCCGCATGCCGAGGATGGCGACGCCGGGATCGCCCGTCGCCGCGAGCGCGGCCTCGCAGGCCGCGGCCGCCTCCTTCGCGAAGAGAAACCTCTCGCCGAGGTCGTCGAGCGCGGAGAGGAGCGCCGGTTCGCGCGGGTACCGCGACAACGCCGATCTGACGAGGCCGAGCGCGCTCACGGTCCTGCCGATCGCCGCCGCCGCGCCGGCCATGGTCGCGAAGGCGCCGGGATCGGGCGCGGAGAGGGATTCGAAGGCCTCGATGAGGGCTTCGGCCTCCTCGACGCGTTCGAGGGAGGCGAGGAGCCTTACCGCCGCCGACCGCGAGCCCGAGTCCATCGGCGCGCGCGCGACGCGTTCGAGGGCGAGCTCCGCGGCTCTTGCGGAACGGCCCATGGTCATGAGGAGCTTGGCCCGTAACGAGAGCGTCGACGGGTCGGCGAAGGGGCCATGTCCCCCTATCGCGTCGTCGAGTTCGGATTCGGGCGGGAGGACGCCTCCGCAGCGGTCCAGGAGGAAGGCGAGCCTGTCGGGCAGGAGTTCCGCGTCGGGGCCCAGCAGGCGATCGACGGCGTCGAGGGCCTCGCGGACGCCGACGGCTCCCGCGATCGCGCCCGCCGCTTCGAACGCCGATGCGCGCGAGCGCGACGGAGCGACGGTCTCCTCGAGACGCCTCGCGAAGGCCGCGCGGGCGGAGGGGCCGAGGCCGGCCATGAAAATCGCCGACTGGGAGATCATCCCCGCGTTCCGCGGATCGGAGGCGATCGCCCCGATCGCCGCCTCGGCCGCTTCGCCGAGGGCGCCGCGCGCCTGCGCGAGCCGCCCGGCGAGGAAGCCGTTGGCCGGAGCCGTCGGATCTATCCCCCGTGAGGATTCGAGGAGGCCGGCCGCTGATTCGAGGAGCGCGCCCCTCTCGGCTTCGGTCAGCGACTCGGCCTCCGCGACCTCGAGTATCCCGATCTCGCGCATGATCCATGCGTCCCAAGGATCGCGCTCCAGCGCGGACCGGAGGAACAGCCGCGCGGCGCCTTCTCCGCGCAGGCGACGGACGAGGCCGTAGAGGCAATTGCGGACGCCCTCGTCCGCCGGATACGAGGCGTACCGCCGTTCGGCGATAGCCATCGCGGCCTCCGGGCCCGCCTCGAATTCCTCGAGCGCGAGGAGGAGGGAAAGCGCCTCGGCGGATTGAGGCTCGGCGCGGTTCCAGGCGAGCAGGGATTCCCTCGCGGACGAGAGGGTTCCTTTCGATGCGGCGATCCTCGCCTCGGCCTTGAGCCCGTGGACCCTCCCTTCACCGCGGTCGATCCGGGAGGCGATCCCCTCCGCCCCGGGGAAGTCGCCCGCGGCGGCGGCCGCGGAAGCGCGGTCCGCGAGGACGGCCGGATCGGTGGGCCAGCCCTCGGCGGCGAGCGAGGCGAAGCGCTTCGCGGCCTTCTCGTCGCCGAGCATCGCGCAGAAGTCGCGCGCCATGAGGCACATGGCGGCGAGGTACTTCTTCCCGAGAACGGCGGCGCAGGAACGATCGAGGAAGCCGATCGCCGCTTCCGCTCCCCGCTCCTTGAGGAGGGCGTCGGCGGCCATCCAGGCGAACTGAGGCGCCTCGGGAGCGAGGGCGGCCGCGATGCGCGCGGGAAGGGCCGCGCCTCCGGGATCGCCCTTGGCGGCCTTGATGCGCGAGACGGCCGAATACGCGGGCGCGTACTGCGGGACGCGCGCGAGGCATTCCTCGAGCGCATCGAGCGGAAGGGAGGCGGGAAGGGCCTCGGAGCGCGAGGCGTATTCCGCGCAGCGGACGACGACGGCGGGGGGCACGTATTCCCATGGCTGCGACAGCTCGCGCCCCGGGATCCTCCGCTCGGAGAGGAGGCCGCGTGCGGTTTCCATCGCCCGCTTCGCGTCGCCGACGGCGAGGAGGCAGTCGAGGAGCTCCTTCTTGATCACCGGGCTCGAGGGGCGCTTCAGCATCAATCGTTCCATGCCGTCGATCGCCGAAGCGGGATCGCCCGAGGCGACCGCGAGAGCCGCGCGCGCGCGGACGCCCCAATCGGTCTCCGCCCCCGGACCCGAGCCGTCGAGGAAGCCTTTCGCGTCCTCGAGACCTCCTGAGCGCCACGCGTTCCAGAATTCGAGCCATGCCTCGGCACGGTCGCGTTCCGGGATGAAGGGCAGGGGATCCGGGAGGCCTTCGCCCCGGAAGGCCATGCCGACGGCGTCCGAACCGAAGGGCTCGTCTTCGCCGTCCTCGCCGAGGAGGACGTAGCAGAACCGCTCGCCGGAGGGGTCGTGGAGGATGAGGAGGCCCGCGCCCTCGTCGATGCCGACCGCGGCGAGGGCGTGGGCGTTCATGTCGTTCTGCAGCGCGATGACGAAGGGGATGCGGGCGCGGACGAGCGCCGCAGCGGTCGACGGAGCGACCCTGAAGAAGACGCTCTCCATGCACGCGCCGCGGAGCCATGCGCGCGCGTCGATGAGGCTCGTTCCCGCTCCCGTCGCGGCAGACGCGAAGGCCTCCACGTCGATCGCGCGCCCGAGGGCGCCGAGGACGACCGCGGCGCTCGTGGGAAGGCACTCGTTCCTTCGCTGGGCGAGCGGCTCGTGCGGCAGGACGAAGCGCGCGCCTGAAGCGAGCGAGGCCTTCCGCTTTACGGCGCTGATGAAGGGATGCGGCGTAGTCTCCGCGAGGGCGGAGAGGCCGCGGTAGTCGCCGCGGACGATGAGCTCGTCCGCGCGAAGGTACTCGAGGAGGAGCGCGACGTCCCCGTCCGCGAGGGGAGCCTCCATCGAGGCGCGCTCCGCCCAGTCGCCCCGGAGCGGGAAGTCCGGCGAGGACTCGAGGCCGGGGAAGCGCTCCGCCGCGAGGCAGAGGAAGCGATGGCGCTCGGCCGAGCTTTCCCATGATTGGTTCTCGTCCGCGCCGGCGGCGGCGAGACGAGCGGCCTCCTGGAAGCGGCCGGTCCTGAATCCGGCCGCGCGCATCGCGAGGAGGGCGATGTGGAATCCGGGGCGCGCTTCCCGCGAACGGAGCGCCGCCTCCCAGGCGCCGTCCCAGTCCTCGGCGTAGCAGAGTGCCTGCGCCTCGCAGGCGTCGATCCACCATTCGTCGCCGCCGGCGTTCCGCGCCTCCGCTAGGCGGCCGCGGGCCGAGGCGAGGTCCTTGATGCAGGCGTAAGCGACGGCCGCGCTTCCCTTCCAGGCGGAAGCGAGCGCGGGATCGTCCGAGCCGAGCTCGGGGCTCCGCTCGTATTCGGCGAGGTAGCTGAGGATGGACTTCCCCCGCAGGTCCGCGGAGAGCGAGTAATACCGCACTGAGGGATCCGAGGGCGCGAGGCCCTTCGCTCGTCCGATGAATTCCCGGTAGAGGAAGTCGCTCCCGAGCCTGGCGGAGAGGCGCGCGAGGAGCACGCAGTCCTCCGCGTCGTCCATCCGGGCGGCCGTGCCGGGGACGAGGAATTCCGCGTAAGCGTCCCGCGCGTCGAGGAACCTGAGCCCGTCGTAGAATTCCAGGAAGCGGCCTTTTTCGATTCTTTTCGGCATACGAGTGGAGTCTACCGTATCGTTCCCGGATGTCAAGCGAGGGGGGCGCGATGGCGGCGATCGAAGGCGGAGGCGCGTTGGGCCGCGCTCGATCCGCGTATCGGCCCCCGGCCCGCGCCGCGGCCCTAGACCGCGGACTCGAGCTTGAAGCCGGCGTCGAACTGGGAAATGATCTTCTGGAACTGCGCCTCGTTGGCGATGCCGTAGTCCCTGAGCGCGTTCGCGTCGATCTGGTCGAAGCTGATCTCGCCGTTCTCGTAATCGTTCATGACGTTGGCGATGTAGACCGCGTTGACGATCTCGCGGTGCTCCTGGCTCAGCGCGGGCTCGTGGTGGTAGCGGATGGAGGCGACGAGGGAGGGCGGGAAGTTCCACTTCTCCGCGATGCGCGCGCCGATCTCGGCGTGGTGCATGCCGGCCGAGAGCTGCTCGAACTCCGGCGCGGCGATGCCCTTGCGGACGCAGCACTCCTCGATGTGGCCGAGAAGCTCCGGATGCACGGAGGAGAAGACGATCTTGCCCATGTCGTGGAGCATGCCGCCCGCGTAGACGTCGTCCAGGAGGGCCTTCTTCTGCGGCTTGAAATTCCGCGTGAGGTTGTAGGCGTAGAAGGCGACGCGGTAGGAGTGCTGCCAGAGCTCGCGCTTCTCCTTGCCGTCCTCGCCGCCCAGGATTTTCTGCGTGCCGTAGGAGTAGAGGAGGTTCTTGATGCCGCGGAGGCCTACGAGCTTCACGGCCTCGGGGATGTTGTCCACCTTCTTGGAGAGCATGAACTGCGCGGAGTTGACCATGCGGAGGAGCTCGCCCGTCATGGCGGGGTCCACCGCTATGCGCCGCGCGATGTCCACGATCTGGCTCTTGGGGTCGGAGATGAGGCGCTGGATGTCCGCCACGTTCTCGGGGAACTGAGGGAGGCGGTTGATCTGCCTCACGATCTCGTCCGAGAGGAGGGAGAGGCTCTCGATCTTGGCCGAGGCCACGGGGATGGTGATGCGCGCGACGGTTTCCGAGTTCTCCGCCCAGATGTCGAAGCAGTCCTCGTCGAGGCCGATCTTCTTGAGCATGAGGATGAGGATGACGAGCCCGAGGCCGGCGCCCTCGGTGGCGTCGACGACCTGGCCCATGACCTCCTCGAGGGAATCGTACGCGCGGGCGCGGGCGAGCTTGTCGTGGATGCGCACGTACTCCATCTTGTTGATCTCGGAGTTGTTCCGGACCTCGAGGACGATGGAGGAGCCCTTGGCCTGGAACATGAGCTTGATGTAGAGCCCGGCTTCCTTCTGAAGAAGGAGGTAGTGGTTGATGTTCTCGAGGGTCTGCTGCTTGAAGGCCTTCATCCCCTCGTCGTACTCGGACGCGTCGTTGATGTCGAGCTCGCATTCCTGGAAATAGACGCGCTTGGTGTTGGCCTTCTTGGCGTTGACGGCGAGCTCGCGGAGGCAGTAGACGAGGTAGTCCTTGAGCTTCTTCTGCCCGATCTCCGAGAGGAAGACGTCGAGGACCTCCTCCATGTAGATCTCTATCTCGTGGGGAAGCGTGTAGGTGGTGATGGTCAGGGGTATCGCGTTGTGCGCGGCCTTCTTGATTTTCGCCGCGTCGACGATAAGCTCGGGCATCCTACTTTCCTCAATTCCTTCCCGGGGCTGCGAGGTCCTCAGGACCTTCCGTCCGCCCCCATGAGCCAAGTATAACCGGGGGCGCGGAAGCCCGCAAGCCGAACCCGCGCCGAGCGTCGCGAACGCGCCCCCCGCGAACGCGCGCCCCC
>CAYNQK010000082.1:0-13682 GCA_964399285.1 uncultured Spirochaetales bacterium | reverse complement strand
GCGGGGCGGCCGCCCGGGAGAAAGGAACCGAACCATTAGACGGGATATCGTTCACGAGGGCGCCGGGAAGCTCACCTACGAGATCAGGGAGATCGTCGCCGTCGCCAAGCGCCTCCAGAAGGCGGGCGTGGAGATCACCTGGGAGAACATCGGCGATCCGATCCAGAAGGGGGAGAAGTTCCCCGACTGGATGAAGGAGATCATCTCCGAGCTCGTCCGCGACGACGCGAGCTACGCCTACTCGGACACGATGGGCGTGCCCGCGACGCGCGAGTTCCTCGCGAAGAACGTCAACGACCGGGGTGGCTGCAGGATCACCGCGGAAGACATCGTCTTCTTCAACGGCCTGGGGGACGCGGTGGCGAAGGTCTTCGGCTTCCTCCGCCGCGAGGCCCGCGTGATCGGGCCCTCGCCCGCGTACTCGACGCTCTCCTCCGCGGAGGCCGCGCACTCGGGCTACGACCACCTCACCTACGCGCTGGACCCCAAGAACGGCTGGCTCCCCGATCTCGACGAGCTCGAGCGAAAGGCGAAGTACAACGACTCGATCGCGGGCATCCTCCTCATCAATCCCGACAACCCCACGGGCGTGGTCTACGACCGCGACATGCTCCTCCGCATCGTGGACATCGCGCGGAAGAACGACCTCTTCGTGGTCTGCGACGAGACCTACACGCACATCGTCTACAACGGCGCCCAGACCTGCCACCTTTCCGAGGTGATCGGCGAGGTCCCGGGCATGGCGCTCCGCTCCATCTCCAAGGAATACCCCTGGCCGGGCGCACGCTGCGGCTGGATCGAGGTCTTCAACAAGGAGAAGAGCGAGAACTTCAAGGCCTACCTCAACAGCCTCATCGCGGCCAAGCGCCTGGAGGTCTGCTCCACCACGCTGCCCCAGCTCTCCATCCCCCGCATCATCGGCGACCCCCGCTACTCGGGCCACCTCAAGCGGCGAGACGCGATGTTCGCGGCCCGGGCCAAGGAGGCCTACGAGGCCATGTCCGGGATCGACGGGGTCTTCGTGAACCTGCCCCAGGGCGCCTTCTACTTCTCCGTCTACTTCGACGACGGGGCGCTCAACGACAGGCAGAGCGTGCCCATCGGGAATCCCTCCGCCAAGGCGATCGTGGAGGAGATCGTGCGCGGCGTGGCGCCCGACAAGCGCTTCGTGTACTACCTCCTCGGCGCCACGGGGATCTGCGCGGTTCCGCTCACGGGCTTCTGCAGCTCGCGGTTCGGCTTCCGCGTCACCCTCCTGGAGACGGACGACGAGAAGCGGCGCTGGATGTTCAGGACCCTCGGCGCCACCATCAAGGCCTACCTCGCGAGCGACTGATGGCCGCGCGCGGGACGGGGCCGGCCCAGGCGCTCTCCCGCGCCGGTTTCTCGCTCGTCGAGGGCGGCATAACCGCGCTCTGCCGCTATCGCGGGCGGGGGGCGCGGGCCCTCCCTCCCGCGGCGGACCTCTGCGCCACTGACGCGGGCCAGGCGGACCTCGCCCGCCTCTTCGACGGCGTCTCCTATCCCGGACTCTCCTACGCGGACGCGGCCTTCGATCACGAGGGCGTATCCTACCGCGTCTCCTGCGACGCCGAGACGCCCGCGGGAACGGTCTCCTGGTTCGAGCAGTCCCGCCTCCGCTTCGACGCCGTCCGCGGCGTCTTCTTGGATCCTCATGGCGTCTACGGGACGCTTCGCGACGACGCCCTCGTCCCGCTCTTCGATCCCGAATCGCCCTGGCCCCTCGAGGCCCTCTTCGAGGCGGCGGCGATCGTCTCGCGCGCTCCCTACGAGGCGCCCAGGCCGCGCGCGGGCTACGCGGGAGCGGGCGGAGGAGCGGCGTCGGCGAGGGCGATGATGGAGCGCGACCTCCTCACCCTCGTCCTCACGGGGGAATATCCCTGGAAGGGCCTCGCCCTCCTCCGCGAGGCGGGCTTCATCGAGGCCGCCTGGCCCGAGATCGCGCAGCTCTACGACGTGGAGCATTCCAAGGAATACCATCCCGAGGGCGGGGCCTGGGACCACACCCTCGAGACCTTCCGCTATCGCAAGGAGCCGGATCTTCTCCTCTCGCTCGCCCTCCTTCTCCACGATTCGGGGAAGCCGCTCTCCGTATCCGTCGAGGGCAGGCGCTTCGACCGCCACGCGGAGCTGGGCGCGCGCGCGGCGCGGGACCTCCTCCGCCGCCTCGAATACCCCGAGGCGACGGTCGAAGCCGTGTCGTTCCTGGTAGGCAAGCACATGCTCCCGGCCGCCTTGCCGCGGCTCCCCCTGACGCGGACCGAAGAGACGCTCGAGTCACCGCTCTTTCCCGTCCTCCTCGAGCTCTTCCGCTGCGACATGTCGAGCTCCTTCGCGGGGCCGGACGCCTACTACGAGGCCTGCGCCGCCTACCGCCGCTACAAGAAGAACGTGAAGAACCCCTACCGCGCGGCCGACGGAAGCATCCCCGGCGCGCGGAAGCGGCGGCGGTAGGGCGTAAACGAGAAGGACTGGCGGTTTTCCTTCGCGGCGCCGCATGCGGTATACTATCCCCTATGCAGAAGCCGCTTTCCGACGCTCTCGTGATCTACGGGGTCACGGGCGACCTCGTCTATAAGAAAGTGTTCCCCGCCCTGTACCGCCTCGTCGCCGCGGGGAAGCTCTCGTCGCCCCTCATCGGCGTGGCGCGGAGCGATTGGGACGCGGAGCGGCTCCGCGCGCGCGCGCGGGACTCCGTGGAGGCCGGGGTTCCGGGCGCCGGAAGCGGGGCGATGGAAAGCTTCCTCTCCCTCCTCCGCTACGTGCGCGGGCCCTACGGGGAACCCGGCACCTTCGACGCCCTCCGCGCGGCGATGGGCGGGGCCTCGAGCCCGCTCCACTACATGGCGGTTCCGCCCGCGCTCTTCGAGGCCGTGATCGGCCAGCTCAACCGGACGAGCTGCGACGTGGGCGCGCGGCTCGTGCTTGAGAAGCCCTTCGGGAGGGACCTCGCCTCGGCGCGCGCCCTGAACGCCGTGCTGCGCTCGCGTTTCCGCGAGGACGCGGTCTTCCGCATCGACCACTACCTGGGCAAGGACGCGGTGCAGAACCTGTCGTTCTTCCGCTTCGCGAACGCCTTCCTCGAGCCGATCTGGAACGCGCGCTACGTCGAGGAGGTGCGGATCCTCATGGCCGAGGAGATGGGCGCGGGAGGGCGGGGGGCCTTCTACGATTACACGGGCGCGATCCGCGACGTGGTGCAGAACCACCTCCTCCAGGTCCTCGCCAACGTGGCCATGGATCCGCCGGCGGGCGGGAGCGATCCTGACGCCGAGCGCGACGAGAAGCTCCGCGTGCTCAAGGCCGTCCCCCCCATCGACCCCGCGCGCTGCGTCCGCGGGCGCTACCGGGGGTACCTCGACGAGGAGGGCGTCGCCGCGGGGTCGCTCACGGAGACCTTCGCCGCCCTCGCGATCGAGGTGGACAACTGGCGCTGGCGCGGCGTGCCCTTCTACATACGGACCGGGAAGCGGCTTCCCGTCGGGCGGACCGAGGTCGTCGTGCGGCTCAGGCGGGCGCCCGCGGTGGTGCCCGGCATCGATCCCGCTCTCAATTTCATCAGGTTCCGGCTCGGTCCCGACCAGGGAATTTCCCTGGGAGCCGCCGTGCGCGGACCCGGGCCGGAGGGACGGTCCATCGAGCTCGTGGCTTCGCGAGCGGACAAGGGGTCGGAGGAGGACCCCTACGCCGAGCTCCTCGGGGACGCGATGCGCGGGGAGTCCTTCCGCTTCGCGCGCCAGGACTGGGTCGAGGAGGCCTGGCGGATCGTCGGACCGCTCCTCGCGCCTGATGCTCCGCCCGAGGAGTACGAGGGCGGGACCTGGGGTCCCTCCTCCGCGGACGCCCTGGACGGCGGCGTCCTGGATGAGTAGATTGTATTCGCGCCATCGCCCGGAACGCCGCGATGCCGTACGCCGAATCGATCCGCTGGAGCGAAACCCGTGAGCAGAAAATCATCGATAGAAAGTCTCGTCGCCGGACTCGTCATAGCCGCGGGCTCGCTCACGTTCTGGTTCTTCAACCGGGACAAGACCTGGCTGTGGTTCATTTTTTTCTTCGGAGGGGTTCTTCCCCTCGCCCGCGGCCTACGCGGCGTGATATCCGAGCGGATGCAGGGGCCTAAGCTCCGCCTCAGGGAGGAGCAGACGCGCGCCGCTGAGCACGAGCGGACCATCCTGAGGCTCGCGGCGGACTCGGGCGGGAGGGTGACTCCGGCGCTCGCTTCCTTAAATACCTCGATGACCCTGGAAGAGGCGGAAAAAGCCCTCGACGCCATGACGAAAAAGGGACATGCGTCCATGACCGTGCGCGACGACGGCAGGGTGGAGTACGAGTTCTCCGAGTTCCTTCCTATGAACGGCCCCCGCGGCTAGGAAAATCCGTCGTCGAGCGGTTCGAACTTGACGGACCGATCCTGACGGCGTATACTTTATTTACATGAACAGGCGGCGCCACGGGCGCGCGCCGGGCTGAAGGTCCCCCGAAGGGGATCGATAAGCAGCGGGAGAGACCCGCGGGACTCATACTACCCAGTATCCGTCCCGCGGGTCTTTTCATGTCCGCGACCGCTTTCCGCGGCCGCGGACAAGCGATATCCCGGGTACGGATGCGAAGCGAGGTTCGCATGACCGCATACCCGGAAGGAACGGCCCTAGACATCGCGCCGCCGGGCTCGTCTTCCCCGCCATCTCCGTCCCCGCGCCTCGCGAACAAGCGGCATACCATGGGCCTCAAGGCCCTCGGTCCCGTCGCCGCGCTCAATCTCAAGCGCCACGCTCTCAGGACGGTCGCCAACGTATCGGGGATATCCTTGGCCGTGGCGGCGATGGTGTTCTTCCTCTCTTTCTTCAGAGGAACGTACGAAGGCTCCGTCTACGCCGCCGTCATCGATCTCTCGACCGCCCACATCCAGGCGCAGGCGACGGCGTTCGACGACGACGATCCCGACACCTGGCTGTCCCCCGCGACGCTCCTGCGCGCGGACCTCCCTGAAGGCCCCGCGGGGGCCCTCGGCGAGGACGACGGCATCGTCGCGAGGAGCGCGAGGCTCATCGTCCCGGGCTTCGCGGGAGACGGCGCGCGCAAGGCGGGCGTCCTCCTCGCGGGCGCGGACTACGAGTCCGAGGCGGAGACTTTCGCGCTCGCGAAGCGCATGAAGGCGGGATCGTTCGGGCCCTCGGGCGCGGTGATAGGCGCGGGCCTCGCGCGCTCTCTCGGAGTCGGCGTCGGCGACGAGATCAGGATCCAGGCGAGCGCCGCCGACGGCGCCCCCAATCTCGATTATTGGACGGTCGCGGGCATCTTCTCCGCGGGTTATCCGGCCCTCGACAAAGGGATGGTCTTCATCCCCCTCGCTGACGCTCAGGAATTCCTCGCCGCCCCCTCGATGGTCAACAAGGTCTACCTGCGCGCGCGCACGCGGGAGGACGCCGCGCGCCTCATGCCCGCCGCGGACGCGGCCCTCGAGGGCGATGGGATCGAACTGAAGTTCTGGGAGGACTACGCGAAGGCCGTCGTCGAGGACGCCAAGGGCGACGGCGCCTTCTACGCGATCTTCATCGCCATACTCCTCGTCCTCTCCTACTCGACGGTGGCGGGCACCATGAAGGTCGCGATCTACGAACGCAGGTCGGAGATCGGCATGCTCAGGGCCTGCGGCTGGGTCCGCGGCGAGATCGGGCGCCTTTTCCTCCTCGAGGCCGCGGCGATCGGCCTCATCGGGGCCGTCATCGGGCTCGCGGTAGGTGGGGGATTCTCGCTCCTCCTCGCGCTCAAGCCCATCGACCTCACCGAGGCGATGGGCGCGCTGGACATGCCCTCGTTCACGATGAGCTGCTGGCTCAGGTTCGGCGATTTCGCCTGGTCGGCGCTCGCGGGGATCTTCACGGCCTTCGCGGCCGGCGTCTCTCCCGCTATGCGGGCGTCGAGGACCGACATACTCAAGGCCATATCGGGCCGTTGAAAGGAGAAAGACATGAAATACAAGGCCATGGCGTTCGCGATCATCGCGGCTTCATCCTTCGGCTCGTTCGCTTCCGCGGACGAGAAGGGCGACGCGATCATCAGGGAGATGGACGCGCGGATGAATTTCGACGAATGCAGGATGGAGATACGGATCGAGGACTACGAGGGCGGCGCCCTGAAGCGCTCCCTCTCGGCGAAGGCGGAGTACGCGAAGGGCGCCGGCACGAGGATCGAGTTCACCGCTCCGGCGAAGGACAAGGGGAAGAGGATCCTCATGTCGGGCGATTCCATGTGGATGTCGGCGCCTTCGGTCTCGAAACCCGTGAGGCTCTCCGGGAAGGACTCCTTCATGGGGACGAGCTTCACGAACGACGACGTCATGAACTTCGACAAGTCCGACGACTACGACTCCACGATCGCGGCGGAGGATGACGCCTCCTGGACGGTAGTCATGATCGCGAAGGGCCCGTCGCAGCCGTACCAGAAGATCGAGGCGAGGATCGGCAAGGACTACCTCCCGATCGCCATGTCCTTCTTCTCGAGATCGGGGAAGGAATCCAAGCGCGTTTCCTTCTCGGCGAAGAGGAATTTCGGCGGCAAGGAGCGGCCCTCGGTGATGGCGATCATGGATCTCATGGAAGCGGGCAAGGAAAGCCGCGTGGTCTTCGAGGCGATCGAGGAGCGGCCTGTGGACAAGGCGAGGCTCTCGCCGGCGGGATTCGGGAAGTGAGGAAGATATGAGCAAGGTCGAGATAAAGGGCCTCGAGAAGGTCTACAAGCTGGGGCACACGGGCGTGCGGGCGCTGCGCGGCGTCGATCTCTCCATCGACGCGCCCGAGATCATCGGCATCGTCGGTCCCTCCGGATCGGGGAAGAGCACGCTCCTCAACCTGATAGGCGGCATCGACGAGCCCACGGCCGGGACCGTGACGATCAACGGCCGGGATATCGGTTCGATGAACGACGACGAGAGGACGCGGCTCAGGCGCGCGGAGATAGGGTTCATCTTCCAGTCATTCAACCTCATCCCCGTGCTCACGGCCCGCGAGAACGTCGAGCTTCCGCTGATGGCGCTCGGATTCTCGCGGAAGGAATGCCGCGAGAAGGCCGAGGAGATCCTTGAGCGCGTCGGGCTCGACGGCGAGGGCAGGCAGAAGCCGGACGAGCTCTCGGGCGGCCAGCGGCAGCGCGTGGCGGTGGCGCGGGCCCTCGTCATCAAGCCGCGCCTCGTGCTCGCGGACGAGCCGACGGCGAACCTCGACGGCGAGAACGGGAGGAACGTGCTCGAGCTCATGCACGCCATGAACCACGAGATGCACACGACGTTCTTCCTCTCCACGCACGACCCGCGCGTCCTGCCCTACCTGGACCGGCGCGTGTACCTGGAGGACGGGCTCATCACCAAGACCGAAGTGATGGAGGGCCACATACTATGAAACGAGGATGGAAGGCGCGAGCTCTCGCGCTCGGCGCGGCCTTGGCGGCGGCGCTCGGAATCCGGCCGATCGCGGCGGAGACCTCGTTCTCGGGTTCCTCGCGCGCGGTCTCGGGCGGCATCCTGTACCGCGACGGCGTACCCGACGAATTCGCGCGCGACTGGACGGCGCTCCTCGATTCGCGCCTGAGGATCGCGGGAGGCTCGGATAAGGGATCTTTCCGCGGCGAACTCTATCTCTCCTGCGATCCTTTCACGGGCGACTTCGCGTTCTCGTTCGACGAGCTCGCGGCGGAGTGGAAGCCCTTCAGCGCGCTGTCGCTCGGCGCGGGGCGGGCGCGGCTCGCCTTCGGGCCCTGCCAGGCCTTCAGCCCCGCGAATTCGTTCTGGCCGAGGGATCCCTTCGATCCGCTCGCGGGCAAGAAGGGGCTGGACGGCCTCCGCGCCGGACTGGCCTTCGGCGAACTCGTCCCGATCGATCTCCGCGCCGAGTGGATCCTTCCCTCGGGGCCGGGCTACCCGGATCTCGTGGACTCCTCGGTCCTCGCGCTTGCGTCGGTCCTCCTGCCCGCCTACGGCGCGATGGGCCAGACCGAGATCGGCTTCTCAGGCGATCTCCGCGAGGCGGGCACGGAGGGGCGGCGCTGGTGCGCAGGCTCCTGGATAAGCGCCGACCTCGCGGGCTTCGTGCTCGGCTGCGAGGCCGCCGCGCGGAGCGCAGGGTACGCCGCGAGGAGCGCGGGATACGCCGCCGGGCTCGATCCCGTCGAGGGAGGCGACGTCGAATGGTGCGCGGCCTTCGGCGCGAACAGGAAGCTCGGCGATTTCCTCGTGCTCGTCGAGGGTTCGTGGACCGGCGTCGACGAGCGGTGGATGAGCTACGCGAACCTGACCTGGGCGCCCGAGGGCTTCAGCGCCTCGGCCCAGGTCCTTTACGACTGGACGGCCATGTCCGCGCGGACCGGACTGACCGCCGCCGTGGAGGCTTCCGACGAAGTGGTCGTGAAGGCGCAGGCCTCATGGAATTGGAGGCCCGACGCGTGGGCCGTCCCCGGTCCGCTTCCCGCCGTAGCGGTCTTCACGATCGGCGCGGAATTCTTTTACTGAAGGAGGCCCCGCATGGGCGATACCAACCTGATCTTCTTCCTGGCGCGGCGCAACGTCAGGCGCTATTGGCGCCGCGGACTCCAATGCTTCCTCGTGCTTTTCGCGGGCGCGGCCTGCGTGATGCTCATTGACTCCTTCATGCGGGGGTTCAAGACCCAAGCCGCCGCTCGCGTCGTGGCGCAGAGCGGCCTCGCCGACGCGCACGGACCCGGCTACGTCGAATCCATGGACGCCTTCCCCCTCGATCTCGCGATCGACGGCGCGGACGACGTCATGGGGAGGATGCGCGCGGCGGCGGCCGGAAAAGGCGATCTCTCCGCCGCGGTCCTGACCGCCGCAGGAATCGCCACGGGGGCGCTCCTCTCCAACGGCCAGGATTCGGTGCCCCTGACGCTGGCGTGCATCCAGCCCTTCGCAGAATCTTCGGGCGGCGCGCGTCCCGTGAATCCCGCCGCCTGGAGGGCGGCGCGTTCGATGAAGCGCGGGCGTTATTTCGATTCGCCCGGCGAGGCCGGGGCGATCATAGACCAGAAGCGGGCCGACCGGCTCAAGCTCGGGCCGGGGGACACGGCGATACTCCTCTGCACCGACGCGACGGGATCGTTCGCCATGTTCGAGGCCCCGATCCTGGGAATCGCTCCGACGGATTCGCTGCCCATGGAGGCGGGCTGCGTGGTGGATCTAGGGAGCGCGGCGGCCGCCCTGGACATGGCGGGCAAGGCGACCGCCATCTCGCTCTGGCTCGCCGAGGAGGGAAGGGACGGCCCGAAGCTGCTCGGTCCCGACGCGGAGCCCGAGGCGATTGCGGCCGCCATCGGCGCGGCCGAAGGCGCGGGGCTGGAGGCGCGCCCCTTCGCGGAGATATCGGCGAGCTCCATCGCGTTGTTCCGGTTCCTCGACGCCTTCATCCTCTGCATGCTCGGCGTCTTCGTGGTCGTGGCGGGCGCGGGCATAACGAACACGATCCTCCTCTCGGTGCAGGACCGCGTGCGCGATATGGGCACCCTCAGGGCGATCGCGCTCACCTCGCGGGGAACGGGGCTCCTCGTAGCGTCGGAGACCCTCATCATCGGGCTCGCCGCGTCGTTCGCGGCTTTCCTCGTCTCGAGTCCCGTCATCATCGCGATCGAGCGCATCGGCCTCGGCATCGTCTTCGAATACGCGTCGATCTCCAAGGATTTTCCCCCGGACATACGTCCGGTGTACGAACCGGCGCGGACGGCCCTCATCGGATTGACCAGCGTCGTCGTGTCGCTCGCCGCGGCGGCCATGCCCATCAGGAAGGCGATGAGGCTCACCGTGCGCGAGTCGTGCATGGAAACGTGATGCGGCCAGGGATGGGGCGGTTTTCGGAGAGGAATTGCGCGATAGCGCCAAAAGGATTCGAATAGGAGGATTCTCAGTGAAGATTCTGGTAATCGGGGCGGGCGTCATCGGGACGACCTACGGTTGGCAATTCGCCCGCGCGGGATACGACGTCACGCATTTCGTCAGGAGCGGGAAACTCGAACGGTACCGTTCGGGCGGCATCCGCGTCAACTGCGTCGACATGAGGAGGCGCGGCGGGCCTCTCGTCAGCGACCTCTACCTTCCGGGATTCACCCGACGAGATGAGGGACATGTACGCAACCCTGCTCGCGAAGGGTCGGGACGCCGGCGTCCCGATGCCCGTGTTCGAGGGTTACGGGAAGTACATCGACTGATATCACGGCCGCAGGAACGCTAGGGCCGCCTCGTTGAAGGCGGCGCTCATAGCGCCTCCGCGGCCTTGGAGAGGAGCCGCGCCAGCGCCGCCGCGTCCCGATCCCCGATCGCTAGGATGATCTCCCGCGCGATGTCGGCGTGGTGGCGTCCGTGCTCTTCCCTGACGGACTCGCCCGCGGCCGTGAGGCGGAGGGTGACGGCGCGGCCGTCGTCGGGATCCTCCGCGCGCTCGATCATGCCGAGCCGCTCGAGCCTCCCCGCCATGACCGTCATCGTCCCCGTGGTGACGCCGACTATCTCCGCGAGGGCCTTCATGCGCGATGGGCCGGCGTCCCCGAGCGAGACGATGGCGTGGCACTGGCGCGGAGTGAGGCCCACCTCGGCGGCGACGGCTTCCTCGCGGTCCGCGAAGCGCTCGTAGAAGCGGATGGAGGCGCGGCCGAGCGCGTCGTCGCCGGGCGCCCTCATTCGGCGACCTCCACGGTCACGTGGTGGTAATGGCCTAAGTCCCCGAGGGCCTCCTTTAGCTCGTCGGCCGAGCGGCCGCGGGAATCCCTGAGGGACATGAGGAGGGACCGTTCGTTCTCGGCGTAGCGCCAGATATGGATATCCTCCACCGAGGCGCCGGCGGCGGCGGCCTTACCGCGGATCGCCGCTATCTCCTCGCCGTAGTCGCCGTAATCCACGAGGACGGCCGCCGAGTCCCTGAGGAGGCCGAAGGCCCAGACGAGTATCATCGCAGCGCCGAGCATGCCCGCGGCCGCGTCCAGCCAGGCCCAGCCGAGGTATTTGCCTAAAAGCAATGAAGCTATGGCGATCACGGAGGTGAGCGCGTCCGTAATCACGTGGACGAGGGCGGAACGGAGGTTGGAATCCTTGTCGCGGGATCCGCGCGCGCGGCCGTCGCCATGGTCGCGATGCCGTTCGCTTCCGTGCCCGTGATCGTGCGCGTGGCCGTCGCCCGCGCTGCCGAGGATCGCCGCGCAGACGAGGTTCACCGCGAGCCCCAGGACGGCCACGAGGATGGCCTCGTCGAAGGCGATGGCCTCGGGATCGAGGAGGCGCTTGATCGACTCGACGACCATCGCGACGGCGGTCACGCCGAGGAGAATGGCGTTCGTGTAGCCCCCGAGGACCTTGATCTTTCCCGTGCCGAAGCTGAAGGCCTGATTGGCCGCGTGCCTCCGCGTGAGAAGATAGGCGATCGCGGTGACGAGGAGGGCGAGGGCGTGCGTGCCCATGTGCACGCCGTCCGAGAGGAGGGCCATGGAGCCCGTGGCGAGGCCGAAGCCGATCTCGGCCCCCATCGCGGCGAGGGTTATGGCGGTCACGGCCAGGGCCGCGCGCTCGGCGCGGCTCCGTCCCAGATCCGCCGGAGGGCATTCTTTGCAGTTGCGCGTATCGTCAGCTCGCGTCATCGTCGTCTCCCTAGATAGATTGATAATCAAAGTATATCCCAAAATAGTTCGAGTGTCAAGCTAAATACGCCCGGGCGCGCCGGGCGGCCGGCGCGGGAGGGGGCGATGACGGCGGGGGAGGACGGAGCCTTCGCCGGAGGCGCGGCGGAGCGCTTGTCGGATCGCGGAATCGGGTGTAAATTTAACGCATGGCAACCGACGTTCCGTCCATCGAAGCGACCCAGAACCGCCTCCTCGAGGAAGTCGGGACCGCCGTGCTGTCCGATAGCCTCAAGCGGACCGAGACCGAGGCCGCCGCCCTCATGCGGCTCCTCGAATCGGTTCCGCTTCCCGAAGGCTCGGGCGACAACGTCGATCTCCTCGCCTGAGGCCCTCCTCCTTTTTTTGCGGCGCGATCTCCGCGTAATCCGCCGTCTCCTCGTCCTTGCATCCCGACCGGGCGATCGACATCGTTAAGCGGCTCAACGCGCTCGGAGTCGATTTCGCCGTGGAGGGGATGGGAACGAGTTCGTCCTGGATCGCATTCATGAGCGGCCTGCCCGAGAACACCATCGTGAAGGTCGATCGCGGCTTCGTCAGGCATGTCCATACCTCGTCGAGCGATCGCGGAGCCTATGGATTTCGAGCGTCTCTATCCGGTATCGAACCGAGGCGCGTAGTCCGCAGGCCCGAGATCCCCGGTCCGCCATCGGCGGACGCCCTCGTTTCGGCTTGATTTCGGGCCTTGTCCGCATATAGTTCGTTGCATGAAGCTTTCAGCGATCACCCTCTGTTCGGCCCTCGTCCTCGCCGCGACGGCCTACGGCCAGGCGAAAGACGTCGTCGTGGAGAAGATCCCCTCCTCCATGGATGAGTTCGTGTCCCTGCGCGACCGCATCGCGAGGACGCCCGAGGGCGGCGCGGCCGTTTTCGTCGTGGCCATGATCATGTACGGCGGCGACGCGGGCCTGGGCCTCCAGGCATTCACCCTCGCGCTGGACATGGACGAACTCGCGTCCGGGACGGTCTATAAAGGATATAGGCCGAAGAGGATCTGGGACGATCGCTGGGCCCAGATCGATAAATTCCCCTTCCTCGGGAAGATATACGTGAAGGGCACGAAGGCCGACGACGCGTACGCCCTGCCCGACGGCCCGCTCGCCATCACCGTCACCGAGGTCCGCCTCCAGGCCGACGGTTCCGCCAAGGCCTTCGTCGCGACCACGAGCGGGAACATGCCGCGCCCCCTTCTCCTCAAGAAGAACGACAAGGGGCTCTGGAAGGTGAGCGACGCCTCGAGCGTCTTCGTGGGGCCCTCCGCGCTTCCGCCCGTGAAGAAAATCGACGATCTGTAGCGATCGACGAGCCTCGCCGCCGATGTTTCCGTTTTTTATTTGCCCTCCTTAGATTTCCGTGCGAGTATATGCCTATGAAAGGAGAACGGAATGTCAGATTCACAGAATCCTTATGAAGGCTCCGCTTCCTCGGGTAGCGCGAATTCCGGCGTGATCACGGAGACCATGGCCCGCTGGCTGATCGAAGCGAGCCCCTGGTTGCGATTCCTCGGCGTCATGGGCTTCATCAGCGTCGGACTCCTCGCCGTGTCGGGTCTCGTCTTCATGATAATGGGCCCGGCCCTTTCCTCCTTGGGCGGCGATAGCGTCCCCTTCGGGGGAGGCATGGGCGTCGTCCTCGGTTTCGTTTACATCGCCATGGGCGTCCTCTACGTTTTCCCCGCCCGCTTCATCTGGAACTTCGGTACGCGCATAAAGAGCTGGAAGGAGACCAAGGACGGCCAGGATCTCGAGAAGGCCTTGGAGAGCAACAAATCGCTCTGGAAATTCTCGGGCATTCTCATGATCATCTGCCTCGCGAGCCTTCCCGTTTCATTGGTCATCGGCGTGATCGGCGCCCTCATGAGCGCGATGTGATTCGCGGGGCGTCTTTTTGATGCCCGCTCCGCGGCGGCCGTAGGCCTCGCCGCGGTGCGGGCGCCGGCGACTCCGCGCTCGGATATCCGCGCGAGCGGATCCTGCGGGAGCCCCCGCGGTTCG
>CAYNQK010000081.1:0-13821 GCA_964399285.1 uncultured Spirochaetales bacterium | reverse complement strand
CCCCTGATGAGGACCCCGGGCCCCGAGAGCCCTGCCCACACGGAGAGGATCGGGAGGAGGTCCGGGCACTCGCTCACGTCCACCTCGCGGGGGGACTGCGCGACGATATCGACGATGCGCCTGTCGGGCTGGACCGAACGGAGATCGAGTCCCTCCACGCGGACGCCGGCCCCGATCGCGTCCGCTACGATCCAGAAGGCCGCGTTCGACCAATCGCTCTCGGCGTCCCTCGCTCCGGCAGCGTACGATTGATTGCCCGGGATCAACCATCCCCCGTGGGGGAGGTCCGGCGAGCTTCCCGGCGCCGCGCGCTGGGCTGAGACGCCGGCATCCGCCATGGCCGCGAGGGTCATCTCCACGTAGCCCGCCGACTCGAGCGGCGTCGTGAGGACGATCCGCGAGTCCCCCTCCAGGATCGGGAGCGCCAGGAGGAGTCCGGAGACGAACTGGCTGGAGACGTTTCCCCGGAGCCGATAATCGCCGCTCCTGAGCTTCCCCTTCGCGCGGAGCGGGAGCGAGAGCGCGCCCGTCCGCTCGAGCTCGACGCCCTTCCCCGCGAAGGCCTCGTCGTAGACGCCCATGGGGCGTTTCGCGAGCCCCTCCCGCCCCTCGATGAGGGCTTCGCCGCCGCAGGCGAGGATGACGGGGAGGGCGAGCCTGAGCACGGTCCCGGATTCCATGACGTCGACCCCGCCCCGCACCGGGCGCGGACCGGCGGACTCGATGACGAAGCCGTCGCTCCGCCTGGACGCGTTGGCACCGAGGAACGAGAGGACGTTGAGGGCCGCCGATATGTCGTCCGCCTGACTCGCGGGCGACACGATCGACTCGCCGGGGGCGAGGGCCGCGCAGAGGAGGAGGCGCTGGAGGCTCGACTTGGAGGGCATGGCCCGGATGGAGCCCGAAAGCTTCGATGAAGCGCGGCAGGAGACGTTCATCGCGCGTTTCCCTGGCGGGCGGCCGCGTCGCTGATGAGTTTCTCCACGCCCGCGGCGTCGAGCTTCTCGATCCGGGGCTTTCCCGGGGAGTCCACGCGTATGAAGCGGAGGGTGCCGTTCTCGTTCTTCTTGTCCATGCCCACGAGGCCCGCGAGCGACCGGAGATCGAGGGCGGGATCGCGGACGGGGAGCTTCCAGCGTTCGAGGACGCGCGCGAGCCGCGCGTCTGGGCAGGCTATGGCCATGCCGAGGGCCACCGCCTCGCCGTGGAGCCATTTCCGGTATTTGTACCAGGACTCGATCGCGTGCCCGAAGGTGTGGCCGAAATTGCAGAGTGCGCGGTCGCCCTTCTCCTTCGGATCCCGCTCGACGATGGCGACCTTCACGCGCACCGACCGCTCGAGGATCTCCTCCACGGGCGGCTTCTCCGACTCGAGGAGGTCGAGGAGCGCGGGATCGCCGATCATCGCGTATTTGATGACCTCGGCCATGCCGTTGGAGAACTCGCGCTCGGGCAGGGTGGAGAGGAGGGACGTGTCCGCGATGACGGCCTCGGGCTGGAAGAAGGCGCCGACGCCGTTCTTCCTGCCGCGGTAGTCGACGCCCGTCTTGCCGCCCACGCTCGAGTCCGAGATCGCGAGCACGGTCGTGGGGACCTGGACGCATCCGACCCCGCGGCACCAGGTCGCGGCCGCGAAGCCCGCCACGTCGCCGACCACGCCGCCGCCCAGGGCCACGACGAGTCCGCCGCGGTCCAGGTTCATCTCGTGCATCGCGCCGTAGATCTTCTCCACGGCCTTGAGGTTCTTATTGCGTTCGCCGGCGGGAATGACGACGAAGGAGAGGGCGGCGCGCCCCTGCGCTCCGCCGAGGGCCCCGAGGGCGGCGTTGAGATGGATGCGGGCTACGGTCGAATCGGTCACGACGAGGACGCGGCGGCCCTCGAGCCTGACGACGGAGGGAAGGAGCGCGAGGGCGCCCTTCCCTATGTGGATCTCGTACGGCGGGTCGAGGCCGACCCGTATGACAGCCATGTGACCTCCGCCCGCGCGGTCCGCGTGGGCCAACTCTAGCCTCGCCCCCCGGCGGTGTCAAGGCGGAGGTATTCCCGCGCGTTGCCGTAGGCGATCCGTTCGATCATGCCGCCGAGGAAGGCCTCGTCGCCGGGAAGCTCGCCCTCGTCGGCCCAGCGCCCGACGAGGCGGCAGAGGATGCGGCGGAAATACTCGTGCCGCGGATACGAGAGGAAGCTCCTCGAGTCGGTGAGCATCCCGATGAATCGATGGAGGGGGGCGTTCGCGGCGAAAGCCCGGAGCTGCTCGTCCATCCCGCCTGAATGGTCGCAGAACCACCAGGCGGAGCCGAGCTGGACGAGGCCCGGCGTCCCCCCGCCCTGGAAAGCGCCGATGACCGTGAGGATGGCCTGGTAGTCCGCTGGCGTGAGCGTGTAGACGATGACGCGCGGCAAAGGGCCCTCGCGAAGTATCCCGTCGAGAAGGATGGCGAGGCGGCGCGCGATGGGCTCATCCGAGGAAGCGTCGTAGCCCGTGTTCGGGCCGAGCGCGGCCGTGGCCGCCGAGTTGATCCCGCGCTGGCATCCTAAATGGATCTGCATGATCCAGCCGCGCCGCGCGTACTCGCGGGCGAGGGCGCGGAGGAGCCGCGTCTTGTGGGCCTCCGCGCCGCTGGGATCGGGCGCGCGGCCCGAGAGCGCGGCGGCAAGGGCCGCGTCGGCGGCGGCGGGATCCCAGGCGCAGGGCAGGAGGTCGAAGCCGTGGTCGGAGGCGCGGCAACCCAGTGAATCGAAAAAGTCCATGCGCTTCGCGAGCGCGCCAACCATCGAATCGAAGTCGCGGACCGGGACGCCGGCCGCCGAGCCGAGCCTCGCCGCGTAGTCCTTGAAGCCCGGCGCTTCCGCGTTGAGCGCCGGATCGGGCCTGAAGGAAGGGCTCACGCGCGTCGCGGTCATGCCTTTCGCCTTGATGGCGGCGTGCCATTCGAGCGAGTCCGCCGGGTCGTCCGTCGTTCCGACGAATTCGACGCGGAAGCGCTCGAGGATGCCGAGCGCGGAATTGCGCTTCTCCGCGAGCGCTGCGTTCGCCCGCTCCCATATCGACGGCGCGCTCCGCTCGTCGAGGACATCCTCGATGCCGAAGCACCTCCTGAGCTCGAGGTGGGTCCAGTGGTACAGGGGATTCCCCGCGAGGTGCGGTACCGTCCGCGCCCAGGCCATGAATTTATCATAGGGCGCGGCTCGTCCCGTGACGAGGTCCTCGCTCACGCCGTCCGCGCGCATCGCGCGCCACTTGTAATGGTCGCCGCCCAGCCAGACCTCCGCGATATTCGCGAAGCGCCTGTCCTCGGCGACGTCGCGCGGATCGAGATGGCAATGGTAGTCGATGATGGGCTTGTCCGCCGCGTGCCCGTGATAGAGCCGCTTGGCCCATTCGCCCTCGAGGAGGAAGTCGTCGTCCATGAACGCGCGCATCGCCCCCTCCTCAGCCGCGGGTCAGGTGGACCGCGAATCCGCCCAGGTCCTTATCGAGGTAGGCGACCTTGATGCCCGCCGCGTCGCGGCTCACCGTCTCCTCGATCACGCCGATCCCCATGCGCGAGAAGAAGGCCACGGCCCGGTCCACGTTGTTCGCCTTGAGGGCGATGTGCCCCTTCTCGCCGCGTCCGATCGACTTCATGAGCTCGAAGGGGCCCGAGAAGATCGATCCCGTTCCCTCCTTGCCCTGGAAGCCGATGGACTCGAGGAAGGCGAGCGGGCCCGCAGCCTCATCGCGGTCCTTGAAATTCACGCCGAGGTGATGGAGCGCGAATCCGTGGAGGACGCGCACGGATTCGACGCAGGCCTTCCGTATCTCGTCCCATCTCCCTTCCTCGATCCACGCGGGCTTGGCCATCCAGGTGCCGCCGATGGCGAAGACCCTGGGATGGCGGGCGTAGGCCGCCATGTTCTGCGGGTCGATTCCGCCCGTCGGGAGAAAGGTCGCCTCGGGGAAGGGGCCCGAGAGGGCGTCGATCATCGGGATGCCGCCTGAGAGCTCCGCGGGGAAGAACTTGAGGACCTCGAGCCCTTTCTCGAGCGCGCGCTCGATGCCGGCCGGCCCGTTGATCCCCGGGATGATCGGGACGTCGCGCTCGAGGCAATAGTCGATGACGGAGGGATTCATGCCGGGAGTCACGATGTAGGAGGCTCCCGCCGCGATCGCTTGCTTGGCGCGCTCGACGTTGGTCACCGTTCCCGCGCCGAGGACGATGCCGGGAGAGGAGTCCTTGAGAGCCCTGATGCATTCAGCGGCCGCGGGGGTCCTGAAGGTGACCTCCGCGACGGGGACGCCTCCGTCCTCGAGCGCCTTGCCGAGCTCGATCGCCTTCTTCGCGTCGTCGATCTTGATGGCCGGAACGAGGCCGTAGGTCCTGAGCGGTTCCAAACGTCGATCCATGGCGTCCTCCGACAAGACTATAGCAGACGCGCGCGGAGCGCGGCAACGTGAATTGACCGCTCGGCGTCCGTGCGCTATTCTCCGCTGGCAGGAGGCTCCCATGGCTCGCATCGTTTGTTTCGGGGAAATCATGCTCAGGCTCTCGGCCCCGGGAAGGGAACGGCTGTTCCAAACGGGAAGCCTGGACGCGTCCTTCGGCGGCGGAGAGGCGAACGTCGCCGTCTCGCTTTCCATCCTCGGGAACGACGCGGCCTTCGTCAGCGCGCTCCCGGACAACCCGATCGGCCGCGCCGCCATCGCCGAACTGAAGAAGCACGGCGTCGACGTTTCACATGTTAAAACGGAAGGCTCCCGCATGGGGATCTATTTCCTCGAGACCGGCGCCGACAAGCGCCCCTCCGCGGTCACCTACGACCGCGAGGGCTCCTCGATCGCGAGGACGGTGGCCGACAGTTTCGACTGGCCGCGGATCCTCGCCGGGGCGGACTGGTTCCACGTCACGGGCATCACGCCCGCGCTCTCGCAGGGCGCGGCCGCCGCGACGGAAGCGGCGCTCAAGGCCGCCAAGGCCGCCGGCGTGAGATCCTCCATCGACCTCAATTATAGGAAGAAACTCTGGAATTACGGCAAGAAAGCGGTCGAGGTCATGCGCCCCCTCGCCTCCCTCGCCGACCTCGTCATAGCGAACGAGGAGGACGTCCAGAATTGCCTCGGCGTATCGATGGAAGGCGCCGACGCGGAGGCGGGCAAGGTCGCGCAGGAAACCTACATCGCCCTCGCGAAACGCGTGCTCTCAGAATTCGGGAACCTCTCCGCCATCGCCATCACGCTGAGGGAGAGCCGCTCCGCCGACCGAAACGGATGGAGCGCGATCCTCTCGGGCCGCTCGGGTACCTTCTCCTCGCGCGCGTACGACCTCGACGACATCGTCGACCGCGTCGGCGGCGGCGACTCCTTCGCGGCGGGGCTCATCCACGGGCTCCTCGGCTTCAAGGGCGACGACGCCAAGGCGCTCGAGTTCGCGGTGGCCGCGAGCGCGCTCAAGCACAGCATCCCCGGGGATTTCAACCTGTCCACGCTGAAGGAAATAGAAGCGCTCGCCGCGGGCGACGGGAGGGGCAGGGTCAGTCGGTAGGAAAGACGCGGGGGGAATTCCGGATCACTGTCCCGATATTTCCTTGAGGGCTTCCTCCGCGGCGAGGAGGACGCCCGCCGACCAGCGCTGATTCTCCCGCACCGCCTTGATGCCCGGAATGGCTTTCGGATTCTGCGCCTTGCCCGCGTTCTGGATGGCCGCCTTCGCGAGGCGTTCGAGGACATCCCCCGAGCCGGCCGCCGAGCCCGCTTCGGCCCTTTGCCGGTTGTAGTCGAGCAGGATGGCATTGAGCTCTACGGCGGCCTCGTTGCGCTTGTTCGCGCCGTACACGGTGAGGATGAGGAGCTTCTCGTCCAGCTCGGCGAGCGCCCAGAGCTGCTTGCAGGCCTCCACCGCGTCGAGGCTCCCGTCCTGGAGATTCACCAGGGTCTGCATGGCGAGGGACCTGAGGCTCCAGTACGCGTTCTTCTCCGCGTTCGTCGCGCCCTTGGCCTCCATGCCCGCCTTGAGCGCCATGAGGGACACGCCGATCTTCCGCTCGCGCGGGGCCTTCGATCGGTTCTCCTGCTTCAGCGCGGCGTGCTTGAGGGCGATAGGATCGTTCGCGAGCACGTCCGCCACGGCGGAGCTCGGATCGTCGACCATCTGCGGGAGGACCTCGTCCGCGACGAGCCTTATCTTGCTGGGGTACCAGCCCTGGGAAGCGTAGAACACCGGCTTCCATCCGTCGATGTGCCCCATCTTGCCCAGGGACGCGATCGCGGCGGTCGCCAGGACCTCGTCTACCGTTCGGTCCGCGCCGGGATTCTTGTTGATGGAGTCGAGGAGGGCGGAGATGGGCCCGACGTACGCGACGGCGCGCATCCGCCCGAGCGCGACGATCGCCTCGGCCCTCGAATTGACGGGAAAATCGCCCTTGGCCACCGCCATGAGATCGTCCTGGGACTCGGCGTGGAGGAAACGGCCGAGGGACGTGACGTCGAGGAGGAGGAGCGCTTCGTAGTACTCGCGCTCCGCGCCCTGGAGGGCGGAACGGTCGGCGGCCACGAGCTCGCGGAGCGATCCCTCGATGAGGAAGGCCACCACGGGGTCCTTCGATTCCGCCAGGACGCTGAGGGCGAAGTGCTTCTGCTTGTACGTCGACGCCTGCGCGTAGATCTGCTTGAAGATGTCGACGCTCTCGTCGGCCGCGAGGGCGGACGGCAACGCGAGGCAGAGGATCAGCGAGCGCAGATATCGCTTCATGTCCCTCCTCGGCGCCGGCCTACATGGCCGGAACGCCGCCCCCTTTCTTGGCGTATTCGTAGACGGTGTACTCCTTGACCTTCCCCTTGTCAGTCTTCACGACGCGCTTAGCGAGATTCCCCTCGGCGTCGTACTCGTACTGGATGACGAGGAGGACGCGGCCGCTAACGCCGGTCTTGGTTTCGCGGACGCGGAGGTCGCCCTCGTACTCGTAAGTCTCGTAGGACTCGGTGGTGCCGCGTACCGAGATATTGGTGCGCGAGGCCTCCCGCCCCTTCTTGTCGCGTTCGATCTGGATCATGCCGCGGTATTCGTTCTCGCGGGCGCGCATCGTTATCCTCGTGAGGAAACCGCCCTCGTAGCGGTACTCGGTCGCGCCCACGAGGTCGTTCTCCCCCATGTAAATCCTCCAGGCGGTGCGGTTCCCCGCCTCGTCGTACTCGTAGCGGGAGGTGAGGATGACGAGGCCGCGCGGATCCTTCCTCGTCTCGCTCGCTTTGCGGCCGTCCGGGCCGTAAGCGGTGTTTATGCGGTATTTGACGGAGTTCTCCGTTCCCGTGACCGTTTCGAGGACGAGGCGTCCCTGCGCGTCGTACTCATAGGCGTTCCTGCCCTGCACGCCGCTCCGTTGGCCGTCGTAGAGGGTCCGGGACTTGAGGATCGTGCCCGAATCGTCCCAATCGAGGACGTAGTATTCGTCGAGCCGATCAGCCCCGTTGTAGCGGGATTCCTTGACGAGGACGGTGATCGCGCGCTCGGGAGAGGGAAGGGGCTCGGTCGAAGCGGCGGGAGCGGGGCTCGGAGACGGGGGAGGCGGAGAGGCCTCGCCGTCGCTTACGCAGGAAACCGCGAAGGCCGCGAACAGGAGGAGTAAAGCCGGGCATGTTCGTAGAATCCGCGGAACCGTCGCAACCGCCCTTTCCCGCGGAGAGGCTCCGCGATCATGGAATTCCCGCCCTGGAGAGGCTCGGGCGGGTTAACTTCTTCCAATATACTCGATTATCGGTAGTTTTTCGAGAATCCAGGAGGTTTTGGCGGGCTACGGGGTCAGGGAGGAAGGGCGGCCGCCCCGGGGAGGGCGGCCGCTCCGGCCGATCAGGAGTTTATAAGGTACTTGGCGGCGACAGCGCCGAGGCTGATCGGGGCGGTCTTCCCCGCCGCGTAGGCCTTGAGCGCTTCCATATCCGAGGTCCAGACGAGGTCTCCCGAAGCGACCAGGCAAACGGTTCCTTCGGAATACCGGGTTTCGAGCTTCCCGTCCTTGTAATAGTAATGGGCCTCGCTCGTCTCTACGGGGTACGCGCGCATGGCGGGGGGGATATCCTGGGGCGTGAACCAGAGCTTGATCTCCCGTTCCGCGTCCGCGGGATTGGCCGAGGCGTGGATGAGGTTGTCCATGCGCTCGCCCATCACCTTCCCGTCCTTGTCCTTGAGGGGGACGATGGTGCCCAGGGATCGGATGCAGCCGGGGCGGGTATCCCGGGCCACGTGCGGGTTGGTCGGTCCGGCGATGTCGCGGATCTTCTGGATGGCGCCCGCCCCGCGGTAGACGAGGGCGATGACGCGTCGCCGCTGGGGCTCGTCGGGGTAGTGGAGCGCGCCCTCGATGTACTCGAGGAGGGGCGGGAAAAAGACCTTGCCCTTGTGCTCGGCGTAGTGCTCCTCCGAGAGGAGGCGGCTCACGCGGACGACCTTCATGGCCGCGAAACGCAGGCCGGTATGGAATTCGGAGAGCTGGGAGAGGACGAAGCCGGTGAGCGAGTTCTTCATGGCGTCCGGTTTAATGAGGACGAGCGTCTGTTCGAGGGTATCGTTCATGTCTTTCTTCCTTTCAAGGGTCGCCGGAGGGACCGCGCCCGCCCGGTTCCGGTGAAGCCGGAAGGGTACCATCGGCGGGGCGCCGGCGTCCATAGCCTCCGGGCCCTCCCTCATTGCGCCGGCCGCCCGCTTCCGATAGACTCAATCCGATGGGCGATCGAAAAGACGCCGCGAGGCGCGTTATCGGCTACTCCCTCCTCGGACTCGGCGGTCTCGCGCTCATCGTCGGGGTCAGCCCCCTCTTCCCCATCTACGGTCCGGCCTTCTTCATGAGCGCCCTCCTCGCCTCCGCCGGCATCGGCGTTCTAGCGTGGAAGGAGATCCGCTCCTTGTTTCGGCGCGCCAGGGCCGCCATCGGGCATGCGGGCTCCGCCCGTTCCGCCCTCGACCCCCTCCTCCCCGTCAAGGTCCTCGCCCTCGCGAAAGAACGCGCGGGATTCCTCACCGTCTCCGAGGTGGCCATCGCGCTCAAGGTTCCGATCGACCAGGCCGAGGCCGCCCTCGAATCCTGCGCCTCGAGCGGGGCCGCCCTCCCGGACTACGAACCCGAACGGGGGTTCTCCCGCTACAAATTCCCCGAATTCCTCCCCCCCGGCGCCGACCAAGGCCTCATCGAATAGCCTTCATCGGATCCCGTTCCGCCGGCGCCGGGACGCCTCCCCATATCGTCGCCCGTTTTTTCCCGGAGGGGCAGAAAAACCGATCCAGCCCCGCCCGTCCGGCTATTTTCTCCCGTATTCCTTCGCGTACAGGAAGCGCCGTATTTTCTTGGAAGAAGTCTTCTCGAACTCCTCCCAGCGAAGGATCACGTCCGTGATTTTCTTGTACGGCGCGAGATCGCGGTTCACGCGCAGGACCTCGGCCTCGACGAGGCTCTTCAGGAAATCGCGGTCCCCCTCGCGCCCCGGATAGTCCTCCTTCACCGCCTCCGCGTTGGGCACGCAGACGGCGATGACTTCCTCCGCGGCGTCGCCCTCCGCCCTCCTCCGTCCGAGGACGAGGAGCTCCATGATGGCCCGCGAGCCGTCGAATTTCTGCTCGATCTCCTCGGGGAAGATGTTCTTCCCGCCCGCCGAGACGATGATGTTCTTGGACCTGCCGGTGATGAAGAGAAAGCCGCGATCGTCGATCCTTCCCAGGTCCCCCGTCCTGAGCCAGCCGTCCTCCGTGAAGACGGCGGCCGTGGCGTCAGGGTTCCTGAAATACCCGAGCATGAGCGAGGGCGACCGTACGGCGATCTCCCCCACGCCGTCCGCGGCCGGGTCCAGGATCTTGAGATCGGTGTACTTCACGCGGAGGCCCGCCGAGGCGGGATCCTTGTACCGGATCGTGTTGGTCGTGATGAGGGGGCCGTTCTCGCTCATCCCGTAGCCCTGGAGCGCGCAGATCCCGAACTCGTTGAAGAAGACCGCGGTGCGCGGGTTGAGGGGGCCGCCGCCGGCCACCATGAGCCTGACAGATCCCAGGCCGGCCTTCTTCCTGATCGGCTTGAACGCCGAGCGCGCGAAGCCCTCCCATCCGAGCTTCCCGAGGAACCGCGAGAACGCGAAGAGGAGGCCGATGAGGGTTCTCGCGACCGGCTTCTGCGCCTTGAAGTTCTGCTGGAGGCCGATCATGAGCTTGTCGTAGAGGAGGGGCACGCCGATCACGATCGTCCCGCCCGAATCCCGAGCGTCCGCGAGGATCACCTTGCCCACCACCTTCTCGCAGATGGTGATGGAGGCGCCCACGCAGAGCGGCGAGATGAAGCAGCAGGTGGTGGGATAAGTGTGATGGAGGGGGAGGACGTCCATGAAGACGTCCTCCTTCCAGATCGGCAGGCTCAGGATGGAGGCGTTCGCGTTCGCGATGATCCCCCGGTGCCCGAGCATCACGCCCTTGGAGAGCCCCGTCGTGCCCGAGGTGAAGATGATGCTCGCGACGTCGTCGCTCTTGATGGACTCCGCGGCGGGGAGCTCGGCCTTCCATTCGCGCTCGCGCGCATCCGTCCACGCGACGGCCCCGGCGGGCGCGGCCTGCGCCTCGGCCTCCTCGTAGGGCGCGCTTCCCGTCGGGAAGACCACGGCCAGCTTGATCCCGGAAGCGGCCGTCCTGAACGCGGGAATCGAAGACGCGCGCTGCGACGAGATGAAGAGCGCGACCGGCTCGCAGGCCGCGACGATCGGGAGGACGTCCGCCTCCTGGACGCCGAAGTCGAGCGGCACCGCGGCGCAGCCCGAGATCACCGCGCCTATCCAGGCCGCGCACCACTGCGGTCGGTTCTCCGCCCAGATCGCCACGCGGTCGCCCTTGACCGCCCCGGAGGCGAGGAGCATGCGCGCCACGGTGAGCGACTCCTCGCGGAGCCGCGCGTAGGTCCAGGTCTCGAACTCCTCGCGCCTTCCCGCGCGGTAGCGGAGCGCGGCGCGGTCCGGCCAACGCGACGTGATATCGTCGAACCAAAACCTGAAGTTCGGGTAATCGATGTCGGGCCAGTCGGCGATGTAGTCGTTGAGTTCGAGCACGAGATCCTCCGGGGCTGTGATGCGTATGGGTCCATGATACGCAAGCGCGAGCGAGGACGCAAGCCGAAGCCCGCTCAGTGACAAATCGAACGCGACTTGTCGGATTGACGTTCGCCGATCAACGGAACCGTCGCGTGTTCCCGCTCATCCGAACGCCGCCCTGAGATGGTCGTAGAAGCGCGAGGCGGCGATGGAGAGGACGCGGCCACGATCGCGGATGACCTGCGTGAGGCGCCGCATGGGCGGGAGGCCGCGGATCGAGAGCGTTCGGAGGAGCCCCACGTCCAGCTCGGGTTCCGCGACCACGCGCGGCACTATGGCCGATCCCAGGCCCACGACGGCCATGCGCTTGATGGCCTCCATGCTGTCGGACTCCATCGCTATGGTGGGGATGAAGCCGTTGACCCTGAAGATCTCGTCGACGTAGGCGCGGAATCCCGAGCCGCGCGCGAAGAGGATGAGGGGCTCGCCCTCGAGGTCCTGGAAGCTCGGCTCCGGCGGGAGGCGGCAATTCTTGCCGGCCACCAGGACCATCTCGTCCTCGTAGAGGGGCAGGGCCTCGAGATCGGGGTGACGGAGCGGAGAGGTGATGACGCCGATATCGGCCTCGCCCGAAAGCACGAGGTCGCGGATCTCCGTCGTCTTGCCCGTGAGCACGGCGAGGCTGATGGAGGGATGGAGCTCGCGGAAGGATTCGATGATCTCGGGCAGGATGAAGATGGATATGGTCGCGCCGGCGCCGATCACCGCCCGGCCCGCCTCTCCCGAGCGGAGGGCTTCCAGGGCCTGCTTGGCGTCCTGGGCGATCGCCCCGATTTTCTTGGCGGCATCGTAGACCCGCTGGCCCGCTTCCGTGAGGCGGACCCCCCGCGAGAGCCTGACGAGGAGGGGCATCCCCGCCTGGGACTCCAGCGCGCGGATGGATTGGGTGATCGCCGGCTGGGAAAGGCCGACTCGCTCAGCGGCCTTGGTGAATCCCCCCTCGTCCACCACCGCCGTAAATGCTTTCAATCGAAAGAAATCGAAGTCGAAATCCATTCGCGACCCTCATTCCCGAGCGCAATCTACCATAATTATAACTTATATCCGATATAATTATAATCCATTTGAATTATATTCCGAAAACCGCTACTGTCTTTCGGGTTTGTTAATTCATTGAAGATTGTGCGCGACACACGATGGACCGGTGCTACGGCGCAACGGCTCCCAAGCATTGGGCCAGATCGCCGCCCCGCACAATCTTCAATGAACTAGGAACGGGGACAGAGCCGCGCGAAAACGCGGCGCCACGACCAAGAGGAGGCCGCGCATGGCGTTCACCGCGATCATCGGCACGCAGTGGGGAGACGAGGGCAAGGGCAGGATCGTCGATTACCTGGCGAGCGAGGCCGACATGGTCATCCGCTACCAGGGCGGCAACAACGCCGGCCACACCGTCATCAACGACATGGGCACCTTCAAGCTCCACCTCGTTCCCTCGGGGATCTTCCGGCCCGGCGTCCTCTGCATCCTCGGTCCGGGCACGGTCGTCGATCCCGACGGCCTCCTCGAGGAGATGGACGAGCTTAAGAAGGCGGGCGTAGACGTCTCCGGCCTCCGCCTCTCCGAGCGAGCCCACCTCGTCCTCCCCTACCACAGGGCCCTCGACAAGGCGGACGAGGAGGCGCGCAAGGGCGGCAAGATCGGCTCCACGCTCAAAGGCATCGCCTGGGCCTACGCGGATAAAGTCCTCCGCACGGGCCTCCGCGCCGGCGACCTCGTCGACGCCTCTCGGCTCAAGGCCAAGGTCGAGCGCGCCGTCGAGGCGCGCAATCGCTGGCTCTCAGAGCTCTACGGCGCCCCGACCCTCGACGCGGGCGCGGTCTACGCGGGCCTCGCCAAGGCGGCGGACCGCCTCAGGCCCTTCATCGCCGACACCGTGCCCCTCGTGACAGAGGCGGCCAAGGCGGACAAGAACGTGATCATGGAAGGCCAGCTCGGCATCATGCGCGACCTCGACTGGGGCGACTATCCCTGGGTCACCTCCTCCTCGCCGAGCGCGGGCGGAGCGGGACCGGGCGCGGGCGTGCCCCCGCGGTACATAACGCGCGCCGTGGGCGTCGTGAAGGCCTACACCACCTCCGTGGGCGAGGGCCCCCTCCCGACCGAGCTCCTCGACGAGACGGGCGCCCGCCTCCGCGACGTCGGCGGCGAGTTCGGGGCCACCACGGGCCGTCCGCGCCGCTGCGGCTGGTTCGACGTACTCCCCGTGCGCCACGCGGTGGAAGTGGGCGGCGTCACCGAGCTCGCGCTCACCAAGCTCGACGTCCTCGACGGCTTCGAGGAGCTCCTCCTCTGCGTCGCCTACGAGAAGGACGGGAAGCGGACCGAGCGCGTCCCCTTCGAGCTCGAGGGATGGAAGCCCGTCTACGAGCGCATGCCCGGCTGGAAGGGAAGCACCAAGGCCGCGCGCGCGTGGAAGGACCTCCCCGCGGAAGCGCGCGCCTACGTGGAACGCATCGCCTCCCTCGCGGGCGCCCCCCTCTCGATCGTCTCCGTTGGTCCCCGCCGCGAGGAGCTCATCGTCCTCTGATCCTGGGCGCGACCCCCGGACGAGCATCCGGGGGTCGGGCTTTCCGCTCCAACGCGCGTCCCGCGCGTTTCCGCTTCAATCCCTCGCGCGCTCGCTTCGGTCGGTTCTCCGCGCGCTCCCCTTCCCGCCCGTCCCTCGTGCTGTCATTTATCATGAATAATGAGAATTCTCTCTCCAAGGCGTGATTCCGTCTGAA
>CAYNQK010000080.1:0-13849 GCA_964399285.1 uncultured Spirochaetales bacterium | reverse complement strand
CTGGCCGCCCCTTTCGTCGAGGACATCCTCCCCGTTCAGTTCTCTCCCGTGATCGATCCCGTGTCTCCCCGCCCCTCGATAACGTCTACGAGCCTATTCACGAAGAGCGGCGCGGCTATCGCGGAGAAGGTCCCGTTCGGATGGCCTTCCGAATCGCTGCAGTTATCCTCGACCAAGTAATTCGCCGTCCCGTCGGTCTCGAGCGCGTAAAAGTCCCAAACGAAGATGTTGTCCCCATCCTCGTCCCAGGTATTTTTCACCCAATCGAAGAAGGTCCGCGACCTCGCGGCGTTCGCGACGCGGTCGGCGTCCGCTGTGGCGAAGGCCTCGGCCCTTGCGGCGCCGGTCCAGACGATGAAACGCGTATTCGGGAAGGAATGCATCTTTTCCTTCAACGCATTGTACTGTAGGTAGTAATTCTGCAGCTGCTTCTCGGGCGAGGACACGGAAGCCGTTCCGGAATCGGGACCGATGTCCGAAACGGGGTAACAATGCTTGAATACGATGACGTCGTATGTCTGAACCAGCTCCTCGAGCGTTGGCTCCTGCGCGTAGAATCGGGACGGTCCGGCATGATTGATCCAAATATTCCAATAATCGTACGGGTAATTCGCCCATTCATACGTATTGCCCGAAGGGAATGCCAGTTCGGTGATTTGGTAGCTCGTCGATGACGCCATGTTGTAGGTATCGACGTTTTCCGGCACGCCGCCTCCCCACACGTTGCCTCCCGTCGAGTGGTGGAGGTAAATAACGTTGGCGTCATCCGCGAGGGGGCCTTGGATGTAATTCCCCGAGGGAGTCCCGCCCGCGCATGCGCTGAATGCGGCCGAAGCGAGCGCGATCGAAATGACGATGGCCATAAGCAGAGACCTTTTCATATCCATATGAAGCTCCTTCACCTCTTTTTCGTCGCAATAGCTCCGACATCCTTAGGCATCGCGACGCCTTCCCTCGACTATATCACCATGAAACCTTGAAACCGGTATCCACCCCGGACGGAAGCTCCCGGATAGGCTCGAACGAGAGGCCGTCCTCCCGCCCCTTCAGGGCCTCGCGGACGCCTCCCGTGACCAGGATCTCCCCCGCCTTGGCCGTATCCTCGCCGAGCTTGCTCGCCGCGTTCACCTCGTGGCCGAAGACGTCCGAGTCGCCGATCTTGAGGACCCTCCCATAGCCTATGCCCACGCAGAGGAGGACCTTGTCCTCGTCGGCCTTGTCCGCGTTATAGCCCGCGAGGGCCTTCTGCATGGCCGCGGCGCAATCAACGGCTTTCCGGGCGTTCCGGAACACCACGAGGAGGCTGTCCCCCTCCTCCTTGAGGAGGATGCCGTCGTGAGCCTCGATGACGGGGATGAGGAGGCGCTCGGACTCGTAGATGGTCTGGAGGAAGTGGATGATCCCGAAGGTGGCGACCTTCCTGCTGAATCCCGAGAGGTCCGTGAACATCACGGCCCACTCCTCGCCGAAGAGGTCCCAGATCCGTTTGTCGATCTTATCCTTGTCGGCCCCCGGTTTGAGGCGTTCAGTGACGAGGTCCTGGAGGCGCGCCTCCGAGGCGTTGGACTTGATGCGCTGGGAAAAATTCATGGCACCCCCTTCCGCGCGATCATGCTGACACGGCCATTGTACCTCAGGTCGCCTTCCGGGCGCGAGTCCGAAAAAAACGGGTGAAACGCCCGCGGATCGGGATATACTTCCGTGAAGGCCCCGGGGGGCCCTGAAACGGGCTTTCGGGCCCGACGGAGATGCGTGTTGCCATGGGAGGGGGTTTTCGATACAGTTATGTCCGTGGATCCGCTATTCGACCGGCTCGGCAATCTCCTCAAATCCGTGCTCCACAGCGGGGAATCCGACGACGATTTCTACGGCGGCAAGGAGTCGCGCTCGGGCGATCCCGACCTCGACGCCGCCTACGACGAGCTCAACGATTTCCTCAACAAGGACTTGAGCGAGGCGGAGCGCCGCGAACGGGACGCCAAGCGCCGCGCGGAGGAGGAAGCCCGCGCGCGGCCTCGCCAGGAACGCCCCGCGGGCAAGCAAGGCCCGAGCCATGGCCAGTACCGCGCGCCCTCGGGCCCGCCCAAGGGCCTCGTCGACGACTACAAGGCCCTCGGCATCCCCTTCGGATCCAAGCTCCCCGAGGTCAAGGCCGCCTACAAGCGCCTCCTCAAGGCCAACCACCCTGATCTCCACGCATCGAACCCTGAGGCGCTCAAGCGCGCCACCCATTTTTCCGCGATCGTGAACGCCGCGTACCAGCGCATAGAAACCTGGCTCTCCACCGGAAAATACGAAGGAGGCTGAGGCTGATGGGTACCCCTGGGCAGGCCAGGGGATCCCGCGGGAAAGGGCTCAAGTCCGGGCCCGTTCGTCCGAAACTTCGAATAGGCCCCATTGTGGCCGGGAGGGAATGGAATGACGAATCCCGTGAGCGCGTACAAGGAGACCAGCATCAGGACGGCCAGCCCGGGCCAGCTCGTCCTCATGCTCTACGCGGAGGCGATCAGGCAGTGCGACCTCGCCTCGGGCCTCATGGGAACGGCCGGCAAGAAGGATCCCGGCCTCATCGAACGCATCAACGGCGCCGTCATCCGCGCCCAGGACATCGTCACCGAGCTCATGGCCTCCCTCGATTTCGAGGCCGCCCCCGAGATCTCCAACAACCTCTTCTCCCTCTACTCCTTCTTCAACCGCGAGCTCACGGAAGCCAACATCGCCAAGGACGCCGCCCGCGTGAAGGCGGTCCGGAACATGCTCGAGGAGCTCCGGGGCGCGTGGATCGAGGTGGTGAAGAAGGCCGGCGAGAGCCGCGCCCAGCCCGCCCGCTCGGGCGTGAACATCTCGGGCTAGGGCATCCGGCATGGCAGAACGCACGGGCGTCGCTGAACGTGAAATCGCGGAGCGGGAACTCGTCCTCCGCCGCTTCCGGAAGCTCCTCGTCGCCCAGCGGGACAAGTTCCAGAATTACCTCGAGGTGCTCGAACGCGAGCGCTCGGATATCGAATCCGGCGACGTGGACGCCCTCGTCTCCCACGTGGAGATCGAGCAGGCGATCGTCGCGGAGATCTTCACGTTCCAGAAGGTGATCGATCCCCTCGAGGACATGTACCGGGCGGCCTACCCCGCGGCGGACATGCCCGCCGACATCCCGGACATCAAGGCGAAGCTCGACGACCTCAAGACGGAGGTCGCCGGCCGCAACGCCGAGAACCGCGCCCTCCTCAAGCAGAGGATGTCGATGCTCAGGCAGGAAATCCAGGGCCTCAGGAATCCCTTCAAGAAAGCCAACCGCGTCTATTCGGGCGACGATCCATCGCTCGTGGACCTGAAGGGCTGACGCCCCATCGCCGCGATCCGCGCGGTTCCTCGATAGCCGCGATTCCTCGATAATCGCCGCATCTCAATCGACATGGTTCCTGATGGCCTCCGCGACGATCCCGCGGAGCTCACCGTCGAGCGACCGCGAGGCTTCCATGAAGCGCTTGAGCACGAAATCCTTGTCGAACACCCCGTCCGATACGAGTATGGGCGACGACTTGTAGCGCCCCGCCCCGCCCTGCTCCCCGTCGTCGATCTTCGAATGGATCGAGGTTTTTCCCGCATAGCAGGTGAGCGAATGCGGGTCGCCGCGCTTGTCGTAACAGAGCTGGAAACCCATGAGGGGGCCGCCCTTCCGTTCGTACCAGAGATAGAGGTCGAAGTAGTCGTCCGTGTAGAGGCGCCTGAAGCCCGAGCGCTCCTGGCTCAGTCCATCGAATTCTTCCATCATTTATCGTATCCTCGCCCTCATATTTTAGCCCTTTAGCCGGTCACGGGCCAGCCCTCGCTACGTTTTTTAAGGAAATCCGCCCGCATCGGATCAGCGCCGACGGGTCCGCCGCGCGCGAATCCGCCGAACGGGGGCACTTCTCTCCCCGGTCGCCTTGGGGTATCATTGCCCGCATGAAGAGCCCCCTCTACCTCCTCGATTCCCACGCCGTCATCTACCGCGCCTACTTCGCCATGCTGAACCGCCCCCTCCGGGCGCCCGACGGGAGGAACGTCTCCGCTGTCTACGGCTTCTTCCGCATCCTCTTCTCGCTCATGGACGAGCGCAATCCCGACCATTTCGCCTGCGTCTTCGACTCGCGGAAGAAGACCTTCAGGCACGAGCGCTATCCCGAATACAAGGCCACGCGCCAGAAGACGCCGGAGGACCTCCACCCCCAGGCCGAGCTCGTGGAATCCGCGCTCGCCTCCATGGGCATAACCTCCATCCGCATGGACGGCTACGAGGCCGACGACGTCATCGCGAGCCTCGCGCGCGCCTGCCGCGAGGAAGGCCGCGAATGCTACGTCATCTCCGCGGACAAGGACCTCCTCCAGCTCGTGGGCGGCCCCGTGAAGGTCCTGCGCCCCGAGAAGGAGGGCGCGTACCGGACCATCGGCGCGGAGGAGGTGCTCGCCGAGTGGGGCGTCGGCCCCGAGCGCATCCTCGACTACCTCTCCCTCACGGGCGACTCGTCGGACAACGTGCCGGGCGTCGCGGGCGTGGGGGACAAGACGGCCGCCAAGCTCGTCGCGGAACGGGGCGGCATCGACGACATCTACGCTTCCCTCGATACGGTGAAGCCCGACGGCGTCCGGAAGAAGCTCGAGTCCGGCAAGGAGAGCGCCTACTTCTCGCGCGAGCTCATTAAGCTCGTGGATACCCTCGAGCCCGTGAAGGGCGGCCCCGACGCGCTCCATCTCGGAGAGGTGGACAAGAAGGCGGCGCGCGAGTTCTTCATTTCCCTCGGGATGAAATCCCTCGCGGTCCGCTTCTTCGATGGCAAGGGCCTCTTCGACGGCGAGGAGGGCAACGCCCGCGCCGGGCAGGCAGCCCCTCTCCCCGCGGCCGAAACCCGCTCCGCCATTCCCTCCGTGAAAGTGCCCGAGTCCTCTATCGGGAAGGGCGAGTACGAAACGGTGACGGACCTCCTCGCGCTGAACGCGTGGATAGCCAAGGCGAAGAAGGCCGGGCGTTTCGCCTTCGATTGCGAGACCGAATCCCTCGACGAGCTCTCAGGCTCCATCGTCGGCTTCTCCCTCGCCGTCGAGCCCAAACGCGCCTGCTACGTTCCCCTCTCCAGCCCCGATTCTCCCTGCGTGGCCGCGGCGGACGCGAGGGCCGCTCTCGCATCGATCCTCGGCGATCGGAAGACGGTGATGGTGGGGCAGAACCTCAAGTTCGACGTGAAGGCCCTCGCGGCCTGGGGCGTCGAGACGAAATGCGGGCTCGAGGATTCGATGGTCGCCGCCTGGATGCTCGATCCGGGGAGGACCGGGACGGCAGGCGGCGGCGGCTACTCGCTCGAGGCCCTCGCGGAACGCTTCCTGGGCGACCCGGGCACTTCCTTTTCCGACATCGTCCCCAAGGGCGGGAGCTTCAAGGACGTCCCCATCGAGAAGGCAGCTCCCTACGCCGCGGAGGACGCGGACTTCGCCCTCCGCCTCATGGATGCCTTCCTCCCCGCGCTCGAGGAGGCTGGGCTCGGGAAGCTTTTCCGCGACGTCGAGATGCCCGTCCTTCCCATCTTAGCGGCCATGGAGCGCGAGGGAATCAGGATCGATACGAAGGCCCTCGCCGCCTGCTCCGCGGAACTCGGCAAGGAGGTCCTCGAGACGGAGAAGGAGATCTACAAGCTCGTGGGCCGCGAGTTCAACATCGCGTCCACCAAGCAGCTCCAGGAGGTCCTCTTCGTCGAACGCGGCCTCAAGACCGGCAAGAAGACCAAGACCGGCTACTCCACGGACAGCTCCGTCCTCGAGGAGCTCGCGCTGAGCACGGGCGATCCGGTCTGCGAGAAGGTCCTCAGGCACCGCGGTCTCAAGAAGCTCCTCTCCACCTACGTGGACGCCCTCCCCGCCCTCGCGGACGGAGCGGGCCGCGTACACACCCATTTCATCCAGACGGGCGCGGCCACCGGGAGGCTCTCGAGCCGCGACCCCAACCTCCAGAACATCCCCATCCGCGAGGAGGAGGGACGGCGCATCCGCGAGGCCTTCGTGGCCTCCAAGGGCAAGATCCTCGTATCCTGCGACTACTCGCAGATCGAGCTCGTGGTCCTCGCCCACCTCTCAGGCGACCCCGCCCTCCGCGAGGCCTTCGCCCAGCGCAAGGACGTCCACCGGAAGACGGCCGCGCTCATCTTCAGCAAGGGCGAAGCCGAGGTGACCGGGGACGAGCGGCGCATCGCCAAAACCATCAATTTCGGCGTCATCTACGGGATGTCGGCCTTCAGGCTCGCCGGAGAGCTCAAGATCCCGAGATCGGACGCCCAGCGCTTCATCGACGCCTACTTCTCCACCTACCGCGGCGTCACGGAGTTCATCAGGAAGACCGTCGAGGAATGCGAGCGGACGGGCGTGGTGCGCACGGTCCTGGGACGGCTCCGCCCCATCGAGGGGATCGCCTCGCGTAACAAGACGGAGAAGGCCGGAGCGGAGCGCGTGGCGGTGAATACGCCCATCCAGGGAAGCGCGGCGGACATCGTGAAGCTCGCCATGCTCAGGGTGGACGCGGCCCTCAAGAAGTCGGAGCCCGAGGCCCGCCTCCTCCTCCAGGTCCACGACGAGCTCCTCATCGAGTGCCCCGTGGACAGGGCGGAATCCGTCATGGCCATCGCGACGCGCGAGATGGAGGCCGCCTACCCCATGGACGTGCCCCTCCGCGTCCAGGCCGAGCGCGCCCTTTCCTGGGGGGAAATGCATTGAAGCGGCCCTTCAGGATCGGCCTCGCCGGCGGCTACTGCGCCGGCAAGAACGAGGCCGCTCGCTGCCTGGAAGCCCGTGGCTTCCTCTGCCTGGACATGGACGCGGTGGGCCACCAAGCCCTCGCCTCCTCCGCGGAAGCCGTCATCGAGCGCTTCGGCCGGGAGGTCATCGGCCTGGACGGACTCCCCGACCGCAAGGCCCTAGGCCGCATCGTCTTCAACGATTCCCGGGCCCTCGCCGACCTCGAGGCCATCCTACACCCCGCCATGGAGAAAACGGCCCGTTTTTGGATCGAATCGCATCCCGATCGGGACCTTTGCGTGAACGCGGCCCTTCTCCATAAGATGGGCCTCATGGCCATGCTCGACGCGGCCATCGAGGTCCGCGCCCCCCTCCTCCTCCGCCTCCTTCGCGGGATGCGGAGGGACGGCCTCTCCCTGCGCGGGGCCTTATTGCGCATAAGGAGCCAGCGGGACTTCCCCCGCCTCCTCAGGGAGCGCGGGAAGCCCGTCCTGGCCGTGTTCAATTCCGGCGGCCGGGCTGCCCTGGCCGCCCGCATGGACGCCGCCCTCGAGAAGCTTTCGCTCAAATAAGTCCCGTGCCGGCCGATACTCGGAAGGGAGGGCCCGCGACTTCATATGGAACGGAAAAAACTGATCTGGATCATCGTATCCGCCTGCCTCGTCCTGGCCATCGTCGCGATAGCCGGAATCGTCATCCTGGATCCCCAGGGGAGGAATCCGAACGCGCCCGCCTTCTCGAGGCCGAGCCCGCGCGGGACCGTAAGCGACTACGTGCCCTCCCCCGCGCCGAGCGCCTCGCCCCTCGTCCCCTTCGGCGACTCGACCCAGGCATTCGGCGT
This sequence comes from uncultured Spirochaetales bacterium, assembly GCA_964399285.1. Lineage (GTDB taxonomy): Bacteria > Spirochaetota > Spirochaetia > Treponematales > JBGSOB01 > CAYNQK01. Next base: position 6,249 of record CAYNQK010000080.1, on the reverse strand, counting down.
GAACGACGCCCTGCCGTCCCCGCGGATCGTGCCCATGGACGACGGCACCACCCTCGTCGACATGGTTCCCGGCTCCAGCGGGGCGCCATCCGATCAGGGCGCGGTTCCCGCTTCGTCCCCGCGTCCCGCGGCTTCCGCCCGCCCAGCTGCCTCCGCGCGGCCGGCCGCTTCAGCCCGGCCCGCGCCCACTCCCACGCCCAAGCCCAAGTCCGTGACCGCCGCCACGCCCAAGCCCGCGCAGCCCCCGGCTCCGCGGCCTTCTGATTACGGGCTCCCGGCCGCGAGCTTCGCCTCTCGCGGAAACGCCGACGACCTCAAGTCGTACCTCAAGGATAAGGGCATGGATTCCGTCATCAACACGAGCGAGGTCAACGGCAAGACGATGTACCGCGTGCGCATCGGCCCCTTCTCCACGAAAAGCGAGGCGAACGGCTGGCTTGGCCGCGTCCGCGCCCTCAAGGATTGCACGGACGCCATCGTGATTAAATCGCCGCGAGGGAAATGACCTCGCCGGGGCGTCCTTGACGCCCGGCCTGGCATCCTTATAGACTCGAAAGCGTCCGGTCCCCGGACGCTTTTTTATTTTTCCACGGGGACTCTCAGGCTGTATCCGCGAAAGCGGGAGGAGACGCTCAATGCCCGAAACCAAGGTGCTCGTCAATCTTTCCAACAGGCACATCCATCTATCCGCCGCGGACCTCGCCGTCCTCTTCGGCCAGGGCTCCTCTCTCAGCAAGGTGAAGGACCTCATCCAGCCGGGGCAGTTCGCTGCGGGAGAATTCGTGACCATCAAGGGCCCCAAGGGCCAGATCGATAACGTCCGCGTCCTCGGCCCCACCAGGAGCGAGACGCAGTGCGAGATCCTCATGTCCGACGTCTTCCGCCTCGGCGTGCCCGGCTGCCCCGTCAAGGAGTCCGGCCAGCTCGAGGGCTCCAGCCCGATGGAAGTGATCGGCCCCAAGGGCTCGGTCAAGAAGGACCGCGGCCTCATCATAGCGAAGCGCCACATCCACTTCGATCCCGAGAGCGCCAAGCGCTTCGGCGTCGAGAACGGCGAGGTCGTCGACCTCCACGTGGGCGGCGAGCGGGCGGTCCTCTTCGAGAACGTCGTCTGCCGCGTCAGGCCGGACTTCGCCCTCGAATGCCACCTCGACTTCGACGAGGGCAACGCCGCCGGCATCGGGAACGGCGTCGAAGGCACCGTCAGGAAGCGTGCCTAGCCCTTCTCAGGCCCGCGGCTCCTCGTCCGCCGCGGCGCCTGCTCCGTCATCCCCGGGCACGGGCTCCGCCCCGGTTCACTGGGACTTGAGCAAGGTCTACGAATCCTTCGATGCACCCGCGTTCTCCCGGGACAAGGAACGAGCGGCCTCTCTCGCGCGGGAATACGCCGAGACCGCCGCGAGCGCGCCCGGGGGCGACGCCTTCCTCCCCTGGCTCATGTCCGTCATCGACCTCATGGACAGGGCCGACGGCCTCCTCGAGAACCTAGGCGCGTATTGCTACGCCCGCTTCTCCACCGACACCAACGACGCTCGCGCCCAGACCGAGCTCAACGCCGTGGAATCCCTGCGGCCCCTCTCCGTGAAGGCCAGGGCTCTCTTCCGCGCCTCCCTCGTATCCCGCAAAATCGAGCTCGCTTCCGCCCTCGCCTCTGATCAAGCCGCTCCCTACCGCTTCTTCCTCGAGGAGGAGTTATTCACGGGCTCGCGCCAGATGAGCGTCGAGATGGAGGAACTCGCCGCCGACCTTTCCCGTTCCGGAGCCGACGCCTGGAGCCGCCTCCAGGAATCCCTCTCCAGCAACGCGAGCGCCGTCTGGGACGAATCCTCGGGCGAGCGCAAGACGGTCGTCGAGCTCCGCGGCATGGCGCACGATCCCGACCGGGCGACGCGCGAGAAGGCCTTCCGCAAGGAAATCGAGTGCTGGAAATCCATCGAAATTCCCATGGCGGCGGCCTTGAACGGGGTCAAGGGCACGAACGTCTCCCTCGATCCGCGCCGCGGCTGGTCGAGCGCGCTCGAACGCGCGGCCTTCCAGTCCCGCATGTCCACCGCCACCCTCGAGGCCCTCATCGCATCGCTCGAAGGCTCCCTCCCCGTCTTCAGGCGCTACCTCTCCGCCAAAGCCCGATTCCTCGGCATCGAAGGCCTCGCCTTCTACGATCTCTTCGCGCCCGTGGGATCGGCTTCCCGCCGCTATACCTGGGCCGAGATCCGCGACGGCGTCGTCTCTAGATTCTCGTCCTTCGATCCCGTCATGGGCGATTTCGCCCGTTCCGCCTTCGACTCTTCCTGGATCGACGCCGAACCGAGGCCCGGCAAGGTGGGAGGCGCATATTGCACTGACTTTCCCCTCATAGGCGAATCGCGCATCCTCTGCAACGACGAGGGGAGCTACTACACCCTATCCACGGTAGCCCACGAGCTCGGCCACGCCTACCACCACGACTGCGTGAAGGATCTCCCCGGCCAGCTCAAGGCCTATCCCATGACCCTCGCCGAGACCGCGAGCATATTCGCCGAGACCATCGTGCTCGAAGACGCGCTCGCGGGCGCGGAAAGCGGCGAGCGTATCGCCCTCATCGAGTTCTTCCTCAGGGACGCCTGCCAGGTGGTCGTGGACATCCTCTCGCGGTTCTACTTCGAACGCGACGTCTTCGAGAGACGATCAGCGGGAGAGCTCTCCCCCGAGGAGCTCTGCTCGATCATGTCGAATGCTCAGAAACGCACGTACGGAAACTCGGTCGATCCCGGACATCCGTACATGTGGGCGGCGAAGGGACATTATTACTATTCCAATATCTCGTTCTACAATTATCCCTACGCCTTCGGCCTCCTTTTCGGCCTCGGTCTCTACGGCATGTACCGCGCGGGGGGGAAGAGCTTCGCGAAACGTTACCGCGAGATACTACGGACTACTGGCTCGGCGTCAATAGAGGACGTAGCGGCGAGGGCGGGAGTACCTTCCCTTTCAGGTGATTTCTGGGGGAAAGGGTTGGCGCTCGTCGAGGAGCGCGTGAAGGCGTTCGAGGGGATGACGGGGAGATAGGGATAGCGGAAGGATTGCTGAGGATCAAGTCGGCCATGAAACTCGTTTTCATGGCCTTGCAGAACATCTCAAAACGATGGACTATGCCGCTACGTGATTGGGGCGCTGCGGTCAACCAATTCGCGATCATCTACGGCGATCGGGTGCCGTTGTGATTCAGCTGTTTACACAAAATTTGTTACAGGCCCATCTTGACGTTATCGTCCTTCATCAGTTCGTCGAGAACGTCCTTGGAATTGGCCATACCTTCTCCTTATGGAAGTATAGCCGTTTACATAAAAAATCGTTATAGGCTCGGAGTTCCGTCAAAAAATGACTGCGGTTGTACCATCTTTAGTGGAGCAAAAATAGGGGGCAGGTTCCCCTGTCAACACCGGCCAAATAGTTCCGCTTTTCACCGGTTTGGTGGTTCCGCTTTACTTGACCTATTCGCGATCAACGACCCCGGCCTTCAACCGATCCTTCATCCTATAAAAATCGCCCTTGAGACTCACGATATGGGAATGGTGAAGGAGCCGGTCGAGCATGGCGGTAGCGACAGCCTCATCGGCCATGGTCTCGGCCCACTTCCCGAAGGGCTTATTCGTCGTGAGGACGATGGAGCCCGTCTCGTATCTCGCGCTGATGAGCTGAAACAAGAGGTTCGCCTGCTCCTGGCAAATTTTGTCATAGCCGATCTCATCAAGGACGAGGAGATGGGGTTTCTTGAACCAGGTCAGCTTCCGCTTCAGCCTATTCTGTTCCTTCGCCCTCATGAGGTTCTCGACGAGTTCCGTTGCCGTGCAGTAGTAGGCCGTATAGCCCTTCAAGCAGGCCTCATAGGCCAAACCTACCAGCAAGTGCGTTTTCCCGAGGCCCGAGGGACCAAGGAGAATGACATTCTCCTTGCGTTCGATGAACCTGAGCGATTTGAGCTCCGCGAGGCTCGCGGCGGTGAGTCCGCCCTTGAGCCAGGAGAGATCGAAATCATCTAGCCGCTTCTTGGCAGGGAGGCCTGAGAGCTTGACCCGGCTCCTTATGGCCCGTTCTTTCCGCGGAACGTATTCGATATCCAGGAGCGCGTTGACGAGGTCAAGGAGGCTGCCTTCCTGTTTGGATTGGTCGGAGAGAAAGGACTCGAGCCCGGTGGCCATGAAACCGAGCCCCATCTCCTCCATGCGCGTCTGCACGGTCTCGATCAGGACATTCATGACGCCTCTCCTGTTGAAAAGCTCTCATAGTACAAGGGCGGGCGGATCGCCACCTCGACGTTCTTTTTCGCAGCGCTTCTCGTCTTTTCACGCGCCTTCGCGGGCTTATTCTGCTTCTGCCACAGCTCGAACAGGCTTTTTCGGTCTTCAGGCAACGTCATGATGGCCCGTTCCCCCGGATTCTCGAGCCGTAACGACCGTATGAGCGACGTTCCATACAGAAGGTCGGCTTCCCGCGAGAGGGGATAGACGCGCAGTTGGAGCGTTTTTCCAATGAAAACGGCGGGAACGGAGTATTTGTTCGTCTCATGCCGTATGTAGCCCTCCCGCGAGGCCACCACGTCGACGAGAGGCCTGATGTCCGGCGCGCGGGCGGGATCGAATGGCCTGAGCGCCGCCCGCTCATCCTCGAAACGATCGTTCCGGGTCAGGCAGAACTCGCGGATCTCGCACGCATCGACTTCGGCGAGCCATTCCATGACGCTCCCGTTGAGATCCTCGAGCCTCGTGAAGCCGCGTTCCCGGGCATCCGGTAGGAAGTTGTTGCGGAGGTATCCGATGAACCGCTCGACCTTACCCTTGGTCTCGGGCCAGCGCACCGGCACCTCAAGGGCTTGAAACCGCACTCGCTCGCGAAGCGAAGGAGCTTGGGGTTCACCTTCCATTCGCCATCGAGATAGAGCCATGCGGTTTTCATGTTATCGTAGAGGATCTCGAGAGGAATGCCATTGAAATAGCAGAAAGCGGCTATGTGGCAGGCAAGAAGGGTCGGAAGGTTCATGTCGGTCGTGAAGCGTACGTAGGCCTTTCTCGAAAAGCCGAGGAGCATCACGAAGGCGTATACCTTTCTCGTCACTCCGTTGATTTCCCAGGCCCCGGCTTCCTTCCAGTCGACCTGCGCCTGGATGCCGGGCTCCGTTTCGAAGCGGATCGCCGCTTTCACCGATTGGTTCGCTCGGACTGTCGCCGCGTAGTCCCTGAGAATGGTTATTCCGTCGGAGTAGCCGTTTTGGGCTATCCGTTTTTTCAGGAGTACGAGGTTGTACAGCGGCCGTTCTTCGAGTAATGTGTCGATGAGGGGCTTGTAGGGGTCGAGGATACTCGTCTTTTTATGTTCCGGACGAGGTTCTTGGCCTTCCCGCAGGTATTTGCGCACCATGCGGTCCGAAACGCCGAGCGCCGCGGCGATTTCTTTCTGGGTGTAGCCCTGGTCCGAAAGGATCTTCGATTGGTGCATTCTCACTTTCTTGTGTTTCACGGGCGGACTCCTTTGGTCGGTTGTGGTGACCTAACCTTAGGATGTTCCGCCCTTTTTGTGTTGCAAAAAGCGGAACCATTTCGCCGGTGAATTTAGAAACTATTGCACCGATGCTGACACTTGACGCGAGCGGCCTGGGTATCCAGGTTCCGCTCGTAGTGTCCGGCTTTCGTGTTGATCCGATCCTTGGATCGCTCATATCTCCTTGCTCCGTATAGCTAGTCGGCTTCCGCATCAAGAAGTTTGTTCAGGGTATCCTCGACGGTTTCACGGACGGCCTCGCCGAGTGGGCTCTTTACGAGCCCCCTTATTGATGCTTATTATCCTTCCCTGTGAGCGGTCTTCGCTCATGGCGTCCCCTTTCTGGCTGGTTGTGTCGTAACTCAACTAAACCAGACGAGGGCGCCTTTCTCAATGACCTAGAATGTGCGAAAGATAGTGTACTCTACCTGATGTAGACCCGTTGGTCGTAGACGTCGTAGGCGATGTCATCCACGTAGAGGTATAGTCCTAATAATATTATATGCACTCTTTTCTTAAGGCCAATCTGAAATAAAGACTTTCCCGTCCCTATCTTCTTCATATCGATACCCGATAATGACTCCCTCTTTCTTCCTAAAGAAGAATTTTTTTAATCCTCCCAAGTCATACATAATGAGCGCATCCTCATCATTTGAATATGTACAAGTCACTAACGATGAAGATTTTTCAAAAAAACGACCTACTTCGATAATACGTCCCTTATTATCGAAC
>CAYNQK010000079.1:0-13968 GCA_964399285.1 uncultured Spirochaetales bacterium | reverse complement strand
CCCGCCGACGACGGGGAGGTCGCCCATGACCGCGGGCAGCGCGGTGCCGGCGGTGGCGGCGAGGAGGACGGGGAGGGCGTGCGGGAAGTTGAGTCCCTTCACGTTGACGGCCACCTTCTTGATGGCGCCGACGTTCTTCACGACGCCGTACGCGTACTTGACCTTGGTGTTGGCGTCATAGGTCCCCTCGAAGCGGGACATCTGGCGGTTGACGCCCTCGCCCGAAGGCTCGGTCTCGGGAGTGATTTTTCCCTGATCGTCGATCTTCGCCTTCTTCTCGAACGCGGGGATCTCGTAGGGAGGGCGGATGCGGGCCCAGGAATTGAAGGGATCCACGGGGAAATGGACGCGCATGCCGAGGACCTGCTGGCCCGGGAAATCCTTGGCTTCCTTGGAGACCGTGGCCGGCTTGGCCATGGAAAGGGTCTGGTTCACGTTGTTGCGCGAAGAGGACGCGAGGAGGACTTCCCAGTTGGCTACGGCCAGGGAGGTCCGCATGGCGTTCTTCTGCTCCTCAGTGAAGCTCTGTCCGGCCAGCTTGGAGAAGTCCATCATCGTGGCGCGGTTTTCCGTGTTAACGGTCTTCTGGGGATTGGAAGGATCGGGCTGCGGCAAGATGTCCGCCGTGAGCTTGTTGAAGTCGAGGATGACGGCCTCGTCTGCGACGAGCCCGGCAGCCGCGATGATGAAGAGCGCAGCCGCGATAAGAATGAACTGCCGTTTCATTCGAAACTCCTTTCTCTGGCCTGTTTTAGCCTACAACAGATTGAATTATACGAGGGCGTCAGCGTTTGTCAACGCTTTTTATTACATTTCTCCGGCTTTCCCGCCTTCGGCCGTTCCCGTTCCGCCTGAGGCCGTCGCGTCCTCGTCCGCATAAGGGGTCCTGCCGCCGACCAGGAGTTCGACGCGTTTCACCATGACGAGATTGCGTTTGAGGAGGCGGTTTATGGTCGCTAGATCCTTCCTGAAATTCTGTCCGGGTTTCCCTTCGAGGAGGAATTCCGGTCCGATATCGGCGTAGAGCACGCCGCCGCGGTACATGACCGTCCGAATACGCGTATCCTTGCTGACAATCGGTAAACTGGTCAGACGCTCGGGACCGAGGAGGATCTCCGCGAGGACGGACTCCGCCTTTTTTTCGGTTCCCCATTTTCTGGGAACATATCGCACCTCTCCTACGGTTTTTCCCGTCCTCGCATCGGGAAAAGCGAGGTAGAGCCTATCTCGAGGGTGCGGAGCGATTAGGAATAGACCGAGGGAGAAAATCGGCAAGGCGATAAAGAGCGCGATAAAGGGTCGGCCCGGCTTATCGAGCGCGTCATACCCTTTTTTCACGGTCTGTTTCACCGTTTCATGGACCGCCGTGGCCATGATGATCGCTTTCTCGGGGATGCGCACCTTCTTCACTCGGTAAATCCTTTCGAGTTCTCAAAATAGCCTATAAAAGAGACGATGCCATTATAAATGCCCACCGACATCCTCCGCAAGTGCTCGGGATCCTTGAGGAGGCGGGCGTCGGTTTCGTTCGATATGAACGGAAGCTCGATGAGCGCCGAGGGCATGAGGGCGTTCCGGACCACGTACCAGCTTTCCGCCTTGATTCCCCTGCGGACGGAGGCCTCCCCGACCACCTCATCCAGGCTCTTGAGCAGGGAGGACGCGAGGAGAATGCTCTCCGTCGTGATCTCCTCCTCCATCATGTCGTTGTAGATGGGGATGAGGTCGGGGGACATGCCCTTGCGCTGGGCCTCGGTCAGCACCTTCCTCCTGATGCCGGGGTCCAGGTACCAGACCTCGAAGCCGCGCGCGTTCCTGCTCAAGGCCGAATTCACGTGGATCGACACGAAGATGATGGCCTCGTCCTTCTTGAGGGGAACGGCGTTGGCGATATCCGTCCGCTCCTGGAGGCTCAAGTACTGGTCGCGGGAACGGGTGATGATGATGCTTTTCTCCGGGAATGCGATTCTCAGACGTTCGTACACCTGCCGAGATACGTCGAGGGTGACGTCCTTCTCGTAGAGCGTGAAGGCCTTCGAGCCGGAGCCGTGCTTGCCGACCGCGCCCGGGTCCTTTCCCCCGTGGCCGGGATCGATGATGATGGCGGCGACGGCGAATTTCCCCTGCGCGTCGCGGGCCTCGAGGTGCTCCCGGGCGGCGTCCATGAAGGCGGCGGGGAAAACGAGGCCGCCTCCCTCGAAATACGGTACGGGAACGTCCTTCTTCTTCCCGCCAGAGAAATACGCGACGGAACCGCCCTCGACGAAGGAAACGCTCCTCCCGCCGCGGACGATGAGCCCCCTCCCCCCGATGCTGTCCCAGGAAAGCTCGGCGCCGAGGGCCTTGAGCGCCTCCGCGAGGGGAACGCCGCCGCCTCGAGTCGAGGGAGTGCGGAGATCCGCGGAGGGAGAGCGGGCGACCGCGGCCGACGGAGACGGAGAGGCCCGCGCGGCCGCCGGAGAAGCGGAGGCGGGGGCGGCGGTCGGAGCCGGGGACGCGCCTCCCTCGGCGGACGCCGTTCCGGCGAGGACGATCGCGGCGGAGGCGGCGAACGCCAGCGCCGAAACGGAACGCCTCATGCGTCGCCTCTTCCGCCGAGCCCCGCCCGTTCAGCGTCTATGACGTAAGCCCCGCCCTGATAGCCGCCCCTGAGGAGGGCTTTCCAGAATTTCCTGCCGAGGAGGACCCTCCCCGCGCCGAGCCGAGCGCCGGTCAAGGAGAGCGCCGCGTCCCGCGCGGCTTTGAGGTCCATGCCATGCCAATCCCGGGCCTCCCTTCCTGAATCAAGGGGCAGGTCGATGATCCCGATCCCCTCTCCCGTCGCGTCCTCGACGGCTTCGGGGAGGGCTTCCGCGGCGGCGACGATATCGTCCGGCGCGCCCGAGAATGCCGAAGGGGGGAAGCCTGAATCCTCCATGAGAAAAGAATCGGTCTCGTCGACTCCCGGCTCGAGCCGGATCAGTATCCGCGCGGCGGCTTCCTCGGCCGCCCTGACGGCCTCGTCCCGCTCCTCGGCTGCCGCGATGGCGTTCCCGCACTTCTCGACGTTGTTGCGCGGGAAACGGAGGGTAGCCCCCGGGGCGGCGCGGAGGAAGAGGTCCCGTACCCCGGGGATCCCCCTCGCCTCGTCGACCCCGGCGATCTCCCTGACCCTGCCCGGGATGGAGATGAAGGCGCGCTCGGCGCAGACCCTCGAGAAGCGCGGCCGCATGTCCCCGGGATCTCGCCCCATGGCGATGCGGATGGCGCCGGCCGTGGCTTCGACGCCGCTCGCGTAGGGATAGGTCCACCCGGACATATAGCCTCCCGAGAGGCGCGCGGCGATCTCCCCCACCCTCGCCCGGCCGTCGGGGCAGAGCTTGATGTCGCCCTTGGCCGCGCCGAGGCTGATGCCGATCGCCCTCACGCCCGCTTCGAAGGCCCTGAGGACCTCCTCGATATCCGCGCGCGGACGTGCGCTCGGCATGGTGTGCCCCATCTCTATGAAACGCGGCGGGAAGCGGATGTGCCTGTCCGCGACGCCGCAGGGAATTATCGCGTCGTTCCAGACGAGGGCGTCCACGGAGAACTCGGGGCCGTCCAGGTACTCCTCGATGATCGCCCTCCCCGTCCGCGAGTACGCGATCGCCTCGGCGCAGGCCTCTTCCAGCCCGCGAGGATCGTCGATCCTGACGCAGCCCCTCCCGCCCATGGAATCAGCCGGCTTCACCACCCACGGAGGGGGAACGCCCGCCGCCGCGCCGGCGGCCTCCCCGGCGGACGAAACGGAGGCGAAGCGCGGACAGGGGACCCCCGCGTCGGCGAGGGCCTTCCGCATGAGGCGCTTGTCCTGGGCGCGTCGCGCGGCGGATACCGGGATGCCGGGAAGCCCTGCCGCCTCCGCTACCATCGCCACCGCGGGCGAGAAATCCGTTCCGGCGGTGAACACCGCGTGGAGGCCTCCGTCCCGCTTGAGGCTGAGGGCGTGGTCTATGAGGCCGGCCTCGTCCTTGAGGTCCACGCGAGCGAAGCCGTCCGCGAGCGAGGCGCCGAGAGCGCCCGGATCGCCGTCGACCGCATGGGGCGAGAGCCCGAGTTCCTTGGCGATGCGTATGGCGGGAAGCTGCATGAGCCCCGCGCCGAGGATGAGTATCCGTTCTCCGTCGAATTCCCGTTTCAGCGTGGTCCCTCCCGCCGCGCGTACGCCTCGAAAGTATCGCCTAAGCGGAGGAAGCGGCTCAAGGCCCCCAGGAAGGCCGTCGTCCGCCTCCCCTTCCGCGCTGGAAGGGGAAATCGTTCCGGATGGTGTCCCGTCACGCGCGCGCGCTCGAGCCTGAATCCGGCGGCCGCGAGTGCTTTCCGCGCGCTCTCGGGCGAGAGCACGCTGAGGTGGTCGGCCGGGCTCGCTCGGAGGAACGCGCGTAGGTCGGTCCTTCCCGAGACGCCCGCGAGGTTGGGCGTCGACAGCGCGAGGACTCCGCCCTCGGCGAGGAGGGAATGGCAGGCTGCGAGGGCGCGCTTCAGGTCTCCGATGTGCTCCGCCACGTACCAGAGGGTCAGGACGTCGAAGCGTTTGCCGTCCGCGAGGGAGGACGCGTCGACGTCGGGAAAGAATCCTCGCGCCGCGCCGATGCCTTGCGAACGGAGCCGCTCGACCGCCGCCTCGGCCGGATCGATCCCGGCGACGACGGCGCCGCGGTCGCGGGCCTCGAGGAGGAAGGCCCCGTAGGCGCAGCCGACGTCGAGGACGCGCTTCCCGGCGAGGCTCCCCGACAGGGACTCGATGATCGCGATGCGCTCGGACGCGAAGCCCCTGAGCTTGGGCATATCCTCGAGATAGGTCCTCCCGTACTGCCTGAGGTAGTCCTCGTCGAAATACGACGCGTCGTATTCGATGCTCGGCGGAGCGGCGCGGTGGAGGATCATGGTCCCGCAGGCCCGGCAGGGCCGGTAGCTCCGCTCGGCCTCGCGGAACGCGACGGACGCTTCCCTGAGGCGTACGGACCCGCAGGCCGGGCAGGCCGATCCCCCCTCGGGAGAATATACGGGCATCCTGAGAAGGAATTCCGCTAGACCCGCGGGTCCTCCCCGCAACGGACCCGCCGCGGAGCGGCGAAGGCGATCGCGGACGGCTTCCATCGAGGCATAGATCCGCTTCGCACCGCCGAACCATGGATCGAGGTTCCAGGGTTCGGCGGGAAGGGAGCCGAGGCTCGGAAAACCGGCCGCCTGAGCGAGCCGCTCGTGGTACGGGCTCGGATTGGCGAGGAGGACAGCGCATCCCGCGGCCGCCGCCTCGTACGCCGAGAGCCCGAAGTGCGTTACCGCGAGATCGTAATCGCCCCAGGCGTCCTTGAGGCCCTTCATCGGTCCGACGACCTCGACTCCCTCGGGAGGCCGTTCCCGGCCCTCGTCGAGCTGTCCGCGCACCCAGATCAGCCGGGCGCTCGGGAAATAGGAGCGGAGACTCCGCGCGGCCCTGATACCCAAGCCGGCATGATCTTCCGCGCCGAAGCTCAGGATGACGCGCTCAGGCGGAGACGAGGGCTCTCTCCGCGTCTCGGGAAGATCGAGGAGTCCGAGGGCGTCCGCGTAATTCGCCGAATGAGCGCCCGAGAGGCGCGGGAGGATATCGATGAGGAAATCGAAGCGCTCCCTGAAGGGGCCGCCCTCGTCGATCCCGACGACGACGGGATGGCGCCTTACCAGCTCCCAGCTCGCCCTATCCGTCGCGTAAAGATCGGTGACGGCTACGGCCCATTCGCGTTCCGTCGAGGCTTCATCGAACCATTCTTCCCTGCGGAGTCCGAAGGCACTCGCTATCTCCTCGCCGCCGCGCGTTCCGGAGCGTCCCTCGGGGAGACAGAGCCGCGCCTCCGCTCCGCGTTCCGCGAGGGCCCTCATGAGCGCGATCGAGCGCGCGACGTGGCCCGAACCCCTGCCCCGCTCGACGCAGGGGTAGAGAAGGAAGCCGCGCGGCGTCACGCCCGCCCCGGCGCGTCGAAGTACGCGATCGTCTCGTCGATTCCGACGGGGCGTCCGCGGTGTATGGCGTCGAATAGGGCGCTCACGCGGTCGTAATCGTCCTTGGTATCGACGGTGATGCGGATATCGGGGCGGTCATAGGGAGCGGGGGCTCGCGGCCGCTCGATCCTGAAGCGATCGGGCCTTCGGTAGAGGAAGGGGCAGACGTGCTCGCGCTCGTAGGGATCGGAGGCTTCCGCCTCCGCCGCGAAGAGCGCCTCCGTCCGCACGAGCTCGACGCCGGAGCCGTGCGGCGCCGCGTCGTAGGCGGCGTAATCAGGAACCTCGGCCGCGCCGCCCGAGCGCTCGATGAGGAGGTTAGCGAGCTCGAAGGAGACGAGGGGATTGTCCCCCGTCGCTCGGACGATCGAATCCGCCTCGGACCGCCTGGCCGCCATCGCGTACCGAGCGAGGACGTCGTCGCGGGGCCCTATCACGACGACGAAGCCCGCCTCTGTCGCGTCCGCCTCGAGGAAGGGCGCGCTCTCGGCGTCGGTCGCGAGGACGTAGGCGTCGGCGTTCACGAGCCTCAGCGCTTCCATGACCCGGAAGCTGAGGCTCCGTCCCGCGAGCGGCATGAGGGCCTTGCGGGGGAGCCGCGTCGAGGATATCCGCGATTGGAGGATGACGGCCCTACGCATCCCGCCCCCAGAGGTCGACCACCGCCTGGGCGTCGGAGAGGAAGCGGTATCGGTTGAGCGCGACCCATTCCCGCGCCTCCTTGAATTCCCGGAAGGCGCCCTTGAGACCCGCTCGGGACCTGATGGCCCAGGGGGCGAAGGCACCCCAGCGGAGCGCGCCCTCGTCGCCCCGCTTCCGCACCGCGAGGTTCTTGAGGAAGAAGCGGCGGTACGAGGCGTCCGCGCTCGCGTCCTCCTCCTCGCCCGCGTCCGAGAGGTGGATGACCCGTTCCGAGCCGCTCCGCCTGATGCGTTCGCCCCAGAGGTGGGCGCGGAATCCGAAATCGGCTTTCTGCCACAGGGGATTCGCGATCGTGGGGTCGTAGCCGCCCGAGAGGAGGAAGCGCGTCCTCGAATAGAAGCCTGAGTACTCCAGGGGGAAGAGGCAGGGCTCGCCGTCCTCGTCCGCTTCCAGGTGCACGAGCCTGAGTCCGCCTCCGCGCTCGAAGGCGGGCGCCACCACGCTCGGACGGGTCGCTCCAGCGAGCCCCCGGTGCGTGGGGGTCACGCAGAGCGCGTCGAGCGACCTGAGCCGTTCGACGAAGTCCGCGTCGATCGTCCCGAAGTCGGGCTCCATGTCGCTCATCACGACGAAGGCGAATTCGCCCCAGGCCTCCTGGATGCCGAGGTTCGCCATCTCCCCCGGCCCTATGGCCTCCTTGAGGACGAGGAAGCGGAGCCGGGGATGCCGGGACGACAGCGTCTCCGCGTCCAGCCCGGCGTCCTTCGTCTCGATGGAGAGGACCGACGGGAAGCCGATCCTGTCGAGCGCGTCGAAGATGCCGCGATCGAAATGCCGCCCGCCTCGATTGATGACCACGGCGGAGACGGGCGGGTCCTCGGGACGGGGCGCCACGCCCTCGATGACGGCGTACTCGCGGGGCAGTCCGCTAATAGTTGAAGGTATAGTGCTCATCGCAGGGCCCGCAGAGCGAGGGCGATTCTCCCCTGAGCATCGAGGCGAAGGCCTCTCCCATCCTGTCCCAGGCGGCGGCGAGCCCGCCTCCCTCGAAGGCGTTTCCGACCGGGAAGGCGCCCCTCAGGTCCTCCCTGCAGAGCGGCACCGATCCGTCGATCCTCACGACGAGGTCGCGCTTGACGTGCCAGCAATCCCCGCGCTTGAGCGGGGAGAGGTCGCAGACCTCCCGGTCGGGAAGGAATCCGGAGAAGCGGTCGTATTTCTGGATGATGACCCTCCCGGCCCGCTCCTTCCAGCCGCGGTAGAAGGCCTCGAGCGCCTCCTCGTTCTCGCGCATGCGGACCGCCTGGGGATAGACCCGCGAGGGGAAGAGCGAGAGGAGACGCTCCGCGAAGCCGAGCGCTCGCTGGAAGCCCTCGCCGCGGAGGCTCCGGTAGCCCGCCTCGTCCGGGCTGTCGAGCGACACCACCCAGTCGATCCTGTCAGCGCCAGGGAGGGCTGCGATCTCGGCCGCCGCCCCGTCCTTCCATCCGAGCCCCGAGGTCTCGATGAGGAGGGAGAGCCCGGGCTTCTCGAGAGCGGCCGCGCAGAGCCCGACGATGTCCCGGTGCATGCCCGGCTCGCCCCAGGGCGAGAGGCCGATGACGGCTTCGCCCGAGAGCGCGGAGGCCTGTTCGACGACCGAGCGGAATCGTTCGACGGGCATCTGCCCCCTGGCCTCGAGGAGGCCCGGCATGATGGAGGGATACGGGCAGTAGGAGCAGGCCTGCGGGCAGGCCTCGGTCACCTGGACGGCGTAGTACGCGGGGAGGCTCCGGTGGAGGTCCCGCCTCCGCTCGAGGAATTCGAGGAGGGGGACTCCTCCCGGCGGGATCCCGGGCTCGGCGAGGAGGCGGTCGAGGAATGCCCTCCCCGCCTTCGAGGCGGCCCTGTACGAGAGCCTGTGCGCGCGCATGTCTATGGGGGAGATGACCGTCTCGACGTCGAAGGCGTTGACGTCCTTGAGAATGGCCGCGTAGAGGGGCTCCGCCGGGATGCCCCGGCAGTCCGCCTTATCGGCGGAATGGGCGAGGGCCGGGATGGCCGAGACTCGGAGGACCTCGGGCGCGGAGCCCTCGGGGTAGCCGTCGGCGAAAGTGAATTCCGAGACCGTGTCCCGATGGAGGGCGATGACCTCCGCGGCGAGGGAGGGATCCATGAGGGCGTCGTCGGCGGGTACGAGGATGAGGTCCTCGTGCCCCTCCGCCGCCTTGCCGAGCGCGGCTACGAGGCCGGAGAGTGTGCTCGCCTCAGCGCGGACGATCCGCCGCCCCTCCGCCTGTTTCAGCGCCGCGTCGGCCGTGCCCCCGTTCGCGAGGACGATCACCTCGGGCCCTTCAGGGAGTGCGAGCGCCGCGTTCAGGGCGCGTTGGAAGGCGCTCGGGCCTCCCGCGAGCGGCATGGCCGCGTAGGAGGAGAGGTCGAGCGCGTTCAGGATGGCGATCCGCTTCATATCGATCGCAGTATTCCCCATTTCGTCATCCTTGTGAAGTTGATTTTCGCGCGTCTTCTCACGGAAAACGCATATCAAGGATCTATTAAATGACCTACTCTCACCACTGCATTATCCAACTTAATGGGCCTTGACTGAAGCCGACCTCAATATATAGTATATAAAGCCCTTTTTCAGGAATTACGCGGAATCGATGCCATGTGGGGAATGATAGTCCCTTCAACGCGGTTTCGATTGCGCGAACGTGCGTTCGTTTATGGAAGAGCGATACGGCAGAGCAGGCTCGAGGAGATTTTATGAAGTTCGATCGACACTTCACGCGTCCAGGTTCAGGCCCCTATGAGGGCATCGTCTGGGAAAAACGAAAATCCGAAATCATCGGCGCGAACGGCGAAACCATCTTCTCGATGGAGGACGTCATCGTCCCGAGCTTCTATAGCCAGATCGCGACGGACATCATCGCCCAAAAATACTTCCGCAAGTCGGGCGTTCCCGCGGACAAGGCCGATGCCTGGAAGGCCTTCGTGCCCGAGGACCAGCGCGGGCCCTTCGGCCCTCCCCCGCACGACGGGAGGGAGCACGACGCCCGCCAGGTCTTTCATCGCCTCGCCCTGACCTGGAGGCTCTGGGGAGAGGCAGAGGGGATCTTCGACGGCAAGGAGGACGAGTCGGCCTTCTACGACGAGCTCCTCGCGATGCTCGCCCGGCAGATGGCCGCGCCCAATTCCCCCCAGTGGTTCAACACGGGCCTCCACGCCGTCTACGGTATATCCGGCCCCGCCCAGGGCCACTACTACGTGGATCCCGCCACTAACGAGGTCAGGAAGAGCGAATCCGCCTACGAGCGCCCCCAGCCGCACGCCTGCTTCATCCTTTCGGTGAAGGACGACCTCGTGAACGAGGGCGGCATCATGGACTTAGTCACGCGCGAGGCGCGGCTCTTCAAATACGGCTCCGGCACGGGGACGAATTTCTCGAACCTCAGGGGACGGGGCGAACGGCTCTCCGGCGGAGGCTACTCCTCCGGCCTCCTCTCCTTCCTCAAGATCGCCGACCGCTCCGCGAGCGCCATCAAGTCGGGCGGCACCACGAGGCGGGCCGCAAAGATGGTCATCCTCGACGCCGACCACCCCGACGTCCTCCCCTACATCGAGTGGAAGCGCGAGGAGGAGCACAAGGTCGCCTCCCTCGCTGCGGGTTCCGGCCTCATCCACAAGCACGCGACCCGCATCAAGGAGGCGGCGCGCGGCAAGGGAGGCTTCGATCCCGAGTCGAACCACGCACTCCGCGACGCCCTCGCCGATGCCCTCGCCGACGGCTTCCCGCCCGAGTATCTCAACCAGGTCCTCACCGCCCTCGCCCAGGGCGAGTCCGACATCAGCCTCCCCGCCTACTCCACGGCCTGGGACGACGAGGCCTACGCGAGCGTCTCCGGCCAGTCCTCCAACAACAGCCTCCGCGTGACCAACGACTTCATGGAGGCCGTCCTCCGCCATCGCGACTGGGACCTCCGCGTCCGCTCCGACGGCAAGCCCTCCGCCACCGTCAAGGCCGACAAGCTCTTCGACAAGGCCGCAAAGGCCGCGTGGGCCTGCGCCGACCCGGGATTCCAATTCCACGACACCATCAACGAGTGGCACACCTGCCCCGCGGGCGGGGAGATCCGCGCCTCCAACCCATGTTCGGAGTACATGTTCCTGGACGACACGGCCTGCAACCTCGCCTCGCTCAACCTCCTCCGCTTCCGCTCCCCGGACTCGGGCATGTTCGACATGGACGGCTACCGCCACGCCGTGCGCGTCTGGACGAGCGTCCTCGAGATCTCCGTGGCCATGGCGCAGTTCCCCTCCGAGGAGATCGCTCGGAGGAGCCACGACTACCGGACGCTCGGCCTCGGCTACGCCAATCTCGGCGCCCTCCTCATGGTCATGGGCCTCCCCTACGATTCCGCCGATGCCCGCGCCGTGGCGGCCGCCCTCTCGGCCGTCCTCTCCGGCGAGGCCTACGCGCAGTCGGCGCGCATGGCCGCTTCGCTCGGTCCCTTCGCTCGCTACGCCGATAACCGCGACGCGATGCTTCGCGTCGTCCGCAACCACCGCCGCGCCGCCTACGGCGCCCCCGAGGCGGAGTACGAGGGGCTCTCGGTGAAGCCCGCCGGAATCGACGCCTCGCTCTGCCCCAAGGCCTTCCTCAAGGCGGCGCGGGACTCCTGGGACGACGCCCTCGCCCTCGGCGAGAAGCACGGATTCAGGAACGCGCAGGCGACGGCCATCGCGCCCACGGGCACCATCGGCCTCCTCATGGATTGCGACACCACCGGCATCGAGCCCGATTACGCCCTGGTGAAGCACAAGAAGCTCGCGGGCGGCGGATCCTTCCGCATCGTGAACCAGAGCGTGCCCGCCGCCCTGCGGAGCCTCGGCTACTCAGAGGCCGACGCCAAGGCCATCGCCGAATACTGCATGGAACGCGGCACCGTGGAGGACGCGCCCGGCCTCGACCGCGCCCACTACGCCGTCTTCGACACCGCGACGCCGGCGGGCCCCGGGGGCCGCTCGATCCGCTGGGAGGCGCACGTTTCCCTCATGGCCGCCGTCCAGCCCTTTATCTCGGGAGCCATCTCCAAGACGGTGAACATGCCCTCTGCCTCGACCTTCGAGGACGTGAAGGCCGCCGTCATCGGCGCGTGGAAGTCCATGATCAAGGCCATAGCGGTCTACCGCGACGGCTCCAAGCTCTCCCAGCCCCTCATGGCATCCGGCCCCCTCGCGAGCCCCCTCTCCCGCTCCATCCTCTCGCTCCAGAAGGAGCTCGAGGAAGGCGCCGAGGACGCGAAAGCCGCGCCGGCCCGGCGCGCCGCGCCCGCGGCCGCCTCGTCGGGATCCGGACGTACGAGCCTCCCCAATCGGAGATCGGGGTACACGCAGAAGGCCAAGATCGGCGGGCATTCGGTATTCCTCCGCACCGGCGAATACGACGACGGACGCCTCGGGGAGATATTCCTGGACATGCACAAGGAGGGCGCTGCCTTCCGGAGCCTCCTCAATTCGTTCGCCATAGCCGTCTCGCTCGGCCTCCAGTACGGCGTCCCCCTCGAGGAGTACGTCGACGCCTTCACCTTCACACGCTTCGAGCCGAACGGCATGGTGCAGGGCCACGACTACATCAAGATGTCCACGTCCGTGCTCGACTACATCTTCCGCGATCTCGCCATCGCCTACCTCGACCGGCACGAGCTGGGGCAGATCAAGCCCGAGGACCTCGTGTCCACCTCGGCCCAGGGAGGCAGGGGAGAGAACGGCCGCGCGGGGCACAAGACTCAGGCGACGCTCAACGGCGCCTTCCCGCATATCGCCGATGCCGCGGCCGATCGGGACGAAGCGGCCGATCGCGAGGACGCGGCGCCGGCGATCAGGGCGAAGGCGCCTCGCGCCGCGAGGGGCATCGCGCGCCTCAAGGGCTACGAGGGCGCTCCCTGCCCCGTCTGCGGCCGCGGCACCCTGGTCCGCAACGGGACATGCCTGAAATGCGAGACTTGTGGTAGTACGACAGGATGCAGTTGAGGTAAGGAAGCAGGTTTCGCATTTCAGGCTGCGGTCAACCGACGAAGCGCCGCGGCACGGATGCCGCGTCATGGACGACGAGCTCGCGCGAGACTTGCGGTTCTACAACGGGGTACAGTTTTGGCGCTTCAAGACCTGTCGCGGCTCAACGCCTGCCCGGCCGGGCCGGTGCGGCGGCCGACAGGATGCTCGCGCGCGGGATGTCGCCGCGCCTCCGGGACACCGTGATCTGTCGTGAGCGCTCGTAGCGTCGGCTCAAGTCCTGGCGCAGGCGCTCGAGCCGCTCGATCTCGGCGTTGTCCCAATTCGGGAAGTATCTCGCCTTCGCCTTGAGGAAGTACAAGGAGTTTTCCACATGGATGAGCCTGTCCTGGATATCCCCGTCCAGATCGGGATCATCGAAATCCTGCATTTCCCCCACCCTTTTCGCCGTACATACGGAAGTCTATAGCCCGAGGGAGGCGAATCAAGCGGGTAACGTCGTAAAAAAATCTGAAATGGATTTATAAGCCGATAAGAGGCGTTCTCGCTATCACATGGAGAAACGCCCTTCGCTCCTCGCCGCGATCGTCTCCTTGACAGCTCGGAATTCGCGTTCCTATCATTGGTCGGCGGGCCGCTCAGGCAGCCCGCGATCAAGCCGAGCGGCGAGACCGCGGAGGGCAGCGCGATGGCGAAGAGGAAGATCATCATCATCGGGGCCGCGGGGCGCGACTTCCACAACTTCAATACCCGCTACCGCGGCGACGAATCCTGCGAGGTAGTCGCCTTCACGGCCGCCCAGATCCCCGACATCGAGGGCCGCAGGTATCCCGCCGCCCTCGCCGGCCCCGGCTACCCCGAGGGCATTCCGATCATGGCCGAGTCCGAACTGCCCGACCTGATATCCCGCCTGGGCGCGGACGAGTGCGTCTTCTCCTACTCGGACGTTCCCTATTCGCACGTTATGCGAATGAGCGCCAGCGTCAACGCCGCGGGCGCCTCCTTCACCCTCCTCGGGCCCCGCGACACTCAGATCCGCTCGACGAAACCGGTGATCGCGGTCTGCGCGGTGCGGACGGGCGCGGGCAAGAGCCAGACCTCTCGGAAGATAGTCAAGATGCTCATGGCCCGAGGGCTCAAGGTGGTCGCGGTACGCCATCCCATGCCTTACGGCGACCTCGTCAGGCAGCGAGTGCAGAGATTCGCGAAGGTCGAGGATCTCAAGCGCCACGACTGCACCATCGAGGAGATGGAGGAGTACGCGCCCCACGTCGAGCGCGGCAACGTCATCTACGCGGGGGTCGACTACGAAGCGAGACTGCGCGAGGC
>CAYNQK010000078.1:0-14058 GCA_964399285.1 uncultured Spirochaetales bacterium | reverse complement strand
TGAAGACCGAGCAGCGGGTGGAGAGGGAGTAGACCTTGGCGTCGGGCGCGACCTTGGTCACGTCGTCGAGCTTCATGTCCATGCGCGCGAGCTGCTGCTTGAAGAACTCCCCGGTGCCCGAGGCGCACTTGTTGCCCGAGAAGTTGTTGACGATGGTCCCCGCCTCGTTGACGGTGTAGACGATGAGATCCTCGCCGCCCATGGTGACCACCGCGTCCGCCTTGGCGCCGGTGGCCCTGAGGGCGGCCTCGATGCAGAGGGGCTCGATGGTGTTGTTGAGCGCGAAGAGCCCGCGCCCCTCGTTGCCCGTGACGAGGGCCTTGATCCCTGTCTCGGCGCCGTGCTCGGCGAGCACTCGGCGGACCGCGGAGAGGAAGTCTCCTTCGTGGGGGACGACCGAACTCCACGCGATGGAGTCGCCGTCGAGGAGCACCATCTTGAGACTGGACGAGCCGACGTTGATGCCGAGAGTCTTCATGTTCACCTCGTTCCTCGGGTTAGGGAAGGCCGCTCAGGCCCGCCCGGATAAATAAATAGATGATATGGGCCTTCCGCGGGGGGAAGGCCGATCAGGGCCGAATAGGCCCTGGAACCATGCGCAGTACGTGCGATGGAAACGCGGACAATCTACCATTTATCGTCGATGAAGGGCAAGGACGAGGGGACGGTGGTCAGGCCTGGGGCGGGGGCGGGCGATTAACGGGCTTTCCTGACGGCTCAGGCCCTAACAACGCCGATTCAACCCCGGGCGTCGCGTATACCGTCGGTCCGTGCTTCCCCTCGAGTCCGCGCGGTGCGCCCTGTACGGCGCGCCGGTCACGGGATATCATGAAGGAGCGCTCATGACGCGAGCGGATGGATAAACGCTGTAATAAACGTTCGGAGGAGGACGATCTTGAAAATAACATTTGCTTCGACGTTTGTCGTTTTCCTGTGCCTGTTATCGCTCTCCGGCTGTAGGTACGCGACGGATGAGGCCGGGGGGCCGGGCGAGAGCCCCCCGCCGTACTGGTACACCGCGGCGGGGTCCGACGGCCTCGAGGTATTCGACCTAAGGGCCGATCCCGCCCATCCCGTGCTCATCGCGACCTGCGATACGCTTGGTAACGCCTACTACATAGCCGTGAGCGGGAATTACGCGTACATCGCCGACAACCTCCTCGCCATCGATTGAGATGAACGACGAAATCGAGGCGATGATCGCGCGGATGCGGGAGTTCGGCCCGCTCCCTCAGGGGGCCGCCGAGCGGATCCGTCCGCTTCTCCGCGTCCGAGTGCTCGAGAAGGGCGCGTATTTCGTCCGCGCGGGCGAGCGGACGGATAAGGCGGCCTTCCTCGCGCGCGGCTGGCTCAGGTATTTCTACGTCGACGCCGAGGGGCGCGAGTTCATCCGCTATTTCTGCGACGGGAACGATTTCGTGGCCGCCCTCCCGGCCTTGATCTCCCGCGCCCCCTCCGCCTATTCCATCCAGGCCTTGACGCCCTCGACCCTCGTCGAATTCCGGTACGAGGATTGGCTCGCGCTCGTCGCCGAGGCCCCCGCCTGGGCACTCATCCACGCGGCCATCCAGGCCCGCGCCCTCGTCCGCGCCGAGGAGCGCGAGCGTTCCCTCGTCCTGGACGACGCGGCCACCCGCTACCGGCGCTTCCTCGAGGAATTCCCCGGGGCGGAGGAGACCCTGCGGCAATACGACGTCGCGAGCTACCTGGGCATCAGCCCGGCCTCCTTGAGCCGGCTCCGAGGGAAAAAGCGCGCCTGAAAATTGATCTAGGTGAATGCCTCCGCCTCCGCTCCCCGGTATCGTGGGGACGAGGAGGGATCATGAAGGAGATCATCGTTCGGAGGGCCGGCCGCGCCGAGCCCGTTGAAGGCCCCGGGATCGAGGCCCGTCCCGTCAGGGGAGGCCGGATCAGGATTCGGGTAAAGTACGCGGGCGTGGGCTACGCGGACGCCATGGCCGTCCGAGGGAAATACCTGCTCGCGCCGCCGCGGCCCTTTTCGCCGGGATACGAATTCCTCGGGACCGTGGAGAGCCCGGGAGCGGTCCGGGGGGAGGGGGCGCGCGGCCTCCGCGCCGGCGAGCGGGAGGGCGGGGGCCTCCCCCGCATGGGAGCCTACCGCGAATTCATCGACGCCGACCCGCGCCTCATCGTCCCCGTGCCCGACGCGGTGGACGACGAGACGGCGGCGCTCCTCCCGCTCAACTACCTCACCGCGCGGGCCTTGATCGAGCGCTACGCGGGCCTCGGCGCGGGGCGGTCCTTCCTCATCCGCGGGGCCGCGGGCGGGGTGGGCACGGCCGCGCTCGAGCTCGCGCGGATCGCGGGCCTCAAGGCCTACGGCACCGCGGCGCCCGGGAAGCGCGACCTGGTGGAAGGTCTCGGAGGAGTATGGCTCTCCCGCGAGGACGCCGCCATCACGGCGGGGCTCGGCCGGCTCGAGCCCGGAGGCGTGGACGCGGCTTTCGACGCCTTCGGCGCCGCCTCCTTCGCGGAATCCTGGGCCGCGCTCAAGCGCGGGGGCGTCCTCGTCTGCTACGGGCTCGCCCCGTCCGTGGATTCGGGAAAAATCGATTCCCTCAAGAGCCTCGCCTTCATCGCGCGCCGAGCGCTCGCGGGCGGAGGGAAGCGGATCGCGCTCTGCTCCCTGCCCGCTATCGCGGCGACCGATGCCGGGTGGATCGCCCGCTCGCTCAGCGCGATCCTCGAGAGCGCGGCCCGGGGCGATTTCAGGCCGGCGCTCGGAGGCGTCTATCCCTGGAACCGCGTCGGCGAGGCGCACGGCGCCTTGGAGAGCGGAAGGGTGCGCGGGAAGCTTCTGCTCGATTTCTCGAAATGAGCCCGATCAGGAAGGAGAAGGGAATGTATCGATTCTTCAACGCTATAGCTTCGCGAAAGCTCTGGTTCTCCATCGCGGCCGCGGCCGCCTTCGGCATGTTCGCGCTGGCCCAGGTCTCGTTCCGGACGGGATTCCGAGGCGTCCCCGGCCTCGAGGCGCGGCCCGAGCTTCCCGATTCGTCCTTCAGTTACGGTTCCGCCCGCCTCGTCTCGATGATGGACGCGCTCGGCGAAGAGGGAAGGGCGGCCTACCTCCGGCTCGGCGTCGTCGATACGGTCTTCCCCGTCGCGTACGGCATTTTCCTCGCCGCGGCCATCGTCCTCGCATGGGGGCGCCTCGCGGGATATCCCCGGATCGCGTCCGTCCTCCTCGTCGTCCCCCTCGCGGGCGCGGCCTCCGATCTCGCCGAGAACGCTGCCGTCAGGTCCGTCATCTCCCTGTTCCGAGCGTGGGCGCGGGCCGAGGCGATGATCGCCGTTCCTCCCTTCGCGGCACGCGTTTCGGGATGGCTGACGACGCTGAAGTGGAGCGCTGCCGCGTTCTCGGCCCTGCTCGCCTTGGCGGGGTTCGCGGCGGCGATCGCGGGGAGGAGGTTCTCTCGGGATCGAGCGGGGATGCGGGGAGATTAGCCTTCCATCGCGCGCACGAGCGCGAGGAGGGCCTCGTTCACGGGGAGCTCCATGCCCGCTTCACGGCCTCCGGCGACGATGCGGCCGGTGATGGCCTCGATCTCCGTCTTCCTCCCCGAGGCGAGGTCCTGGAGCATGGAGCAGCGATTTCTGGCGGTGCGCCGGGAGACGTTGCGCGCTCTCTCCGCCATGGCCTCCCCGTCGAGATCGATCCCGGCGGCGCGGGCGGCGGCCGCCGCCTCCATGGCCGCCTTCCGCTGGAGGAGGGCGAGGCCGGGGCGCTCGAGGATGCCGCCGTTCGGAACGCCGGCGATCGAGGCGATCGGATTGATGGCCGCGTTGATGACGGCCTTCTCCCACGCCGCGCGGTCCGGATCGCTCGTGAGGGCGGCGCCTAACCCGGCGGCGACGAAGGCCTCGGCCAGGGCGCGCGCGGCCCGGACCGAGGCTTCGTCGCGCCCGCCGAGGACGACCGCGCCCCGCCCGCCGAGGACGAGTTTCCGCGGGCCGTCCAGGTACGCGCCCATCGAGGTCGATCCGAAGGCGAGGGGATGTCCCGGAAAGGCCGCGGAGATGGCTTCAACGTTCCCGAGGCCGTTCTGCAGGGTCGCGAGCGCGCATCCCGGCGGGACGCTTCCCGACGCCGCGAGGGCGGCCGCCGCGTTCGCCGTATCATAGGCCTTGGTGAAGAAGATGATCGCCTCGCGGTCGGCGAGCGAAGCAGGATCGGCTGAGGCGTCGAAGGATATCGAGCCGTCGGCTTCGCCGAATCCCGCGAGCTCGATCCCCGCGCGTAGTTCCTTCGCCCGCTCCTCGCTTCGCGCGAGGAGCTTCGCCGGAGATCCCGCGCGAGTAAGGAAGGCGGCGAAGGAGAGCCCCATCGCCCCGGGACCGACGATGCCGATCCTCATGCGAGTCTGCGCCTCATACGAGTCGGCGCCTCAGGCGAGGCGGCGCCTCAAGCGAGGCGTACCCCGCCCGCGGGAAAGGCCCCGCCCTCGGGCCTGGGATCGTCGTGGACGGCCGTCGGGCGGTTCGCGCCGTCGACGAGGACGACGCGGGGCTTGTGGGCCTTGGCCTCCGCCGCGTCCACGTCGCAATAGGAGGCGATGATCACGAGGTCGCCCCTCTGCACGAGGCGGGCGGCGGCGCCGTTGAGGCAGATCTCGCCCTCCTTCCCGAGGATGACGTAGGTGGAGAAGCGCTGGCCGTTCGAGACGTCGTAGACGTCGACGCGCTCCCAGGGGAGGAGGCCCGCTGCCTCGATGAGGGAGAGGGAAATGGAGATGGATCCCTCGTAGTCGAGGTCGGCGCCCGTGACGGTCGCGCGGTGGATCTTGGACTTGAGCATCGTGATGGTCACGCGGCGCCTCCTTCGCGCTGGTTCATGAGCATGGCCTCGTGGATCCCCTCCAGGACGAGGTCCGGAAGGACCTCGTCGAAGATCCCCGCCTCCGCGTAGAGCTGGGAGAGCCCGCCCGTGGCGATGACGAGGGGCTTCGCGGCCTTGAAGCACTCCTCGCCGATGCGGGAGACGAGCTCCTTCACCGCGCCCATGTGCTCGTAGTAGAGGCCCGCCTGGATGCTCTCCACGGTGGTCTTGCCGCAGGCGCGTTCGGGGATGACGATCTCGACGGGCGGGAGCTTGGCGGTGCGCTGCTCGAGGGCCTCCATGCTGATCCTGAGTCCGGGGATGATGGCGCCGCCCAGGTAGCGCTTGTCCGCGCCCACGGCGTCCACGGTCGTGGCCGTTCCCATGTCGACGATGACGCAGTCCTTCCCGGGGTGGCGCTTCACCGCCGCTATCGCGTTGGCGATGCGGTCCGAACCCACCTCCAGGGGATTGCGGTAGGCGATCTGGAGGCCCGTCTTCGTTCCCGCCTGCAGGATGAAGGGTTCGACGCCGAAGTACTTCTGGCAGGCCCGTCTCACGGAATAGACCGAGTCGGGCACGACGGAGCAGAGGGCGATCCGCGTCACCATCGAGGGATCGAAGCCGCTCTCGCGGAGGACGGCCTTGAGGAAGACGCCGTGCTCGTCCGCGCTCGTGGTGGATACGGAGGTCTTCCTGAAGCGGAAGAGGATCTCCCCTTTCTCGTCCATGAGGCCGGCGTAGATGTTGGTGTTGCCCACGTCCAGGCAGAGGCTATGCATGCTGATTCCTTTCCGCGACGTCGAGGAGCGCCTTCGCGAGGCTCGAGTTGTCCGATCCCCGCGCAGCCTCGACGCCGCCTGAGCTGAAAACGATGAAATCGTGGCTTCCCTTCCCGAGTCCCGAGAGGTCGTTCCAGACCACCGCGTCCGCCGCGCCCGAGGCGATCATCGAGCGCGCGCGCTTTCCGCCCTCGGCTGCGTCAGCGCCCGAGGTGAGCTTGAAGGCGACGATGAGGGGCTTCCCCTTCGCGAGTCCTCTGAGGGATGAGACGATCTTGGGATTGGGTTCCAGGCGGAGCGCGAGGGGGGGGCCGGATTCCAGCTTGCTCGCGGGCACGGCGCTTCCGCCATCGGCTCCGTCGCGCGCGACGCGGTAGTCGCTCACCGCGGCGGCGTGGACGATGGCGTCGTAGGCGTTCTCCGAGAGGAGGGTTTCGATCGCGGCCTTGAAGTCCGGGAAGCCGCGGTAGCGTACGAGGTTCGCGCCCTCGCTTCCCTCGAGCGCGGCGCTCTCGTGGTGGAGGTAGTCCACGCCCCAGCCCGAGTCCAGGAAGGCCCGCGCGATGGCGCCGGCGGTGCGGCCCGTCGAGGTGTTGACGATGGAGCGCACCGCGTCGACGGGCTCGGTCATGGCGCCGCCCGTGAGAAGGAGGCGCTTCGGCGTTCCGCCGCGGCGGGCGCGGGCGACCCTCGCGGCCTCCTCCTGGACGAGGGCGAAGGCCTCGGCGGGTTCCATGAGCCGTCCTAGGCCCGCGTCGCCGCAGGCGAGGCGCCCCGCCTCCCCGTAGAGGAGCCGGGCTCCCCAGGATTCGAGCTTCTCGAGCGCGGCCCGCGTGGCGGGGTGGGCGAGCATACATGAGTTCATCGCGGGGGCGATCCAGAAGGGCTTCTCGAAATTGTTCGCGAGGAAGGTCGCGCCCAGGAGGTCGGGGGCGAGCCCGGCGGCGAGGGCGTTGATCCGGTTCGCGGTCGCCGGGTAGAAGACGAAGATGTCGGTCCACTTCCTGAGCGAGATGTGGGCCATGCTCTCGCGGGGAGCCCAGAGGTCCGTGAGGGCCTTTCGCCCCGTGATGCCCTCCATGCTCATTTCCCCGACGAAGCGGAGGGCGTTCTCGGTCATGAGCGCCTGCACCTCGTGGCCGGCCTTCACGAGGCGGCTCGCGAACTCGCAGGCCTTGTACGCGGCGATGGAGCCCGAGACGACGAGGCAGACGTTGAGCGAGGCGGGGCCGCGGCCCGCGCGATCGGCCGATAGCAGGGCTTCGACGTCCCTCATGGATTCCTCCCGCGGACGCCGCCGGCGACGTGCTCGCTTCTAGCGACGTCGACGTTGTCGATGAGGCGCACGCCCTCGAGCCAGGCCGCCGCGAGGCGGCGGACCTTGCCCGTGAAGGGATCGACGAGATCCTCGACGTACTCGACCTCGAAGCCCTTGTCCGCGAGGGCCGCGCGCGCGGCGTCCGCCTCGGGGAGGCTCGCGAGCGCCTCGTGGATGAGGGCGGCGCGTTTCTTGCCCGCGTCCGAGAGGCGGACGTTGCGCGAGCTCATGGCGAGCCCGCTCTTCTCGCGGACGATGGGGCAGGGTAGTATCTCGGCGTCCATGAAGAAGTCCTCGGCCATGCCGCGGATGAGGAGGTACTGCTGGTAGTCCTTCTCCCCGAAGTAGGCGCGGTCCGGCTTGGTGAGCATGAGGAGCTTCATCACAACGGTGAGGACCCCGTCGAAGTGGCCGGGGCGGTGCGCGCCGCAGTACTTGAGGCTGAGATCGGTTTCGATCACTTTGTATTTATATCCGCGCGGATAGATCGTCGCGGGCTCGGGGAAGAAGACGGCGTCGGCGCCGGCTCGCCCGAGGAGCTCCACGTCGGCCTCGAAGGTCCTGGGATAGGCCGTGAGGTCCTTGGGGTCGTTGAACTGCGTGGGATTCACGAAGACGCTCGCGGCCGTGGAGGCGCACTCGGACGCGCTCCGCGCCACGAGGCTCTCGTGCCCCTCGTGGAGGGCTCCCATGGTGGGCACGAAGCCCAGCTTCCCGCGCTTCCGGAGATCGGCGCAGAGCGCCTTCCATTCCATCGCGTCCTTGACGACGGCCGGGGTTTTCTTCACGCGCTCGCTCCTTCCTTTTTCTGCTCGAGCCCGTAGCTCTCCGCCGCCGAGGGGAAGGAGAGCGAGCGGACGTCCTCCACGTAGGACGCCGCGGCCTTCCTGATGAGCTCCGCCGCGTCCGCGTACTGCCTGACGAAGCGGGGAAGCTTCCGCATGGAGAGCCCGAGGATGTCGTGGAGCACGAGGACCTGGCCGTCCACGCCCGGCCCCGCGCCGATCCCGATGATCGGGATGCGGAGCGAAGCGGCGATCGATTCCGCGAGAGGGGAGGGCACGCACTCGAAGACGATGGCGAAGCAGCCCAGGGCCTCGAGGGCCTTCGCGTCTTCCCTCAGCGCGGCCGCGGCGTCGTCGGTCTTGCCCTGGACTTTGTAGCCCCCGAAGACGTTGAAGGACTGGGGCGTGAGCCCGAGGTGGCCCATCACGGGGATGCCGCTCCCCGTGAGGTGGGGGATGAGCGCCTCGTGGCCGCGGAGGCCCTCGAGCTTCACCGCGTTGGCGCCCGCCACCATGAAGCGGCCCGCGGCGGCGGTGGCTGCTTCCAGGCCGAGGCGGGTGGAGAGGAAGGGCAGGTCGCCGATCACGCAGAGGTCGGGGGCGCCCGCGCGGACAGCCCGCACGTGCGCTTCCATGACGTCCATCGTCATGGGAAGGGTGGAATCCATCCCGTGGACGACCATGGCCGCGCTGTCCCCCACGAGGACGGCGTCGACGCCCGCGCTCGCGAGGATCGCGGCGGTGGGAGCGTCGTAGGCGGTGAGAAGGGAGATCTTGCGGCCTTCCTGTTTGGATTTGACGAAGTCGGGGATGCTGAACATAGCCGTCTCCTTTCGCCCAGAAAGGTGGGGCGTGGATGGACGGCTTTGCCTGTCCGTTCCGTGCCGGTGCCCTCCCGTTTCCGGATGGGGCCCTCCCTGGAGACAGTCACGCGGAGATTACGCTCCGCTGCGCGGAAGCCCGATGATTCCTCCTGGCATCTCCTGCCGCTCCATGCGGATGCGGCGGACGGCCGAATCGGACCGGGTTCCACGTACGAAGGTACGCCCGAGCGCGGACATTGTCAATGGACGCGCTCGGCCGGCCGCGCCGCGATCCTGAGCCGGCACGGCCGTCCTCCCGGTATCCCGCGCGGCGCGCCTTCGGCTATCATGCGTGTATTATGGGGAATATCCCTGAAGGGCTCGAAATAATCGGTTCCGGTCGGAACGGGAACGTATACCGCGGGAAGGACGGCGAGGCCTTGAAGGTCCTCAGGCTCGACCGCTTCGGCGACCGCGCCGCCGCCGAGCGCGCGGCGGCTGAGGAGGAAACCCGCGCCCGCCTCGTGGACGCGCTCCGCCCCGAGGCGCCGCGTTTCCACGGTAGGACGGTCCATGGGGACATGCCCTGCCTCCGCTACGAGCTCATCGACGGCCCCGCCGTGGGCCGGATCTTCGATGCGGATCCGATCCAGGGCCTACGCGTCGTGCGGGACATGGGCGCCCTCCACGCCCGCATCTGCCTGACCCCGGTTGAACCGGGCGCGCTTCCCCGCTTCCAGGACGCTTACGGCTGGCGCATAAGCTCCGCGGAATTCGCGAGCGAGGCTTTGAAGAGGGCGCTCCTCGCTTTCATCGAAGGGGAGGGCGGGGCCTCCCTCTGCCACGGGGATTTCCATCCCGAGAACGTGCTCGCCTCCGGCGCCGGGCTCAGGGTGATCGATTGGGAGGGCGCGTACCGCGGCCAGCCCATGGCCGACGCCGCCCGGACCAGTTACCTCCTCGAGCGCGGCCGGGCTCCGTCCAGGGACGAGGCCGTCATGGAACCGGCCGAGATCGCCTTCCGCGCGGCGGTTTCCCGCGCCTATCGCCGCGCCTTTTTCGAGACTGTGGGCGGCTTCGACTCCGCGAGATGGAGGCGATGGACCCTCGTCATCGCGGTCTGCCGTCTCGTCGAGGGCATCCGCGCGGAGATCCCCTGGATACGTGAACGCATCGCCGCCGCCGATGGCGCCCTCGCCGGCTCAGGGGTTTTCTGAGGCCGAACGGCCGTTCGGCGTCCTCGCGGAAAAGACAAAGGCCGAGGTGGGAGGCGCGAATCCGCCGACAGCGCGGTATACTCGTCCTATGATGCGAAAAAGCTATTCTCTCGCCATCGCGTTCATCGCCCTGCTCGCGGCCTCGCAGGCCGCTCCGCGCGTGGCGGTCGCGGCCACGGCGGTACCGGTCGCCGCCGCGAGGAAGCCGGATTTCCCCGGCGGCCTCGACATGGAGAAGCTGCTCGCGGGGACGGTTTTCGTCGAGCGCCTCACACGGGACGGCGTGCCCGGCGTCGGCCTCGCCTTCACGCTGAACGCCTCGCGCGACGAGGCCTGGGCCCTCCTCACCGACGACCGCATCATCACCGACCTCTACCCCGACTGCGACGAGGCGATCGTGCACCGCTCCGGCCCCGACGGGGCCCTCATCGAGTACCACGTCACGATCCTCTTCAAGAAATACTCGTACACGCTCGCGATGGCCTATGACAGGGAATCGTACCGGATCACCTGGCGCGAGGCGGGCGGCGACTTCAAGCGCATCGGCGGCTACTGGGAGGTGCGCGAGACGGGCCGCGAGGGGACGAGCCTCCTCGTCAACGAGTCCCTGCTCGAGACCGGCTTCAGGATCCCCGGATGGCTCGACTCCTGGGTCAAGATGAGCAAGACGAGGAGCATCGCCGCGGACTTCCGGAAGTGGGTCGATCAAGGAGCCCGCGGCGCGCTATAGTGGGCCCGCCATGCGATTCGAAATCGAGCTCAAGGCCCATGCAGAGGATCCCTCCGCCGCGAATGAAGCGTTAGCGCGGCTCGTCGCGTCCGGCCGCGCCTCCTTCGTCCGCGAGTTCCGGAAGTCGGACCGCTACTTCCTCCTCCCGGGCGCGGAGCCGGGGCAGGGGAGGAATTTCCGCGTCAGGGCCGATGGTAGCGGCGCTTACCTCACCTGGAAGCAGAGGAGCAGGCGGGGCGGGCTCGAGGTGAACTTGGAGCGTGAGTGCCATGTGGACGACCCCGAGCCGCTCATCGAACTCCTCTCGTCCCTCGGAGCTAAGCCCTATTTCACCAAGACGAAGATCGGGCGCGAATACGCGATCGACGGCCTCACCGTGGAATTCTGCGAGGTCCCCCCTCTCGGGCATTTCATCGAGATCGAAAACGTCGTCGACGTCCCCGATCCCCGCGGCGTGATCGCGGAAGGCCCGGGCACGCCTCCCTCGTTCGCCCCGGACCCCGCCCTAGTGGAAAGCGTCCGCGCCCGCGAACTCGCCGTTCTCGCGCTCCTCGGCGTGAGCGAGGCCGCCATCGAGGAGCGCCCGTACTCGGCCATGCTGGCTGGCATTAGAGATACCTGAAGATCCCATTGAATCTTTTTCCTTTTCCCTAAAACCGTTCGCTGTTCGCGACCGGACTCGCTGTAAGGGCCATGAACATGGTTTTCACATCATCGAGGACGACTTCACTGGAAGCGCGGGTGGTATGAAAACGCATGGTGAACGATTCCGCACGTTCTACCCAAATCTATACCCGAAAAGGAGGACTAGTGAGCCATGCGTTTTCATACCAGGCCCCGCAGACAATAACGGACGCGTCCTCGATGTCGCGAAAAAAAAGCGTGACACGGCTCTTGCGGCGCGTCCGCCGCTTCACTTCGCTACGCGATATCGGATGATCGTCCAGTAATCCTCGGGCTTGGCGCCATGGCCTTCGCCGCCGCGAAGATACTCCTCTTCGTGGTCGCCGACGACCCGATATCCCTGCGCCTTGATGAAGTCCTCGAGCTTTTGGATCGTGGGCGGCTCCGACGCGTAGGAACCGAGGTGGAGGATCTCCGCCGTCAGCCCGTACTCCCAGCGCGCGAGCCGGGCGCCGGTAGCCTTCGCCCGTTCCGCGAGGACGGTTCCCTCCGGGACGGGGATGCCCACGACGCCCTCCCACGGTTTGCCCGCGATCGCCTTCAAGCGCGCCTCGGCGGGCATGGATAAATCGATGGGAAAGCGGAAGCGCGCCTTGGGCGCCTTGAACGAAGGTCCTCCCTTGGGGACGCCCTTGAGGGAATAATAGGCCTTGAAGAGCTTCCCGAAGGCCTCGGCGATGACGGCGTCCTTGCTCCCCGAGAAGGGCACCTCGAGCACGAGTTCGCTCGGCTTGTCCGCGATCCGCGGTTCCTTGAGGGGGAGATAGGCGCTGAGGTCGGGCTTCTTGCCGAAAAGGAAGAGGGCGGCGATCGCGCCCGCGACGACGACGGCTCCCGCGACGATCAGGACGATGACGGCTGGTTTCATGGTTCCTCCTTGCGATTCGATGTCGGCGCGAATCATGGAGCAAGGCAGTGACAGCGGTGTGTCAGCGTTTTCAGGCTATCCGTTCGATTTTACGATTTTTCCCGCCGCCTCCGCCATGGCCGCCCTCAGGGAAGCGGGTTCCACGACCTCCACGCCGGGGCCGAAACCGAGGAGGGTGTTCACCATCCAGGCCCCCCGCGGGACCCTGAGGGTCACTTCCAGCCTCCCGTCGTCCGCGGCGCGCACGTCGTCCTGGGCGAACCATTCTTCCGCGTCCGCCGAGCGCTCGGGATCGAAGCGGAGCAGGACCTCCATGAGTTCGACGCCGGCTCCCAGTTCCGCCGGACGATAGGCGTCGGCGCGGCGCTTGAATCGTTCCAAGGCCGTCCGCGTGTTCCGCATCCGCGCGAGCTTGAAGAGCCGATAGCCGCCCCTGAGGCGGCAGTAGCCCCAGAGGTACCAGGCGTAGGACTTGAATACGAGGGTCATGGGCTCGACGGCCCGCTCCTCCGCGGGACGTCCGTACGAGGCGTACGCGAACCTGAGGACGCGCTTTTCCGCGATGGCGCGCTCGACCGTCCGCGCGAGCTCCCGTTCGTCCTCGCGTTTTCCCCAGGGGAAGAGATCGACGACCACCCGCTCCTCGGGCGTGCGCGCCTTCCCCCCGCGGCGCATGAGGCCGCCGAGCTTGTCCAGCGCGGAACCGATGGAAGGGTCGCCGATGGCTTCATGGACTCCCTTGAGGGCTCCTACAGCCGCGGAAAGGTCCTCCGCCCCCATGATGCTCCGGTCGACGCTGTAATCGGGATCGATCCCGTAACCGCCGCCGGGCCCGCCGCGCGCGATGACCGGGATGCCCGCCGCGTCGATGGTCTCCAGGTCGCGGTAAATGGTCCGGATCGTCACCCCGAACCGCTCCGCGAGCTCCTTCGCGCTCGCCTTCTCCCGATTGAGGAGCAACACGATAATCCCCAGCACCCGATCCAGCTTCACGCCGCCGATTGTACCACGCCTCCCCCCTCACCGTACGCCACGCGAGTCCGGACTCGCCGCAAGGTCGGCGGGGCATGCCTTATCGCGTCATCGAGGACGACTTCATGGGAAGCGCGGGTGGTAGGAAAACGCATGGGGAACGATTCCGCACGTTTTTCCCCAGTCTATACCCTAAAAGGAGGACTAGTGAGCCATGCGTTTTCATACCAGGCCCCGCTAAACGATCCAAGCTCGTCCTCAATGACGCGAAAAGACGTCGTGAGACCGCCCTTGCCGCGCGTTCGCGGCTCGAGTAGGATACGGCACTATGCCCAACAACGACGTCAAATCCGTCCTCATCATCGGTTCGGGACCCATCGTGATCGGCCAGGCCTGCGAGTTCGACTACTCCGGCACCCAGGCCTGCAAGGCGCTCCGCGCCGCGGGGTACCGCATCATCCTCGTTAACTCGAATCCGGCCACCATCATGACCGACCCCGGCATGGCGGACGCCACCTATATCGAGCCCCTCAACGTCAGCCGCATCGAGGAGATCATCGCCAAGGAGCGTCCCGACGCCCTCCTCCCCAACCTGGGCGGCCAGACGGGCCTCAACCTCGCGAGCGAGCTCGCCAAGGCGGGGATCCTCGCCAAGTACGGGGTGCGCGTCATCGGGGTCAACCTGGACGCCATCGAGCGGGGCGAGGATCGCCTCGTTTTCAAGGAAACCATGAAGTCCCTCGGGATCGAGATGCCGAAGAGCGAGCTCGCGTACTCCGTCCAGGAGGCCGAGGCCGTCGCCGGCCGCCTCGGGTATCCCGTCGTGCTCCGTCCCGCCTACACCCTGGGCGGCACGGGCGGAGGGCTCGTCTACAACCTGGACGAGCTCAGGACGGTCGCCTCCCGCGGGCTCCAGGCTTCCATGATCCACCAGATCCTCGTGGAGGAATCCGTGCTCGGCTGGGAGGAGCTCGAGGTGGAGGTGGTCCGCGACGCCGCCGGGAAGATGATCACGGTCTGCTTCATCGAGAACATCGATCCCATGGGCGTGCATACGGG
>CAYNQK010000077.1:0-14397 GCA_964399285.1 uncultured Spirochaetales bacterium | reverse complement strand
CTTCTTGCCCATCTGGCTGTTCGTGAGGAAGGTGGCGTTGCCGCCCTCGTCCCAGATCGCCACCTCGAAAGCGCAACGGGTACGGGTGCTGGTCTTATCGAAAATAAGGACGATGTTCTTCCTCATGAGGAGGTCGCCCTTCTGGCCCGAACGCTTCTTGGCTTTGAGCTTGTCGGAGAGGTCGAGGAGATATTCGATCTCCTCCCGGCTGTAGTCCTTGAGTGTTAGGAAACTCCTTCCCTTCAAATTTACGCTCATAATGTATAATTATACATCCAGTATTCCGTTTTTGTCAACTCATGCATGATTATGCATTTTTTATGTATTTTTATTCGATGGTATAGCCACCAAAACCATTGCTCCTAATCAAACCTTCCGCACAGAGATCGGCCCCCGCTTTGGCGAGCCGCTCAAGGTCGATCCCCGTTTCTCGTGATATCTCATCGAATCCGATCCCCCTCCCCGAGACGAGGGCCTTGAGGATCGCCCCCCTGGCCTCCCTATTCGAGCCCTTGAACCTCGATTGCCTCGTATACGCCGCGCTTTTCCTGTTTGGATTCGGCGTCACCGCCGGGAGCCCGGCGCCGTAATCCATGAGGGCGTAGTACCACGATCGGACATCGTCCCGGTCCATCGTGCGTTCGACGATCGGAAGGATCTCGTCGTCACGCACGGCCTCCTCGCGAGCGTTGAAAAAGAAATGTATGAACACGCGCCTGATATTCGTCTCGATGAAGGCCGACGGGATGCCGAAGGCGAAAGCGAGCACGGCCCTCGCGGTATACGGCCCCACGCCCGGCAGGGCATCGAGTTCCTCCTCATCGGCGGGAAGCCGGCCGCCGTGGCGTTCCATGACGGCCCTCCCCGCTTCCCAGAGCCACTTGCCCCGCCGGTTGTACCCGAGCCCGCTCCAGAGCCGGAGCGCCTCGGAGAGCGGCGCCTCGGCGAGGTCCCGAAAACCGGGAAAGGCCGCGAGCCAGGCCGCGTACTTGGGGACGACCCGCGCGGTCTGCGTCTGCTGGAGCATGAATTCGGAAACCAGAACGGCGTAGGGATCTTCGACGTAGCGCCAGGGGAAGCTCCTACCGTGCTCCGCGAAATAGGAGAGGATCGCCTCCCTGAATGCGCCGTCCTCAGCCGTAAAGGTGGAGGTATTCGTGGACGAGCTCCTCGGCCTTGCCCCTGCACTTCCCGCACACGGTCCCGATCTTGGTCCTCGCCTGGAGTCCCTCCCAGGTCCGCGCGCCGGCCTTCACGGCGGCCTCGATGTCCTTGTCCGTGATGTTGAGGCACTGGCAGATCACCACGGCCTCCTCGCCGCCGAAGAGCCCCTTACGCCCCGTCTTCTCGAGGTAATCGTCGATGGCGGCCCTGAGGGCCTTGTCCCCCATCACGGAGCAGTGGATCTTGCTGTCGGGGAGGCCGCCGAGCTTCGTGGCGATGTCCTCGGGCTTCACCGTGTACGCGTCCTTGATGGGCATGCCCTTCACCACCTCCGAGAGCATGGAGGTGGAGGCGATGGCGCTCGCGCAGCCGTAGGTCTTCCAGCGGATGTCCTTGATCACGTCGTCCTCGATCCTGAGCATGAGGAGCATCTGGTCGCCGCAGTTTATGTTTCCCACGAGGCCCTGCGCGTCCGCCTTGAAGTCCTCGGACGAATCGAAGATGTTGCGCGGATTCGTGAAATGTTCCTTCACGATCTCCGAATAGACCCAATCCATTCCCGCCATCAGTCCTCCCCTCCAGTGTCCTCGCTCTTCCAATCTATCGTCGTCATCCGCCTGAGCCGGTCTATCGCGGGGACGAGGACCTCGACGACCCTGTCCGCGTCCTCCTCCGTCGAGCCCCGCCCCATCGAGAAGCGGATCGATCCGTGCGCGAGCTCGGGCCCGACGCCCGTCGCCACGAGGACGTGCGAGGGCTCGAGGCTTCCCGACGCGCAAGCCGATCCCGTCGACACCTCGATGCCCTCGAGGTCGAGGGAGAGAAGGATCGCCTCGCCCTCCGCGCCCGGGAAGGAGCAGTTGAGGGTGTTCGGGAGCCCGTGTTCCCGGTCCCCGTTCACCCGCACTTTCGGAATCCGGTCGAGGATGCCCTTCCTGAGCCGCTCCTTGAGCGCCGAGAGCCGCGCGGATTCGGAGGCGAGCCTCTCGCGGGCGAGCTTGGCGGCGAGCCCGAAGGCGGAAATGCCAGGCGCGTTGTAGGTGCCGGAGCGGTAGCCCCCCTCCTGGTGCCCTCCCCTGATGAGGGGCTGGAGCGGAAGGCCGGCCTTGAAGTAGAGGGCCCCGACGCCCTTGGGACCGTAGATCTTGTGGCAGGAGAGGCTCGCGTAGTCGACGTTCCATGCCTCGAAATCGACGGGAACCTTTCCCGCGGCCTGGACCGCGTCCGTGTGGAAGAGCGCGCCGGCATTATGCGCGGCTACGACGAGACGGGGAATGTCCTGCAGGGTCCCTATCTCGTTGTTGGCGGCCATGACCGAGACGAGGAGCGGATCTCCCTCGAGGGCCCGCGCGTAGGCGGCCTCGTCCAGCCTCCCCTTGGAATCCACGCCCACCACCGCGAGGGGATGGCCGAGCTCCTCGAGGCGGAGCGCCGCGTTCATGACGCAGGGATGCTCGATGGCCGATATGACGATCTTCTTGCGGGACGGATCCTTCCTCGCGAGCTCGAAGGCGGTCTGGAAGACCGTGTTGTTCGACTCCGAGCCCCCGGACGTGAAGACGATCCCTTCTGGCCGCGCCCCCACGAGATCGGCGACGCGTCCGCGCGCTTCCTCGACGCGCGCCCGAGCCATCCGTCCCGAGGCGTGCATGCTCGACGCGTTGCCGAACACGTCCGCCTCGTCCCTGATAAGTGCGGCGACCTCTGGGTCGAGCGGAGTCGTCGCGTTGTAATCCATGTAGACGCGGTCCTTTCCCACGTCGCCTCCTAAACCTTCATGCCGCTCGAGACCGCGGCGAGGTCGGTCGAATCCAGGTATTCGTCGATCCTGCCCTTGAGGCCGTCCCAGAAGTGCTTTGACGCGCAGGTCGGGGACTTTCCGCAGGCGCCTTCCGTCCTCGCGCATTCCACGGGGACGATGTCGCCCTCGAGCGCGGCGATCACCTCGCTCATCCTTATTTTCCCGGCGTCCCGGGCCAGCCGGTAGCCGCCGTGCTTGCCGCGCTGGCTCACGATAAGGCCAGCGGACTTGAGCTGGGCGGCGATGCCTTCCAGGTATTTCGGGGATATGTCCTCGAGACCGGCGATCTCGCCTATGGAGAGCTCGCCCGTTTCGGCTTGGCAGAGCCTGATCAGGGCGCGGATGCCGTATTGTGTCTTCGTCGGTACGCTGAACATATACCCCTAATTCCTATGGGAATGGTAGGAATATATTTCGTTATGGAAAAAAGGTCAAGAGCGATGGAACGATGGGAACATGAGACTGGCGCTGCGCGATCAAGCGTGCGGCCGTCCGCTTACAGCGCGGGAATTTCCTCGAGCTTCGTCGGTTTCCCGATCCTCGAGCCGACCCAGCCCTGATTCTTCTTGGAGCCGAGGATGATCGCCCCGGCGAGGACGCCGTCCTTGACAACGAACTTCTCATAGCGTCCTGAATCGGCGTCCTCATGTACGACGATATCGAGGCCCTCCGCTTCCGCGCCCTCGGGCACGGCGAGCCCTACGCTGAGAAGGTCGATGCCCGCCACCTTGAGGCTCGTGCGCGGAACGGTTCCCGCGTAGGGCTTGCTCCTGTCCCCGAGAATCGCCCGCGCCGCCGCCTGCGCCTGATCGAGCGCGGCGGGGATGATTCCCCAGACCCTGCCCCTGAATTCCGCGGCATCGCCCGCGGCGTACACGCCCTTCGCCCCCGTTTCCATGAATTCATCGACCGTGACGCCCTTGCCGCAGGGGATGCCCGAACGCGACGCGAGCTCGGCGTTCGGTTTTATTCCGGAAGAGAGCAGCGCGAAATCCGCATCGATGCGTTCTCCGGAAGCGAGGGAAACCGCCGTGAGCGAGCCCTCGCCCTCGTAGCGCTCCACCTTCGCGCCGAGCCTGAAGCGGAGGCCCTTCCCCTCGAGGATCCTCGAAAGAATGGCCGCTCCGCGCTCGTCCATCTGACGCGGGAGGAGCCGCGGCGCGATCTCGACGACCGTGACGGATTCGGCGCCGCCGAGCCTGATGTGGTGGGCCGCCTCGATCCCGAGGAGACCGCCTCCGATAACCGCGACGCGGCGCGCGCCCCGCTTAATGCGCTCCCTGATCCGCTCCGCGTCCTCGTAGCGCCTCAGCGTGAGGACGCCGTCGTTCCTAACGCCGGGAGCGTCGAAGACCATGGGCTCGGATCCGGTGCAGAGGAGGAGCGCGTCGTACCTAGTGCGCGATCCGTCCTCGAATTCCACGGTGCGCTCGGCGGTCGAGATCGATGCCGCGCCGTGAGAGGTCCTCACCGCGATAGCGCGCTTCGCGTACCAGGCCTCGTCGTGGAGGATGATGTTTTCCACGGAGAGCCCGGCCGAGACGACCTCGGGGAGGCGGATGCGCGAATAGAGGGCGTGCGGCTCCTTAGCGTGCACTTCGATCTCGAGTTCGATCGGATCGGGCCTGATCGACCTCATGGCTTCCGCCGCGTTGATCCCCGCGATGCCGTTCCCTATTACGACGACCTTCAAGCGCCACCCCCGATCTGAGCCGCGGCATGGACCGCGATCCGTAACGCGATCCGCTCCGCTCTCCGGCGATTGCATCAAGCGGACCCGGCGATCGAGGCCCGCGCCGTGAGCGAGCCTCCGGCCAGTAGGAATCTAACGCAATGGATGGAGGAGGACAAGTCTCGCGCGGGAGACCGCCTCAGCGAGGAGTCCGCGCCTTTCTCGCGCCCGCGAAGCCGAGGGCCGCGAGGGCCACGAGGGGCGGAATAGAAGAGGAGAGCTCGTGCGGGAAGGGAAGCGAGGATTGGGCGAGCACCGCGAGGGCGTCCGCGCCGATGAAGGCGAGGGCCGCGATGAGGGACGGGAGCGGCCGCTTCCTCCCCGCGTACACCGAAGCGATGGCGAGCCAGCCCCGCCCGGAGCTCATGCCCGGGGAGAAGGCCCCGAGGCTCAGCGCCATGAGCCCTCCCGCGAGTCCGGCACCGGCGCCCGAAACGAGGAACGCGGAGGCCCTCGCGCCGTCGGGGGAGCCGCCCGCGGAGACGAGGGCCGCCTCCGAGGATCCGGCCGCCCTGATCCTGAGGCCGTCGCGCGTTCTCGCGAGGAAGAGCCAGGCGGCCGCGTAGGCGAGCCCTCCCGCCGCGAGGGAGGCGTAGGCCGCGCCCGAGTCCGCGCCCGATCCGAATCTCCAGAGCCCGGCCGATCCCGAAACCGCTTCCGCGAAGGCCGCTACAGCGGCCGGCACGAGGAGGTTGAGCGCTATCCCCGATATGACGGGATCGGCGCGGGTGCGCGAGAGGAAGAGCGAGTAGACGAGCGATACCGCGCCCGAGGCGGCGACGGCGGCGGCCAGGGCGAGGAGCGGGTGCGCGCCCGAACGGGCCGCAGCGGCGGCGCAGAAGGCTCCCGCGGTGACGAGGCCCTCGAGGGCCATATTGGTTCGTCCCGACTTCTCGGCGACGAGGCTTCCCGCCGACGCCGCGAGGAGGGGGCCGGCGAATTCAGCGGCCGACGCGAGGCTCATCTTTTCCGCTCCCGGCCCGCGCCCGCCGCCACGGCGAGGAGGACGAGGGCCTGGATGATCGCCGCCGATTGCGCCGGGACTCCCGCGGCGGCCTGCGCGGAGCGCGAGCCGGCCTCGAGGAAGGAGAAGAAGAACGCCGAGACGGGCACGAGCGCCGGACGGGTTCCGGCGACGAGGGCGCAGGCGAGCGCGGAGAATCCCCTTCCCGCCGCGAAGGACTGGAACACCCGGAGGCTTCTTCCCTGCGCCGCCCATAGCCCCGCGAGTCCCATGAGCCCCGCTCCCGCGATCATGGCGAAGGCGCGGACGCGGGAACCGGGAAGACCGCTCGCCGCGGAAAAATCGGGGGACAGGCCCTCCATGCGGATGAGGTAGCCCGTCCTCGTCCTCCTTAAGAGGATCCAAGCGGCGGCGGCGGCCGCGACCGCTCCGAAGATTCCGGCGTTCAACGCGCTCGGCGGCATGAGTCTCGCGAGGCCGAGGGCGCTCGGCAGGGCCCTCGTCGCGATGAGCTGGCTGCCGGGGTCTTTAAGCGGTCCCGCTACGGCCCAATCCAGCACGGGGATGGCCGCCTGCGATGCGAGGAAGCTCGTGATGAGCTCGTCGGCGCCGGAAAGCCGCCTCAGCCCCGACGAGAGGCCGCCGAGCGCCGCGGCAGAGAGGAGCGCGGCCGCCGCCGCGAGCGGGATGGCTATGACGGGACTCATGCCACCCGACGAGATAAGGAGCGCGTGCCCGGCCAGCGCTCCGAGGAAGAACTGCCCCTCGCCTCCCAGGTTCACCGCTCCCGCCCTGAGCGCGATGAAGGCTCCGGCCGCCGCGACGGCGAGCACCGACGCCGACTCGAGCATGTTGCCGAGCGCGTACGTCGAAGAGAAGGGGCCGAGATAGAAGGCCGCGACCCCGCCCTTCCCCGTCGCCGCGAGCAAGGTAGCGGCCGCCATGGCTCCCGCCGGGATGGCGAGAGCGGCGAGGCGGCCGCGTAGAAGCGTCCGCGAAGGGGCCCCTGTCCTCACGCGGATACTCCGGCCATGGCCTGCCTGATCCTGTCCTCGAGCCCCGCCGATCCGTCATTCACCGCGCGGAGCGTCACGCGGCCCCTCGAGAGCACGAGGATCTCGTCGGCGAGTTCGAGCGCCTCGCCGATCTGCGAGAGCGCGATGAAGAAAGCCTTTCCCTTCCTCGCTTCATCCCTGATGCGCTTCCTGCACTCGGCCGCGCGCTTCGCGTCCATTCCCCAGGTAGGCTCCGCAATGACGACGAGGGCGGCGGGAAGGCCCAGCTCGCGCTCCATGACGAGCCGCTGGATCTGTCCGCCCGAGAGCGTAGACCCGTCATCTGCGGGATCGGCCTTGATGCCGATCCTGTCCAAGGCCTTAGCCGCCATCGCGGACCGAGCGGCCTCGCCGCGGCCGGGGAAGGCGTAGGCGCCGCTCTCATGGACGAGGACGTTGTCGGCGATAGACGCTCCGGTGGCCACGCCCCGCTTCATGCGTTCACGGGGTACGTAGGCCATGCCCCGCGCGCGTCTCCTCCCGGGGCTCGAGCGGGCGACCTCCGCGCCGAGGAGCCTTATGGATCCCCGCGTCCTCCGCTCCATGCCCGAGATGGCGTCCTCGAGCGATCGCTCGCCGTTTCCCGTGATCGAGATCGCGCACAGCACGCGGCCGCGGCCTACAGAAAAGCTCACGCAGTCGAGACCGGAATCTCCCGTCCTCCGCTCCGTGGAGAGCCTCTCGACCTCCAGCACGGCCTCCGCTCGTTCGACGTCATCGCCGCCCGCGGTCTCGTCCCCTACGGAGCTCCGCTCCCCGAACATTGCGTCAACGATGAGATCCTCGTCCGCG
This sequence comes from uncultured Spirochaetales bacterium, assembly GCA_964399285.1. Classification (GTDB taxonomy): domain Bacteria; phylum Spirochaetota; class Spirochaetia; order Treponematales; family JBGSOB01; genus CAYNQK01. The sequence continues at coordinate 6,889 of CAYNQK010000077.1, read as the reverse complement.
CTGTCCGACTGGAGCGTCGTCCTCCCCTCCCTCATGACCATGAAGGAATCGGCGCGATCGACGGCTTCCCTGATGCGGTGCGTCACGAGGACGATGGCCGTCCCTCCGGCCTTGAGGGCGGCCAAGCCCGCGAAGAGCCGATCCGCCTCCTCCTCGCTCAGGTTCGAGGTGGGCTCGTCCAGGATGAGGACCGAGGGGCGGTGGCTCATCGCCCGGAGGAGCTCCGTCCTCTGCCTGTCGGCGAAAGAGAGCTCTCCGGCCCGGGCGTCGGGATCGATGCCGAGCGAGAACTCCTCTATGAGCTTCCGCGCCATCTCGCGCATCCGTTTCCGCCTCGCGATGAAGCCGAGCGCGAGGGGCTCCCTGCCGAGGAAGACGTTCTCCGCGACCGTGAGGTCGTCCGCGAGGAGGGGATGCTGGTGGACGAGGGCGACGGGGGGGCGTTTTCGCATCCGGCGCGGACCGGAGATCCAGGTCCATCCTCCGATGACGAGGGAGGCCGAATCCGCCTCGAGCTCTCCCGCGAGGACGCGCATGAGCGTCGTCTTCCCCGCGCCGTTCTCGCCGAGGACGGCGACGATCCGTCCCGCCTCGGCGGAAAGCGAGGCGCCGTCCACGGCGGCCCGTTTCCCGAAGCGTTTCACGACGCCCCGGGCTTCGAGAAGCGCCATGTCAGAACGTGGGGGATTCCAGGACGAGCTTGCCCGTTCTGAGGTCGGAGAGGATCTCGGCCATCTCGGCCCTGGCCGCCTCGCTCGATCCCTTCGCGTAGAGGGGGTGCGCGTCGTCGAAGTCCACGTAGCCCTCCTTGAACCCGAGGATCTCCGCCTTTCCGTACGCGAGCTTCCCCTTGAGCGCCGCGCTCACACGCTCGTAGACGAGCCTGTCCTGCCTCAGGACCGCGCAGCCCGCCACGGTGCCCGGCGCGAGGTCGTATCCCGTCGCGTCCGACCAGACGACCTTGACGCCTTCCGCTTGCGCGGCGGCCACGACGCCCTGCGAGGCTCCGCCCGCGACGGGGAAGAGGGCGCGGGCCCCCGCCTCCACGAGGGATTCGGAGAGCTCCTTGGCCTTCTGCGCGTCGAACCAGTTCCCGACGACGCGGAGCTCGGCCTTCGCGCCCGGCAAGGCCTTTTCGAGCCCGAGCTCGAAGCCCGGGAAGATCGCCTTGTCGAAGGTGGGGTAATGCTGCGCGACGACGACGCCCGCGGCGACTCCTTTTCCCGCGCCGCCTTCCTTCGCGACGAGTCCGGCCATGTAGCCCGCGACGTACCCCTGCTCGACTTGGTTGTAGAGGGCGGTCGCGATCATCGGGTTGCCCGCGAGGTAGCCGTCGGCGATGAAGAAGCGCTGCTTGGGGGCGGCTTCGAGGGCCTTCACGCAGAGCTCGGGTATGGACGGATTCGAGCTCACGATGAGGTCCCATTTGCCCGAGAGCGCGAGCTCGGTGAGCTTGGACTCCCAGGCCGACTGGTCGAATCCCGCCTCCAGCGCCAGGAACGAAGCGCCCGCCTCGTCGGCGGCCTTCTTGGCGCCCTCGACGAGCTTCTCGTATATGGGACTGCCCGCGACCATGCCCGGGACGAATACGGCGACGCTCTCGATCTTCTTCCCCGACGCCCCCTTCGCGCAGGACGCGGCGAGGATCGCGATGGCGATCGATACGAGGATAGCGGCCGCGATGGACGGCCTCGAAAACGACTTTCTTGATACGCGCATGCTCTGTTATTCCTCCGTTTCGATCGCATCCTAGCCAGGGGGCGGCCTCCTTGACGAGGTCGCGAAGCTTACCTAGTATGAAACTAACGTAAAGCGTAAGCTCAATGCAAGGAAGCAACTACTCAATCGGCGAACTCGCCCGGATGTTCGGCGTAACGCTCCGCACCATCCGATATTACGAAGAAATCGGCCTCCTCAAATCCCTCCCGCGGGACGGCTCGGGGCACCGGCGCTACAGCGCCCGGAGCGCGGTCCACCTGAAGCGCATCCAGGAGCTCAAAGACTACGGCCTCTCGCTCCTCGAAATCGCGGAGCTCTTCCGACTCGCGCGGAGCGACAGGACGGGAGCTCGCGTCCGCGAGGGGCTCCTTTCCGTCTACCGCGGGAAGCTCGCGGACGCGCGCAAACGCAAGGCCGCCCTCGACGCCTACGTCGAGGACCTGAGCTGGCACGTGGAGCAGCTGAAGGAAGTGAAGGACTTCTTCCAATGCCCGGGCTCGGCCTGCGCGGCCTGCCCCTTCCCCGAGCGCTGCGATATACGTATGCTCGCGAACCGGGAGGATACCGGGGCATGAGCGTCATCGGCATAGACCTCGGAACCTCTACCGTGAAGGCGGGGCTCTTCTCCTCCGACGGCGAGCTTCTCGCCCTCCGCTCCCGCCCCACGGAAGCCGCGACGCGCGGAGGCGCTCGAGGGAACGACGGAACGGAGGCGGATCCCGACGCTTGGGCCGAAGCCTCTTTCAGCCTTCTCCGGGAACTCTCGTCTTTCGCGCTCGAATCCCTCCGCGGCGATCCTATCGAACGCGTCGCCGTGGGCGGCAACGGCCCGACCCTCGTGGCCGTGGGGAAGGACGGACGCCCCCTCCGTCCCGCCCTCCTCTGGACGCACAGACGGGCCGTCGATGAAGCGGCCGCCCTGAGCGCCCTCGCGGGGAGACGGGTCGATCCCGCCTTTTACCTTCCCAAGATCCTCTGGCTCATGCGCGCCGAGCCCGGCGTTTACGGGAACGCGGCGTTCTTCCTGCCCTGCCCCGAGTACGTCGCCTACCGCCTCACGGGCGAGGCGCGCGCCGTGCTTCCCGCTCCCGGCTACGAGCCGTTCTCGCTCGATCCCGCGCTCGCCGCCCGTTCTGGCGTCGACGCGCTCAAGATCCCCGGCATCATCGCTCCCGGAGAGGCCGTGGGGAAGCTGAACGCGGAAGCCTCCAAGGCGTCCGGCCTCCCCCGCGACTGCGTCGTCGCGGCCGGTCTCCCCGATTTCCTCTCCGCCCTCCTGGGCGCGGGGGTTTCGAGCGCCGGCCTCGCCCTCGACCGCGCGGGGTCGAGCGAGGCCCTGAACCTCTGCGCCGAGCGCCCCTTCCCTTCGGATATCCTCTTCAGCCTCCCTCATCCCGCTCCCGGCCTCTTCAACGTCTCGGGCGGGATATCCACATCCGGCTCCGCCCTCGCGTGGCTCCTCGCCCTGCTCGGCGGCAATCCCTCCCGCGAGGGCGAAACGCCTTCCATCGTCGGCGAGGCGGCTTCAGTGGAGCCGGGCGCGGACGGCCTCCTCTTCCTCCCCTACCTCTCGGGCGAACGCGCTCCGCTCTGGGATCCCCTCGCACGAGGAGCCTTCGTCGGTCTCAGGATGTCCCACGGTCCGCGCCATCTCGTCCGCGCCCTCCTCGAGTCGGTGGCCTTCGCGCTGCGCGACGTCAAGGAGACGATGGAAAAGGGCGGACTCCCCGTCAGCGAGATCCGCTGCTCCGGCGGCCCTTCGCGGAGCGCGCTCTGGAACCGCATCAAGGCCGACGTCCTCGGCGTCCCCATCGTCCTTCCCGCTTCCGTGGAGGCGGAGGTGCTCGGATCGGCCGCCGTCGCGCTCCGCTCGTCGGGGCGCTTCAAGACCCTCATGGAGGCGTCCGCCGCGGTCGCCGCGCCCTCGGGCTGCGTGGCGCCGGATCTCTCAGCGCACGAGCGATACTCTGAGAGCTACGGGCTCTTCATCGAGGCGCGCGATCGCCTCGCCGGAATACACCGCGGCCTCTCGGCCATCTCGAACGGAGACTGACCATGCCCCCATCGATCATCCAGACCGCCGTGCTCTTCGGCTTCATGGCCGTGGGCTTCTTCTGCGCCAAGATCGGCATACTCAATCCCGAACGGGATCGCGGGATATCCGCCCTCCTCGTGAAGGTCACCCTCCCCTGCCTCATCTTCTCCGCGATGGTGCGGCCTTACGAGAGCGAGCTCCTCCCACGCGTCCTCGTCCTCATCGGCGTGTCTTTCGCGGTCTACGCCGTCTGCATCGCCTTCGCCGTGGCGATGACCCGCCCCTTAGGCGGCCCCGAGAAGCGACGCGGAGTCTACCGCTACGGGATAATCTTCTCGAACGCCGGCTTCATGGGCTTTCCCGTCCTCGAATCGCTCTTCGGCGGGAACTCCGTGTTCTACGCCTCGGTCTACAACATCGCCTTCCAGGTCCTCGCCTTCTCGGTGGGACTCGTCCTCCTCGGCTGGGAATCGAGCGAGCGGAAGGGCGGCGCCTTCAAGGAGATCCTCAATCCCAACACGATAGCCGCCCTTCTCGGGCTCGCCTTCTTCCTGATCAGGATCCCCCTCCCCAAGGTCCTCCACGAGTCGATCGCGCGGATCGGCGACATGACGACTCCCCTCTCCATGATGTTCATAGGATCGTTGCTCTCGCGGTCCTCGCCCGTCCGTCTCCTCCGGGATTGGCGGCTCTGGGCGGTCATGGCGTTCCGCCTCGCGGCGGCACCCGCCCTCGTCTACCTCGCGCTCAAGCTCGTCATCAGGGATTCATCGTTCCCGATCGAGGTTCCGGTCATGGTCGCCGCCATGCCGGTCGCGGCCAACGCCGCCATCCTCGCCGAGTCGGCCGGGGGCGACGCCGAGGCTGCGTCCATGCTCGTTACCATGAGCACCTTCGCGTCGCTCGCGACCATTCCCCTCGCGTCCAGGATATTCTTCGGCGTTTAGGACGCCCTCGAGCGCTTCATCGAGGATCGCCGCCGCATCTTCCCAGGCTCTGCCGGAATACCGGAAGACGTAATGGCTTCCGCCCTTTATTTGCGCGACCTTGAACTCGGAGGCGAACCGCTCTTCGAGGTAACGCAGGTTATACCGTCTGTCGAGGACGGAGTCGTCCGTCCCCTGCATGACGACGAGGGGCGTATCGAAGGGACCGTATGCCGTATTGCGCTCGTCCCAGCGGATGAGCGATTCGACCCAGCTCGCGGGGAACTCCGCCGGGTCTAGGGGATCGTAGTCGAAGGGGTACGGGAGCGAATCCCGCCTGCCCCTCGGTCCGTTCTTCCGCTTGAACGCACGGAGGCCTTTCCCGGCTATCGCGAGGCCCGCCTTGGAAGCGCCCCAATGGGCGGAACGAACCAAGGGCCCGGCGAACACGAGCATCCTGAGTCCGGAGCCGTTCAGCTCGAGGCATTCTATCCAGGCGGCGCATCCCGTCGAATGGCCCATGCCCACGAGGCGTTTCGGATCGGCCCCGTCCTCGATCGCGGCTTCGAGCAGGGCCCGCGCGGCCTCTCCGTATTCCGAGAAATCTCCCACCGCCATCCGTTCGCCGGACGAGAGCCCGTGGCCAGGCAGGTCCATCGCGTAGACGGACCACCCGCGTTCGAGGAGGAACTCGTAGAGGCGCGCGTGAGTTCCTCCGTGGTCCATGTATCCGTGGAGAAAGAGGACCGATCCTCGCGGTCTCGATGGAGAATAGGATTGGACGAAGAGCCTTCCATTGCCTGAGTCCACGAAGCCCCATGCTCGGCGGGCTCCCGGCATAGCGAGGGCGTAGTGCGCGACGTAGGTATCCATGTCCGGATCGTCGCGTTTTGCGGGAAAATCATCGCTCGCCGCCATGATCCTCGCCGCCGCGCCGAGGGTGAATCCCCCGTCCCCCCGGCCCTCCGATCCGGCGATCGCCGGCTGCGCGGCGCAGCCAGGGGCCGAGAGAACCGAGCAGACGCCGAGCAGGAGGGCCATAATCCTCATGGCACCACGATACCACCGCCGCTTCAGGCTTCCAAGCCGACGGGCTCCTCGGCCCCGCGTCCGGACGGAAGCGCCCCGTCGGATGGACCAGTCCCTTCCGCGAACCGCTCCCTCAACGCCTTCCTGAGGCAAGGCCCCTTCATCCCGAGGATCTCGGCGGCCTTCGATGCGTTTCCTCCGGTCATGCTGAGCGCCTTCGCGAAGAAGTCCCGCTCGATCTCCCGAAGATATCCCTTCAAGCTGAATCCGTATCCCGCGGTATCCCCGGGCGAGGGCTCCGCCACGCGGCCGGCCGCGGCATCTTGCTCATCGAGCGCGTATCGTATCCTCAGGGGCAGGTGGGAGGATTCGACCTCGTCGCGGTCCGATTGGGCGCATGCGAAGGCCACGGCGTTCTGGAGCTCGCGTACGTTGCCCGGCCATCGATACCGTTCCAGAGCGTCGAGAGTATCCTCGCGGAGGACCTTCGCCTCGCCGTAGCGCGCGTTCCAGGCCTCCGCGCACGCCGTCGCGATTCCGCGGATCTCGTTCCTCCGCTCCCTGAGGGGAGGAACCCGTATCTTGAACTGAGCGAGCCGCTCGAGGAGGTCCTTCCTGAAGGTTCCCCGTTCCGCCATGTCCCGGAGGTCGCGGTTCGTGGCCGCTATGATCCGGACGTCCACCGGGTGCCGCTTCTCCGACCCCATGGGAACGACGATCCTATCGTCGAGGATTTTCAGGAGCTTCGCCTGCACCGGGAGATCCAGCTCGCCGACCTCGTCCAGGAACACCGTGCCGCCGTCAGCCGAACGGATTTTTCCGATCCTGGCCCTATCCGCACCCGTGAAGGCTCCCCGCTCGTGACCGAACAGCTCGCTTTCGGCGATGGATTGCGGGATCGCGGCGCAGTCGATCTCGACGAGGGGCAACTCCGTCCGACCGCTTCCCGCGTGGATCGTCCGCGCGAGCCTCGTCTTTCCCGTGCCCGTCTCCCCCGTTATGAGGACCGTCATGTCCCCGTACCGTGAGGCCTTCCTCGCCATGTCCATGAATCTCGTAGCGTCCGTAGACATTCTTACATCCCCTTGATGTCCGTATATCGAACGCGGGGACGGAATCATTCAACGCGACCAGAGGGGCTCGAACCCCCGACCTGCTGCTTAGAAGGCAGCTGCTCTAT
>CAYNQK010000076.1:0-14701 GCA_964399285.1 uncultured Spirochaetales bacterium | reverse complement strand
GGAGAAGCTCCCGCTCCGCATGGCCGGCGTCTCCCACTGCTTCCGCCGCGAGGCGGGCGCCGCGGGCCAGTTCTCCAAGGGCCTCTACCGCGTCCACCAGTTCACCAAGGTGGAGATGTTCGCCTACGTCCTGCCCGAGGATTCGGGGAAGATGCACGAGGAGCTCAGGGCCATCGAGGAGGAGATCTTCTCCGGACTCGGGATCCCCTTCCGCGTCGTGGACACCTGCACCGGCGACCTGGGCGCCCCGGCCTACCGCAAGTGGGACCTCGAGGCGTGGATGCCCGGGCGCAACGGCGGCGAGTGGGGCGAGGTCACCTCCACCTCCAACTGCACCGATTACCAGGCGCGGAACCTGGACGTCCGCTACAAGGACGACGACGGGAAGACGAGGCACTGCCACATGCTGAACGGCACCGCGGTAGCCGTGAGCCGCGCCCTCATCGCCATCCTGGAGAACTTCCAGCGCGCGGACGGCTCGGTGGCCGTTCCCGCGGCCCTCGTCCCCTATTGCGGCTTCTCGGAGATCAAGAGGCCCTCCTGACGCCCGCCGCCGGCCGGGGGACGGGGCGGCCCCGCCGCCGATTCCCCGTCCGGCCGGCGCCTCCGATCGATTGCCAACCACCGCCCGGCCGTATTAGAGTGATGGCAGTGGATAAAACCGAAGAACCGTACACCCTCGTCCTCGACGCGCCCGAGGCGCTCGCGGAGCTCTGCGGGTCGAACGACGCCAACCTCAAGGAAATGGAGAACCTCCTCGGTACCCGCGTGTACTGCCGCGGCAACGAGCTCCGCATAGAGGACGCCGATCCCCGCAAGCGCGACCTCTTCCGCCGCATGGTCGACGAGCTCGTCCGCAACGCCGACGAGGGGGAAGCGCCCACGCCCTCGCTGGTCCGCGCCCTCTACGAGGCCCTCGCCGCGCCGGAGGGATCCGCCCCGGAATCCTTCCGCGAATCCTTCATCCAGATCCCCGGCGGCTTCAGCCGCATCTACCCCAAGGGCAGGAGGCAGGCCGCCTACGTCGCCGGCATGGCCTCGTCGGACATCTCCTTCGCCGTCGGGCCCGCGGGCACGGGGAAGACCTTCCTCGCCGTCGCCTTCGCGCTCCGCGAGGTCCTGAGCAGGCAGAAGCGGAAGCTCATCCTAACGCGCCCCGTGGTGGAGGCCGGCGAGAGCCTCGGCTTCCTCCCGGGCGACCTCGCGCAGAAGATCAATCCCTACCTCAGACCCCTCTACGACGCGATGGAGGCCCTCATCCCCTTCGAGACCCTGAGGCGGCTCGAGGAGAACCGCGTGATCGAGATCGCCCCCCTCGCCTACATGCGCGGCCGCAGCCTCAACGGGTGCATGGTCATCCTGGACGAGGGCCAGAACACGACGCGCGAGCAGATGAAGATGTTCCTCACCCGCCTCGGCGAGGGATCGCGCGCCGTGATCACGGGCGACGTCACCCAGATCGACCTCCCCCGCAAGCAGGAGTCGGGGCTCGTCCAGGCGCTCAGGGTCCTCTCGGGGATCGAGGGCATCTCGGTGACCAGGCTCGACGGCCACGACGTCGTGCGCCACCCCCTCATCAAGGAGATCATAAAGGCATATGACGAAGCGGAAGAGTGAGGGCGAGGCCGCGGGCGGGCTCCCGGGCCGCCTCTCGGCCCTCGCCTCGCGCGCCCTCTCGGGCGCCGGGCTTGACGGCAGGAGGGCCGGCGCCATGGCGGCGTCCTTCGCGCTCGCGCTCGCGGCGCTCCTCCTCCTCTCGCCCTGGAGCCCCCTCGTCTCCTCGCGCGCGCTCGCCGGCTTCGACGCCGGGAAGGTGGCCGACCGCGACGTCGTGGCCGAGCGCGACGTGGTCTACGTGGACGAGGCCGCGACCGAGGCCGCGATCCGACGAAGGGAGAGCGAGGTCCTTCCGATCTTCCAGGTAGACGACGGCGTCACGGCCTCGGTCCTCGCGCGACTCGCCCTAATCTCCGCGGCCGCCTCCAAGCGCCTCGACGCGGGCGACTCCCCCGCCGAGGCGGCGGCCGCCCTCAGGAACGAATTCCCCGATGTGCTCGACGGCGAGCGCGCGAAGAAGCTCGCCGCCGGCGCGGACATGCCGTCTACGTTCAGGGCCGCCGAGGCGGTACTCGCCGACGTCATGGGCCTGGGCGTGGTGGACCTCCCGGAGAAGGGCCTCGACCGCTACGCACAGGGCAGGATAGAGCTCAGGACCTGGCGCGACGGGGAGCTCGTGGCGGAGGACCTCTTCCTCGACGACGCCGTCACCCTGGACACCTGGGCCTCGCGCCTCCCCGGCCAGCGCGGCCAGCGCGGCCAGCGCATAGAGGACGCCGTGCTCGCCCTCGCGAGCGGGCTCATCAGGGAGAACGCGTTCTTCGACCAGGAGGCCTCGGAGAAGCGCCTCGAGGCCGCGCGCAAGGAGACCAAGCAGGTCATCAAGCGCATCGCCCGCGGCGAGCGCATCGTCCGCAAGGGCTACCTGGTCGACGAGGCCCAGATCGAACGGCTCATGATACTGAAGGCGGAAGCGCCCGGGCTCGACGCGCGCTCCGTATTCGGCGTCTCCGCGTTCCTGGCGCTCTGCTACGCCGCGGGCGCCGTCCTCCTCGGGAGGCGGCTGGGCGACTCCTCCTCCAAGAAGGGCTACTTCTATTTCATCCTCATCGCCGCCACCCTCTACGAGATCGGCGCGGTCGCGGCCATCCGCGCCCTCCCCGCCGAGGCCGGCATCCCGTTCACCGCGGTGATGCCGACCGCCCTCCTCTCCATGCTCGTCGCCATCCTCCTCGGGCAGAAGGCGGCGGTGGCCCTCGGCTTCGTGCTCTCCCTCGCGGTCCTCCCCGCCGCCGGCCTCGACGCGCCCGGCTCCGCCTTCGTCTTCCTCTCGAGCGTCGCGGGCGCCGTGAGCGTCCGCAAGACGGAGAAGCGCCTGGACCTCGTGAAGGCCGGCATAGGCCTCGCCGCCTTCCAGGCCTTCCTCGACCTCGTCGTCACCGCCCTCTCGGGGCGCGAAGGCCACGCCCTCGCCTCCGCCGCCTGGGCCGGCCTCAACGGCTTCTTCTGCGGCATGCTGGCGCTGGGCTTCCTCCCCCTCATGGAGAGCGCCCTCAACGCGCCCACGCGCTTCCGCCTCATGGAGCTCTCCGACCTCAACGCGCCCCTCCTCAAGCGCCTCCTCACCGTGGCCCCCGGCACCTACTCGCACTCGGTCATGGTGGCCAACCTCGCGGAGTCGGCCTGCCTCGACATCGGGGCGAACGCCCTCCTCGCGCGCGTGGCCGCCTATTACCACGACATCGGGAAAATGGACCAGCCCGATTACTTCGTGGAGAACCAGGCCGAGCGCAACAAGCACTCCGATCTCCGCCCGCGGCTCTCCGCCGCGGTGATCCGGAACCACGTGAAGAGCGGCGTGGAGAAGGCGCGGTCCATGCGCCTCCCCGACGAGGTCGTGGAGGTCATTTCCCAGCACCACGGCGACGGCCTCATCGTCTGGTTCTACAACCAGGCGATGAAGGAGGAGGGGAAGGTGAACCCCGAGGAATTCTCCTACCCGGGCACGCCGCCCTCCTCGCGCGAGGCGGCCGTCCTCCTCCTCGCGGACTCCGTTGAGGCCGCGTCGCGCACCCTCGTGAAGCCGGACATGGACAAGCTCCGCGAGTTCGCCGGGGAGATCATCATGGACAAATTCCGCCAGGGCATGCTCTCCGCGTCCGCGCTCAGCCTCAAGGACCTCGAGACCATCAAGAACTCCTTCGTGCGCATCCTCGCCGGTCACTACCACTCGAGGATCGAGTACCCCAAGATCGATCCCGAGGCCCATGAATAGGGTCGAGGCTTCCGCCATGGGCGTCGACGCGCCCGAATGGACGGATCGCGCCGTCGCCTTCTGCCTCAAGGCCCTCGATCGCCTCGGACTGGACGGCTGGGAGCTCTCAGTCGCGTTCACCGACGACGCGACCATGCGCGAGCTCAACGCGCGCTACCGCGGCAAGGACCGCCCCACCGACGTGCTCTCGTTCTCCCAGGACGACGACGGCGGCGACGACGGCTTCCCCGCTCCCGACGGCTTCCCCGCTCCCCGGGGCGGAGAGCGTTTCCTCGCGGGCGACATCGTGATATCATTGGACAGCCTCGCTTCCAACGCGAGGGAATTCTCCGTGCCCGCCGACGAGGAGCTCAAGCGCCTCCTCGTCCACGGCATCCTCCACCTGTCCGGCATGGACCACGACGAGGAGGACCCGCGCGGAGAGATGCTCGACAGGCAGGAAACCCTGCTGGCCGGGCTACGGGAGGAAAGGATCCTATGAAGAAACGGGGCATCCTGGACCGCCTTTTCGGCGCGCGCGACGGCGGGCCCGAGTCGGCCAAGGACGAATTCTCCGCGGAGCGGCGCCAGATGATACGCGGCGTCCATGAGCTCTCCGAGACGGTCGTGAAGGAACTCATGGTTCCCCGCATCGACGTCTTCTTCCTCCCCGCGGAGGCCGAGCTCGCGGACATCGTGGAGAAGGCCGCCGACTGCGGCCACTCCCGCATCCCCGTCTACCGGGACACCATCGACAACGTGATAGGGGTCCTTTACGTGAAGGACCTCCTCAGGGCCGCCATGGAGAAGAAGCCCCTCAAGGCCGAGGCCCTCGTCCGCAAGCCCTACTTCGTGCCCGAGTCCAAGCGCATCGACTCCCTCCTCCGCGAGATGAAGCGGCGGCACGTCCATATCGCCATAGCCGTGGACGAATACGGCGGCACGTCGGGGATCATCTGCTTCGAGGACATCCTCGAGGTCATCGTGGGGGAGATCCAGGACGAATTCGACGACGAGCGAGAGGACATCATCCCCGTGGGCGCGGGCGCGTGGATCTGCGACGGCCGCGTGAACGTGGACGACCTCAACGAGGCCCTCGGCGTTTCCCTACCCTCGGAGGAATTCGACACCCTGGGCGGGCTCGTGTTCGACCTCTTCGGGAAGATCCCCGTGAAATACGAGAAGATGAGCCGCGACAACATCGACTTCATCATCCAGGACATGGACGGCCACAAGATCAACACGGTCAAGGTCGTGATCCGCGAGCGGGGGGAGGCCCAGCAGTGAGGCGCGCCCTCGCCGCCCTGGCCGCGCTCCTCCTCTCCGCGGCCTCCTTCGCCGACGCGCCGTCCCTGTTCCGGGACGGCACCCTCCTCGAGATGGAGGAGGACTGGATCGGCGCCGTCGAGAAGCACCTCGAGGCCCTGAGGCTCAACCCCTCCTACGCCGAGCCCATGGTCTCGCTCGCCCGCTGCTACTACGAGCTCGGGGAGTGGAACGAGGCCCTCAAGTGGACCGCCAAGGCCAAGCCCCTCCGCAAGGGGGCGACGGAGGTCTTCGCCCTCGAGGGGCAGGCCCTGACCGCGCTCGGGCGCTTCGCGGAGGCGGAAAAGTCCTTCAACGCCATCCTCGCGTCCAAGCCGAACGACGTGGACGCGCGCTTCGGCCTCGCCCTCCTCGACCTCGCGAAGGGCAAGCCCCTCGCCGCCGTCAAGCGCTACGAGGACGCCCTCCGCCTATCCCCGCGCAACGCGCGCGCCCTCGTCTCCCTGGCCCTCGTCTACGCGGAGACCGGAGCGGCCGCCGCGAGCCGCGCCGCCATCGAGGAAGCGGTTCGGGCGCACGCCTCGGACCCGCGCGTCCGCTACTTCGCCGGATACCTCGCCGCCGCCTCCGGTTCCCTCCGGGACGCCGCCCTCCAGCTGGAGACGGCCCTCTCCCTCAAGCCCGGCTACCGCGAGGCCACGCGCCTCCTCGCCTCGGTCCTCTACGAGTCGGGCGACGCCGCCCGCGCGCGGGAGATCATGGAACGGGCCCTCAAGGACGGCCAACGCGAGGTGCGGGACCTCTACGTGCTCGGGCTCGCGCGCGCCGCGAGCGGCGATCCGGACGCGGCCCTCTCCGCCCTCTCGCGCGCCCTCGAGTCCGCTCCCGAGGACGAGGTTGCCCGCATCGCGCTCGAGCGCGTCCTCCTCTCCGCCTACAAGCCCGAGAACGAGGTCCGCGCCCCCTGGGCGGACTACCACTTCAAGCGCGCCGGAGAGCACCTCTCCCGCGACTCCCGCGCGGAGGCCGCCTTCGAGTACCGGAGGGGGCTCAGGCTGAATCCCTACTCGACCGCGGGCCGCGTGGCCTACGCGGACCTCCTCGGGAGAATGGGCTTCCCCGCCCGCCGCCTGCGCGAGCTCGAGACGGCCAAGACGCTGGGGAAGGTCGGCGAAAGGACCGAGGACGCAATCGAGGCGTACTCCTCCTACCTCAAGGACTCAGTCTCCCGGACCTGGGGGATCGACCAGTTCCTCGCGCGGAAGCGGACCGCGACCGTCGCCCTCTTCCGCCTCCCCGGATCGCGCGGCCTCGAGCATACGGACGCCTCGGCCGTCATAGCCGACTACGTGCGCGAGATCCTCATCCACTCGCAGCGCGTCGCCCTCGCGGACGCGCGCCCGGAGGCGGCGTCCTTCTCTGAGGCCTTCAGGACCGCGCGCGACAAGGGCGCCGATTACTTCTTCATCGTCAGGGCCGACGAGACGGAGCGCGACGTGACCATCGTCGCCGAAGGCTACTCCGCCCGCACGGGCAGCCCGACGGGCGCCTTCCGCGCCTACCGTTCGGGCAACGAGCGCGTCCGCAACGCCGCCCTCAGGATCGCCTCCGCCATCGAGGAGGCCCTGCCGCTCCGCGGGGCCCTCCTCGCCCGGTCCAAGGACTCGTGCGTCGCCGCGCTGGGCAGGTCCGACGGGCTCAAGGCCGGCGACGAGTTCATCGTCGTGAAGAAGGGCAAGCTCCTCTGGTCCGAATCGGCCCTCGCCCTCTCCTGGGCCGAAGCCGACGTCGTGGGGACCTTCAAGGTGAACCGCTTGGACGACGAGGTCTCTGAGGGCGCGCTCGGCAAGGCCGGCTTCTTCGACATGGTGAACCCGGGCGACGAGGTCGCGAGGAAGCCGAGCCCCCCGCCGAGCCCGGCGCGCTCCGAACCCGCTCCCGCGACGACCGGCCTCTACGAAATCCTCAGGAAGGTGCGCTGACCCCGCGTCCCGGACGACCGAGCCCGCGTCTCCGATAACCGAGAGGCCGTCGGCTCAGTTCGCTTTCTTCACGAGCCTGACGATGTATCCCATGATGTACAGCCGGAGAGCCGGAGCGTTCCTGATCCGCATCAGGCTCGGCGCGCCCGCCAGGGTCTCCGCGAGCCGCGCGATCCGCTCCTCGGTGAAGTTCACGCCCCGCAGCGTCCGTATCACGTTCCTGAGGTAGTCCCTGACGAGGGAGTTGACGTCCTCGGTGAGGTTGCGCTTGGCCTCGAGATTGATCATCGTGTTCCACTTGGATTCGAGCTCGATGAGCCAATCGTCCAGGTCGAGCCCCTCGGGAACGAGGGAACGCTCCACCTTCGCGGCCGCGTCGCGGAGCTCGTGCTGCCTGTCGGGCGCAGAAGCGGCCCCGGGCTGCTGCGCCTGAGGGGCGGCGTCCTTGGCCGCCGCGACCTTCGCTCCGCGCTTCGGCTTCAGGGACTTGAAGAACCGCACGATGCCCACGATGAAGCCCATCGAGTACCAGAAGGGGAGGAGGATGCGGACGTCCGTGAGGAGGCCCTTCCGCGGGAGCGAGAGGAGGTCGTCGACTGGCACGAGCTCGCCCTTGACGAAGAGCCGGTCGAGCTCCGGCAGGTATTCCTTGGTGCCCTTCATCTCCACGTAGGCGAGGAGCATGAGCTTGTCGCGGATGAGGACCGAGAGGATCGGGCTCGACTTGGCGAGGCGCTCGGAGAGCTCCTTCCGGTAGGCGTCGTCGTCGACCATCTCCGGCAGCGATTCGTACGCCCCTATGGCCTTGTACCAGGCCTCGATGAGCTGGCCGCGCACGTCCTCGCGCGCCTCCGATATGAGCTTCACGGCGAGGTTGAGGACGCGGTCCTTGGCGGTGTAATAGCGCCGGCCCTGGTCGGTCTGGTACTGGACAATCTCGGGCAGCCTCGAGTAGTCGGAGGAGGAGAGCTTGGCCTTGAGGTAGGAATCGAAGTCCTCCTTGGTGTAGCGCCCGACCAGGGGGCGGCCCGCGGAATCAGTGAAGGAGACTAAGTCCTGGTACTGGTAGAGGTACGGAGGCTTCCTGATCTGCGCGTCGAAGGCCTTGTACGCGGCCTCGACCTCCATGGCCTTCTGCGCGCGCCCCTTGTAGAAGTTGTTGAAGAACTCGGCTATGTAGAGCGCCCGGAAGCAGGACTGGTCCTCGGGGGTCATGTCGCCGCGCTTCATGAGGTCCTGCCTCACCGCGGAGACGAGGTAGGCCCAGAACGAGAAGACCATGTCCACGCGGCTCCCCCTGATCTGCTCCACGGCGTCGTAGGGCCTCGTGAGCACGAGGTTGAAGGAGTCCTTGAGGATCATCTCCCTGTTGGCGAAGGCCGCCATGAGCTTCCGCTTGGAGAACTCGAGGTTCGATCCCTTGCGGAGGTAGGCGCGGACCTTGAGGACCGCGAATTCGAGGAGCTTCTCCTTGAGGTGGTCGGTGGGGACGAGGATGGGCTTCACGTCGCCGGGGAAGCTCACGCGGCAGAGCGGCACGTCGGGGAGCTCGTCCCGGAGCAGGATCGCGGGGAGGTCCGATTCCAGGGATACGCCCTGGACCCAATCGGCCGGCACGGGGATCTTGATGAGCTCCTCGTCCGGGAAGGGGACCTCGGGAGCCTCGAGCATCTTCCTGTATTCCTGCTTGACCGGCTCCGTGAACCGGTCCGGGAGCAGGATCGACTGGATCCTCCCCTCGGCCTGGACGAGGGCGATCCGCTTGTCGGCGGCGAGGATGTGGAGCTGGGCGGTGATGTTGGGCTCGGACGCGTAGGCCGCGAGGGCCTCCGGCCTCCCCTGCCCCCCCTTGGAGAGGCGCTTCAGGTGCTCCACGAAGGCCTCGTAGGGAACGTCCCACGAGCCGCTTCTGGAGGCGTGTTGCCTGAGCAGGAGATAAAGATCCGCGTCCATACCGCGGAACATGATAGACCATGGAAGTGCTTACGACAAGCCGAAAAGCCCCGCGGAAGAAGGTTCCCGGGGAAAAACGACGAAGCCCTTCCCGGGGGAAGGGCTTCGGTAGAGGTCTTAGAAGGGAAGGGGGCTTACTTGGCCTTGTGCCGGTTCTTCCGGAGCTTCTTCTTCCTCTTATGCGTGGCGATCTTCTTGCGCTTTCTCTTCTTTCCGCAGGGCACGGCGTTTCCTCCGATTTCTTGGGTACAGGACGCGATTCTACCCTCCCCGGAGCCTTAGGTCAAGCCGTGCGCGGGGCCGGGGAAGGGCCCCGGCGCCGCATGCGAGCCGTCGCCTTGATACAGGAATGTCGATAGAATGTATAGTGATAGCCGTAACGGAGATCCCCGGTATCGAGATCTTGAGAAACCCCGCATGGAGGCAATGATGTACCTCGCTTCTCGCCGATCAGTCCGCGCCATGAAAGTCCTCGCTCTCGCGCTCCTCTTCGCCCTCCTCGCTTCCTCCTGCGGCGGCCAGGGCTCGAAGGCCGCATCGAAAGCGGCGTCGCCCGCTCCCGAACCCGTATACGACC
This sequence comes from uncultured Spirochaetales bacterium, assembly GCA_964399285.1. Lineage (GTDB taxonomy): Bacteria > Spirochaetota > Spirochaetia > Treponematales > JBGSOB01 > CAYNQK01. The sequence goes on along the minus strand of CAYNQK010000076.1, from coordinate 5,112 downwards.
TCGTGATCAGGGGCGGCAGGGTCATCGATCCCGAGAGCGGCTTCGACGCGACGGCCGACGTCGGCATCACGGGCGACCGCATCGCGCGGATCTCGAAGGGCCGCCGCCTCGAGGGCAAGGCCGTCGTGGAGGCGGCGGGACTCGTCGTCTCCCCGGGCTTCATCGACGTGGACATCCCCCTCTACCCGACCGCCTCCAACATCCGCGGCACCGAGTACTGGAAACTCACCGACGGCGTGACCTCCGCCCTCTGGCTCCACAACGGCTACGGCGACGTGAGCGTCATGACCAAGGCGGTCGGCTCCATGGGCCACGCGACCAACTGGGGTTTCGGGGTGAGGTACACGGACTACCACATCTGGTACAAGACGAGGGAAGAGCGCCTCGCCGCGCTCAGGCGGAACCTCGACCTCGGCGGCATCATGGTCTCGGGGAGCCCCGAGTACTATCCCGATTCCACGACCGACGACATGGTCGAGTACGCCAAGATCGCCGCTGAGTACAAGACGCCGATGGGCCTCCACCTCCGCTACTCGCGTAAGGACACCGAACTCGAGGGCGTGAGGGAGGCGATCGACGTCGCGGAGCGATCCGGGGCCCGCGTCCACGTCTTCCACCTGCCATCCACGGGCGGCACCTTCCACATGGAGGAGGCCCTTGAAATGCTCGAAGCCGCGCGGGCTCGCGGCGTACGCATAGACGCGGACGCGTATCCCTACACGTACTGGATGACCTTCATCAATTCGACGCGCTTCGACCCGGGGTGGCGGGAGGGCTTCGGGCTCGACTACGGAGACCTCTACTACGTGCCGACCAAGAGCTTCCTCGACGAAACCTCGTTCCGAAAGTACAGGAAGGTCGGCGGCCTCGTGGTGGTCCCCGAGGGATCCATACCCCTCGAGGATTCCCTGCTCAGGGCCTTGAAGAAGGATTGGATCTTCATCGCCTCCGACGGGGGATACGACTTCCTCCCCGGTTCCGCGCCCGCCGCCGGCCATCCGCGCGATACGGGCAACTTCGCCCACGCCCTCGCGCTCGCGCGGGAACAGGGGATCGACGTGAAGGTCATGATCAAGAAGATGACCCTCGATCCCGCGCGGCTCCTCGAGGAGGTTTGCGAGGAATACAAGGAACGCGGGAGACTCCGCGAGGGGGCTTACGCCGACGTCACGGTATTCGATCCCGCGACGGTGAAGGATTCCGGAACGGTGGAGAATCCCGCGAAGGAATCCGCGGGGATCCGGGCCGTCGTGGTCAACGGCGTCCTCCGCTGGCACGAGGGAAAGCTCGTCGGTTCGGATTCGGGGCGTCTCATGGACAGGACGGGCCGCGCGCGGTAATCCGCTCCGGGCCCGCCGTGATCAGCGCCGGGTCCGTTTCGGAGCCGGCGACGTTCTCCGAGAAGCGAGCCAGGCATCCCGGGCAATAAAAACGGGCCGTCCGGATTTCCGGACGGCCCGTCATTTTATTGCGCTCTGAGCGCCTTAGCGGTCGTTTCTCCTATCGCGATCGTCCCTATCCCTTCTATCCCTGTCGTCGCGGTCGTCGCGGCGGCCGCGCGTTTCCTTGACGTTCAGAACGAATTCAGGCTCGATCGAGTAGGTCGCCCCCGGCTCCAGTTCCACGTTCGCGGTGGCCCAGAGTCCGCCCGTCACGAAGAGGAGCTTATGCGACCCCGAGGGCACGTCGATGCGATCGCGATTCAGGTTCACCTTGACCCCGTCGATCCAGAGCTCCATCGCGCCGAAATGGTTCCCCTTCATGTTCTTGTTGATGTAAACGTCGGGAGGCTCGATGATGAGGGTGCTCATCGCGCGCCGCATCCGGACGGGAACGACCATATCGCCGTTCACGTCGATGTCCTCGATATAATCGCCGAAGCCGCGGGCCGAGACCTTGAGCCGATAACGGCCCCCCGGAACGCTAACGACGCCGCGATCGGCCGTATAGTCGCCCAGGCTGATCATCGCGCCGGGAACGTCCACCTTGACCTCCACGCGGAAGAGGGCGGGGTTCAGGTTGGCCTCGACGGTGATGGGCCCGTTCACCACGACAGTCTGCTCGAAGGCCTGGTATCCCGGCGCCTTCGCGGTGATCGTATGCGTTCCGAAATTCACCGTCATGGGATTGGACTTCATTGGAGCGCCGTCGACGGCGATGAAGGCGTTCCGCGGCCGCGCGATCACCGTAAGCTGAGCGACGGCCGGCTCCAGCATGATCTTCACCGTCAGGGGCCCGGAGACGCTCACGGTCTGTTCCTTGGTCGTGAAGCCCTCGGCCTCCACCTTTACCACGTGCGTTCCGTATTCGACGTCGCCGGATCCGCCCGGCAGGAAGTCGCCGTCAATGTAGACCGCGGCGGTGTCCACGTTGGTGACGACCGTGACGGGCGCGACCTTCTTCACCGGCCGCTTCTTCTTGATGACGGTCTGGCCGAAGGCCGAACCCACGGCGAGCGCGCAGAGCGCGATAAGCATGATCTTCCGCTTCATATCTTTCTCCTCCGCATGTCGGTCCCGCGCGTCGTCGCGCGGGCGGCACGTAATAAAGGCTCCAAGCCCCGGAAGGTAACCGGTCCCGGCCGACTTTTTTTCGCGCCTTCGGCGTCCATCCGCGAACGCTTCCATTAGTATAGCGCTTATTTCATCCAAAGCAACGGCGATGGACGCAAGAATCGACGGTCAAAGCGCCGGCGGACTGCCCCGCGGGTAAAAAAAAAGCCGCCCCCTTCGGGGCGGCCAGGACCGGCGGCGTCGAGCGCCGCTCAGACGATTTCGGCGATGAGCTGCTGGGAACCGATCTTGGACTTCTCGGAAGCGATGAAATGGACCTTGCCCGCGACGGGGGCCTTCACCTCGAGCTCCATCTTCATGGATTCGACGATGAGGATGGTCTGCAGTTCCTTGACCGCGTCGCCTTCCTTCACCGCGTAGCGGACGAGGGATCCGGCGACCGGAGAAAGCACCGGCTTGCCGCCCTTGGGAGCGGCGGGAGCGGCCTTCTGCGCGGGCGCTGCGCCGGGTGCGGCGGCGACCGCGACGGTCCCCTCGGGCCTGACGTTAACGGAGTACTCGGCGCCGTTCACGGTGACCACGTAGCTCGCGGCGGTCCCGGCCTTGGCCGAGGGAGCGGCGGCGGAAGCGGCCTGTGCGGGGGCGGCTTCCGCCTTGAAGCTCACGGGCCCGTTCGCGCGGGTCTTGAAGAAGTCCGGAGCGACCTTGGGGAACATCGCGTAGGTGAGGACGTCCTCGACGGCGACGGAGGCGGTCCCGATGAGCTTCTTGGCCTCGTCCTCGAGCTTAGCGAACTCGTTGGGGATGTCGTCCGCGGGGCGGTGCGTGATCGCCTTCTCCATCTTCGACTCGGCGAGGGCCTTGGAGACGAGCTCGGCGTTGCAAGGGGCGGGCGTGGCGCCGTACTTGCCGACGACGAGGTCGCGGAACTCGGCGGTGAGCTTCTGGTAGCGGCCGAAGAGGACGTTGAACACGGCCTGGGTGCCGACGATCTGCGAGGTGGGGGTGACGAGGGGAACGAAGCCCGCGTCCTTCTGGACGAGGGGGATCTCCTTGAGCACGTCGTCGATCCTGTTCCCGGCGCCCTGCTCCTTGAGCTGGCTCTCCATGTTGGAGAGCATGCCGCCGGGGACCTGGGCCACGAGGATCCTGGTGTCAGCCCCGAGGAAGCTGGACTCGAACCGCGCGTACTTCTTGCGCACGTCGCGGAAATACGCGGCGATGTCCACGAGGAGCTTCACGTCCATGCCGGTGTCGAATTCGGTGCCCTTGAAGATCTCCACGAGGGTCTCGGTGGGCGAGTGGCTCGTGCCCATCGCCATGGAGGAGATGCAGGTGTCGAGGATATCGGCGCCGGCCTCGGCCGCCTTCACGAGGGTGGCTACGGACATGCCGGTGGTCGAGTGGGAGTGCACCTCCACGGGAAGGCCCGTCTCCTTCTTGAGGGCTTTCACGAGCTCGTAGGCGTCGTAGGGCTTGAGGAGGCCGGCCATGTCCTTGATGCAGAGGGAATCCGCGCCCTCGGCCGCGAGGTCCTTGGCGAGCTTCACGTAGGCCGGTATGGTGTGGAAGGGGGTCGTGGCGTAGGAGATGGTGGCCTGGACGTGCTTGCCCGTCTTCTTGGCGGCGTCCGTGGCGCGCTTCAGGTTGCGGGGGTCGTTGCAGGCGTCGAAGATGCGGAATACGTCGACGCCGTTCTTGGCCGCCGCCTCCACGAACTTGTCCACGACGTCGTCGGCGTAGTGCCGGTAGCCGAGGAGATTCTGTCCGCGGAGGAGCATCATGAGGGGGGTCTTGGGGGCGGCCTTCTTGATCTTCCGGAGGCGCTCCCAGGGATCCTCGTTGAGGAAGCGGATGCAGGTATCGAAGGTCGCGCCGCCCCAAGCCTCGAGCGCGAAATACCCGGCCTTGTCGAGGCGTTCGCACGCGGGAAGCATGTCCGCGGTCGTCATGCGGGTGGCGAGGAGCGACTGGTGCGCGTCTCGGAGGACCAGGTCCGTCAGCTTAATCTTGGCCATAAAAAGAGACTCCTTAGGGAAATTCCGCGCGCCTCAGCCCGCGTTGGTATGGTGCGCGGCGGCCGCCATGGCGGCTACCGCTTCCTTGTCATCGCCTTCAGGCGCGGCGGGCGCGCTCGAACTCGGCTCATCCTCGTCATCGTCGCTGCCCCAGCCCAGCTTGGTGGCGATAGCCGTCGTGGCGTTGATGAACCCTATCAGAAGCACGAGAAAGAAAAAAACGACGGCGAGGCCGACGAGCATGAGTATGCCGCCCTGGCTGAGCATATCAGTGAGTTCGGTCATGGGCCCTCCTTGAGGATGTCGCCCTATTAAAGAGGAGATCGCCCCGTTTGACAAGATGTCCGCGGCGGATATTCCTTCGGTCCGGGCCAGCTCCGGAATCGCTTCCGCCGTCGCGCGCCGCCTAGACCCCCTCCGCCGCTCCGTGCTAAACTCATAAAGCCTTTATCCCCACGTCCGGGCGCTTAACTCAGTTGGTAGAGTGTCTGTTTTACACGCAGAATGTCGGGGGTTCGATTCCCTCAGCGCCCACAATCTAGACCGCCTTTGGCGGTCGTTTTTTTTTGAGGGCGATGAGG
>CAYNQK010000075.1:2138-14808 GCA_964399285.1 uncultured Spirochaetales bacterium | reverse complement strand
CGGAACCGGATCCGCCATCGGCCTTTTTTCTAGTTACGGAACGAATGGATGGGGGGCGGGATGTGGCCGCCCCGATCGATGAAGGCCTTGCTCGAGAAGCGGGAGACGGCCATGACGGGCGCGCCCCCGAGGAGGCCGCCGAACTCCGCCCAGTCGCCCGCCTTCTTGCCGGGCACGGGTATGAGCCTCACCGCGGTCGTCTTGTTGTTGACCATGCCGATGGCCATCTCGTCCGCGATGATGGCGGAGATCGTCTCGGCGGGGCAGTCGCCGGGGATGGCGACCATGTCGAGGCCGACGGAGCAGACGGTGGTCATGGCCTCGAGCTTGTCGATGCCGATGCTTCCGGCGCGGACCGCGGCCACCATGCCCTCGTCCTCGGAGACGGGGATGAAGGCGCCCGATAGACCGCCCACGCGGGGGCTCGCCATGACGCCGCCCTTCTTCACCATGTCCGTGAGGAGGGCGAGGGCGGCGGTGGAGCCGTGGGCGCCGACCGCCTCGAGGCCGAGCTCCTCGAGGATGCGCGCCACCGAGTCGCCGACGGAGGGCGTGGGCGCGAGCGAGAGGTCGAGGATGCCCTGGGGATAGCCCAGGCGGCGGGAGGCCTCCTGCGCGACCAGGTGGCCCATGCGGGTGATCTTGAAGGCGGCCTTCTTGATCTCCTCGGCGACCGCGTCGAAGGGGGCTCCGCGGAAATTCTCGAGGACGGCCTTGATGACGCCGGGCCCTGAGACGCCGACGTTGACGGCGGCGTCTCCCTCGCCGGGGCCGTGGAAGGCGCCCGCCATGAAGGGGTTGTCCTCGGGCGCGTTGCAGAACACGACGAGCTTGGCGGCGGCGATGCCGTCCGCGTCCGCGCTCGCCTCGGCGCAGTCCTTGATGACCCTTCCCATGCGGCGAACGGCGTCCATGTTGATACCCGATCTCGTGCTCGCGACGTTCACCGAGCCGCAGACGCGCTTCGTGGAGGAGAGGGCGCGGGGGATCGAGTCCATGAGGACGGAGTCGCCCGAGGTGGCGTCCTTCTGGACGAGGGCGGAGAAGCCGCCTATGAAATCCACGCCCAGGAGGTGCGCCGCCTCGTCCATCGCGGTCGCCCAGGGGGAATAGTCCGATTCGCCCGAGGCCTCGGCCACGAGGGAAATGGGCGTCACGGAGATGCGCTTGTTGATGATGGGGACGCCGAACTCGTCCTCGACGGCCTCGACCACCTGAACCAGGCGCTCGGCCTTGGAGAGGATGAGGTCGCGCACGCGCTTCCTGCTCTCCGGCCCCGAGGGCGAGGCGCAGGAGCGGAGCGAGAGCCCGAGCGTCACGGCCCTTATGTCGAGCTTGAGGCGCATGAACATGTCCACGGTCTCGCGGATCTCGTTGCCTGAGAAGAGCATCCTTCCCCCTAGATCCGGTGCATTGCGGTGAAGACGCGCTCGTGCATGAGGCTCACGTTCACCCCGAGGGATTCCCCGAGCGAATCGAGCTGGGGCTTCAGGTCCTTGATGGGGAGCTTGCACGAGGAGAGGTCGACCATCATCGACATGACGAAGGCGCCCGAGAGGACGGTCTGGCTGATGTCGACGATGTTGATCGAGCGCTCCGCGAGGAATCCGGACACCTTGGCGATGATCCCGACCCTGTCGGAGCCGACGACGGTGACGATGGCGTTCATGAGGGGGAGTCTACTACGGAAGGGGCCGGGCTAGGAATCCCTCTCGGCCCTGATCTCCTCGAGGCAGAAGGCGATCCACTCCCGCGTCTCCGCGTAGTAGGTCTCCTGGGCGACGAGGAAGGAGAAGAGGGCGTCGCGGTACTTGCCTTCCATCGCGTAGGCCTGTCCGAGATAGAGCCGGGCGCGCCTGACGATGGCGTCCGCCCTGCGGATGGACAGGAACCGCTCGAGCTGGGTCACGGCGCCCTTCCAGTCCGAACGCGCGAGCTTCTCCTTGACGATGGAGGAGAGCGCGTACTCGTCGCTCGAGGAGGATTCCTCGGCGTACTTCTCGACGAGGACGATGGCCGGCATGCGCGAGGTCTGGTCGGGGAGGAGGCGGAGGATGCGGCCGATGGCCTCCTCCACCTCGGGGCCGGTGGGGGAGCGCTCGGGCGACTCGATGGCGGCGCCGAGGCGCTCTCCCGTCCCGACGGCCGAATCGATGACCCGGTAGGGGAGGGGGACGCCCCGGGAGAGGGGCGACGCCTCGGGGAGGCCGATGCGGTTCGCGCCGGCTTCGATCTTGACCGGCGACGTGGTGGCGTTCGAACCGGGCTTGATGTCGACGCTGCCCTCGCGGAGGCGCTTCTCGTCGACGATTGCGTAGTAGTAGCCGATGCCGGGGACGGGATAGTCCATCACCTCGGTCGCGGAATCCTCGACGATGGAGACGATGGAGGCGGAGAGCACGGCGAGGCTCGACTCGATGGGGTCGGGGCTGCGGTAGACGACGAGGCGGTGTCCGGCCGAGGGCGCGGAGAACCTGACCGATACCGCGTCGGAGGCCGCGGAGGCGCTGATGGCCGTCACGTCGACGAAATTCTCCGCGGCCGCGAGGTCGGCGCCCGAAGACTCGGGGATAACGCCCACCGCGGTGGCGTTCTTGAAGGGGAGGAAATAGGGGTAGGGGACGCCCGCCTCGTCCAGCGAGGCGACGGCGTAATACCATTCGTTCCGCGTCCCGGGCCGGTCCTCGAAGCGCATCTGCCCGTACGGGACCGTGCCGACGGCCGAGGCCGAGGCGACGTTCTCGGCGTTGATGGGAGAGGCCGAACGGAAGACGCGGAGGGAGCCGGTCGCGTCGGGGCTGTCCTCCCAGGTGAGGACGACGAGGTCGCCGTTCACGCCGATCCTGAGCCTCGTCACGTAGGGCGCGGGGACGCCCTGGGCGCCGAGGAAGGCGCTGGAGAGCGAGAGCGCGAGGATCGCCGAGAGGATGATCGCCGGGTGCTTGCGCATATGCACTCCTATTTTCGGCTAAATGGCGAATTCCCGCAAGCGAAAAGGGGGCCGGCGGCGCCTTTCCGGCCAAAGCCGGCCCGTTCCGACACCGCGGGGTATTTACAGTCCGGGAGGCATTTTGTAGGATGGAACCATGTTCGTCTCCATCGTCTGCGACATGGGCAGCGACGACTCGAGGACGGAGCTCTACAACCTCCTCCCCCAGTACGGGTTCGAGAAGGTCCAGCGGGGCTGTTTCGAGTGCGCCCAGGCCTCCGAGCAGCAGGTCGCTCGCCTGAAGCGCGATATCGACAAGGTCACGGACTACTACGATACCATCCGGATGTACCAGTACCCCCTGGAGGGGACCCTGGTCCTGACGTCGCTCAAGCAGAACAAGTGGCGCAGGATCATCGTCCGGCCGTCGACCAAGGCCTGAGGGAGGGCCGGGCCTCCGCGACGGGGCCGAGCCCCGCGGGGCGATAGATCAGGGAGGGAATGCATGCTCGACGATTACCTGCAGAGAGTGGAAACCGTGAAGGCCGGAGTCATCGAGACCTGGGGGCGTCTTTGACCCGGATTCGCTGAAGCGGAAGCTCGAGGAGCTCGAGAAGCGGACGCACGCGGAGGGCTTCTGGAACGATCAGAAGGCCGCCGAGCGCGTCATGGCCGAGATGAAGGCCGTGCGCGGCCGGCTCGAGCCCTGGGAGGCCCTGAGGCGCGACGTCCTCTCCCTCGACGAGATATTCTCGCTCGCCCGCTCGGACGGCGACGAGTCCATGGAGGGCGACATCGCCTCCAGCCTCGAGTCGGCCGAGAAGCGGTTCAGCGAGCTCACCATCCTCGAGCTCCTTTCGGACGAGGTCGACCGGAACCCCGCCTTCCTCACCGTCCACGCCGGCGCCGGCGGGACCGAGGCCTGCGACTGGGCCAACATGCTCTTCCGCATGTACGTCCGCTGGGCCGAGAATAGGGGCTACGCCGCCGAGACGGTGGACATGCTCGAGGCGGAGGGCGGCATCAAGTCCGTCACGGTCAAGATCGACGGGGACTTCGCCTACGGCTACCTCAAGGGAGAGGCCGGCGTGCACCGTCTCGTGCGCATATCCCCCTTCGACTCCAACGCGAGGAGGCACACCTCATTCGCCTCCGTGTACGTCTTTCCCGTCCTCGACGACTCGATCGACGTGGAGATCAGGCCGGAGGACCTCCGCGTGGACTCCGACCGCGCGGGCGGCGCGGGCGGCCAGCACGTCAACAAGACGGACAGCGCCGGGCGGCTCACGCACCTCCCCACGGGCATCGTGGTCGCCTGCCAGAACGAGCGGAGCCAGATCAAGAACAGGGCCACCGCGATGAGCGTCCTCCGCGCGCGGCTCTACGAGCACTACCGCGAGGAACGCGAGAAGGAGAACGAGAAGTACGCGCAGGAGAAGAAGGACATCTCCTGGGGGAACCAGATACGGTCCTACACCTTCCAGCCCTACACCCTCGTTAAGGACCACCGCACCAAGATCGAGGCCGGCAACATCCAGGCCGTCATGGACGGCGCCATAGATCCATTCATCCAGGGCTGGCTCAAGGAGCTCTGGGGGAGGCGGAACAAGGCATGAAGCGGAACGCCCCGATGCGAGCCCTCGTGCTCGACGACGATCAGGCGGTGAGGGACGGTCTCTCGCGGGCCATCGAGTCGTCGGGATGGAAATGCGTCTCCGCCCCGGTGGCGGCGGGAGAACGGGCCATGGGGTCCGCGGACGGCGGCTTCGGGGCCGTCTTCGTGTCGCTTTCCGCGGCGGGATGGGGCGAGGCCGCGCGCGCCGCGCGGAAGAGCCTCCCGGGCGCCGCCGTCGTCGCCATCGCGGACCTCGACGGGCGGAGCGAGCTCGACGAGGCCCGCGATTCCGGGCTCGGCGAGGATTTCAGCTCCCTGCCCTTCGCCTCGGGCGAGATCGCCGGCATCATGCGCCTCCTGGAGTCCGAGGCGTGAGGAGGCTCCTCGCCGCGGCCCTCGCGTTCCTCGCGGCCGCCGCTTCCGCGGAGGAGGCGGCCAAGATCCTGGATCCGCGTCCCGCGGCCCGCGTGGGCGTCGCGGCCCTCAAGGAAAAGGGCCTGGACGATCGCCAATCGGTCTTCGCGAAGACCATCCCCCTCAGGATCAGGGCCGAGCTCGCCGCCGTGCTGGAGCGGACCCTCGACGTCGACGAGGTCGACGCGTACCGGGAGAACGCGCGGAGGGCCGCGCTCTTCGAGGCGGGGAAGTCCCTCGACGCCGAGACCGACGCGCGCGACAAGGTGCTTTTCACGGAGGCGTCGGAAAGGTCCAAGCGGAAGAGCGTCGCGGAAGCCCAAAAGAAGATCGAAGCGCGCATGGACGATATCGCCGCGAAGGAGGCGCTCGGGCTCCTCCTCATCGACGTGAAGGCGAAGAAGCCCGTCGAGCTCGCGACGAAGGGCGACGAGCTCCTCCTGCCCGCATCCTCGCGCTTCCCCGCGGCCGCGTCCGCCGTGAACGACGTGGACATCATGGTCACGGGCACGCTCACGGGGCTCGAGGACTACATGGTCCTGGAGATCTGGTGCTACCACCGCTTCCTCCGGAGGGAGCTCTTCTCGTGGAAATCGGCGGTGGCCATCGACGATACCGAGGAATCGGTCGCGAAGATAGCCGAGGCGCTCGCCGCCGTCCTGAGCGGGGAGGCGAGCGGGAGGCTCGTCGTGCGCGCCCTCCCCGATACGGCGGACATCTACGTGGACGGCGTCTATCGCGGCCGCGGGAGCGTGGAAATGGCGCGCGTATCCCCGGGGGCGCACGCGGTCGAGGCGCGCGCGCGGGGCTACGTTCCCGCGGGCGCGGAGATCGTGGTACCGGCCGGGGGAAGCGGAGAGAGCGAGATCGCGCTCGAGGAGAACGGGCTTCCTCCCGTCACGGTATCGACCGCGCCCGACGGCGCGGCCGTCTACCTGGGGGCGGAGTACGTGGGCTCGTCGCCCGCGGAGATCGCCGCGGCGGAGGGGCTCGTATCGGGACGGGCGAGGATGGAGGGCATGGAGGACGCGCTCTTCGCGGCGGACGGGCTCTCGGGCGAAACCGTCTCCATCGAGCTCGAAGCGAAGCCCGCGGACGGCGTGACGCCCCTCCAGAAGGCCCGCGACCGCTTCTATTCCTCCAACGCGTACTTCCTCGTGAGCCTCCCCTTCACGGTGGTCGCGGTCGGCGCCTTCATCAGCGCCATCGCCACATGGGACGAGGCGGCGGCGGGATACGAAGAGGGGCGCTACTCAGCCGCGGAGTACGAGACCGCGCGCGAGGCGATGCTCGAGACCGTCATCGTCGCGGGGCCGGCGGCGGCGGCGTGCACGGGAATCACGGCGTGGTTCCTCGGTCAGTCGATCGTGCGGCTCGGGAAATACCTCCGGGCCGCGAGGAAGTGAGGAAGCCGGGATGGGATCGTTCGCGGCCGGCATCAAGCGGCTTTTCGGCATAGGAAAAATCGGCGATGGATTCTTCGAGGAGCTCGAGGATTCCCTGATCGAGGGCGACGTGGGCGCCGCGCTCGCCTCTCGCATATCATCGGAGCTCCGCGCGGCCTGGAAGAAGGACGGCGAGGGGGGCGAGGAGGGGGTCAGGGAGGCGCTACGAGGCATCCTCCTCGGGAAGCTCAAGGCCGCCGACGTCATGCCGACCCCCGGGAAGCTCAACGTCTACCTCCTCCTCGGCGTGAACGGGGTCGGGAAGACGACGAGCGCCGCCAAGCTCGCGTCGCTCTTCTCCGCGAGGGTCCCCAAGGAGTCCATCATACTCGCCGCCTGCGACACCTTCCGCGCGGGGGCGGTGGACCAGCTCAAGATCCACGGCGAGCGGCTCGGCGTGCGCGTCGTGGCCAACGCCGCTTCCTCCGATCCCGGCGCCGTCGTGTACGACGCGGTGAGCGCCGCCCGGTCGCAGGGGGCGGAGATCGTCATCGCCGACACCGCGGGGAGGGTCCACACGAAGGCCAACCTCGTGAAGGAGCTCGAGAAGATCGATAAGATCGCGCGGAGCAGGGCTGAGGGCGCCGCGTACCGCAAGCTCCTCGTGATGGACGCCACGACCGGGCAGAACGGGCTTTCGCAGGCCCAGGTCTTCGCCGAGGCCGTGGGGATCGACGCGGTGGTCCTCACCAAATACGACTCGAGCGCGAAGGGCGGCCTCGCCCTCGCCATCCAGCACCAGCTCGGGATTCCCACGGCCTTCGTGGGCACGGGCGAGGGCTACGGGGACTTAAGCGCCTTCGACCCGGCGGAGTACGTGCGGGAGCTCGTGGGCTGATGAGGGCGCGGCCGCTATTCGCCCTCGCGCTCGCGGCCGCCGCGGTCGCCGCCGCTTCGCTCGCCGCGGGTCCGGGCGGATCCTTCTACGTTTCGGACGAATCGGGCATGGCCTTCGAGGAGATCCCGGAATTCAGGCTGAGGGACTTCACGTGGACCCTCGAGGTATCCGTCTCCCCCGGGGCCGAGGAGCGGACGCTCCGCTCGAAGTCGGGCGAGACCGAGAAGCGCTGGTCGTATTCCTTCGGGGATAACGGACGCGTGGCCGCGCTCAAGTACTACGAGAAGGGCGAGCTCGCGCGGATCGAGCGCTTCGACGGATCGGGGAGGCTCGTCGCCGAGGAGCGGTTCAGCGGGGGCAAGGCCTTCGAGCGGATCGACTACCGATACGAGGGCGGACGGCTCGTGAAGGCGATCGCCTTCGGGCCGATGGAGACCGTCCTTTCGACGGACACGTACCGCTACGCGATGAACGGCTCGCTCAGGGAGATGACGCGGACCTACGCCGACGGGAGCACCGCCTCCGCCGGCGCCGAGCAGGTCGACGGGAAGCTCCTCAGGGCATGGGAGCGGGCGGCGGACAGGACGAACGTCCGCTTCTACGGGAGGGACGGCGCCCTCGCGGGGATCGAGGCCTGGGGCGGGAACGAGCCTGTCAGCATCGAGGAGCGCGCCAAGCGCGGAGGCGAGGGCAAGGACGTCGTCACCGACGTCAAGAGGAAGGCGAGGATCGAGCGCGAGTACGACGCGAAGGGAAGGCTCGTCCGCGAATCGGTCTTCGAGGGCGAGGCGCTCTCCTCCCTCACCGAGTACGCATGGAACGGCGCGGGGAAGCTCGATAGGAAGACCCTCTACTCGGGCGGGGACCGCGAGGACGTGGCGTACGCGTACGACGCCGAGGGGAAGCTCGTGACGGAGGAGCACCGGCTTAACGACGAGCTCGTGAAGATCGTCCGCTCCGAGGGGGCGAACGCGTCGTGGACCGAGCTCTACCACGAGGGCGAGCTCGCCGTGAGGTATTACGAGGAGGACGGGCGGAAGCGCGTGGAGGAGATCATCAGGGACGGCGAGGTCGCGAGGCGGAGGGAATTCCCGTGAAAGCGTCCTCCTGGCCCCTCTACCTCGCGACGAGGTACTTCTGGGCCTCGCGCCGCGGAAGGAACGTCGCCTCGTCCGTGCTCTCGGTCCTGCAGATGTGCCTGGGGACGGCCCTCCTCATCGTCGTCATCGGCGTCATGAACGGCTTCCAGTCGGGATTCATACGGAGCATCATGGAGGCGGGGAGCTACCACGTCCGCGTGGACCACCCCGGGACGCCGCGGGGCGAGGCCGAGGCGCTCCTCCGCGCGAACCCGGCCGTGGCGAGCGTCACGGGCTTCATGGACGCCCAGGTCCTCATGAGCGGCGCCTACGGAACCTCGCAGGCCGCGAATCTCCGGCTCATCGACGCGGACGCCTTCGAGCGCGATCCCTCGCTCGCCGACGCGCTCGGGATGGAAGGCGCAGCGAGGCCCCTCGGCGACGATCGCTCCATCGTGCTCGGCGCGGAGCTCGCCCGTTCCCTCGGGGTGGAGGAGGGCGACGCGGTGGAGCTCTTGAGCGTCCGCATGGACGAAGAGCTCGGGGCGATCCCGGAGCGGGCCTCCTTCACGGTAGCGGCCACCTTCAGGACCCGTTACAAGTACTACCAGTACGACAGCTACTGGGCTTTCGCGCCGCTCGGGGCCGCGGAGATCCTCGGCGAGGGCGGGAAGGAGCCGTCGCTCGGGGTGAAGCTCCATTCCTACGGGAAGGACCTGGCGCTCAAGCGCGACCTCGCCGGGGATCCCGCCGCGTCCGGATGGAAAATAGCGTCCTGGCGCGAGACCAACAAGGCCTTCTTCGGGGCGCTCAAGATGGAGAAGACGGTGATGATGCTCGTCATCGGGCTCGTCTTCCTCATCATAGCGGCGAACGTCTTCCACTCCATGCGCCGGTCCGTGCGCGAGCGCCAGCTCGACCTCGGGCTCCTCAGGGCGATCGGGGCCAGCCCGCGCGAGGTGAGGTCGATATTCATGATCGAGGGCGTCTTCACGGGCGCGGCCGGTTCCTTCGCCGGGCTCCTCGCCGGCCTCGCGATCTCGGTGAACGTGGATCCCATCTTCGCCTTCATCGAGGGCGCGGTGAACGGACTCGCGCGCGCCGCCGCCGCCCTCACGGGGGCCGTCTCGGGAGACTCGGGCTTCGCGCTCTTCTCCCCGGTCTACTTCTACATCGACGAGGTCCCGGTGAACGTGCTCTTCCCCGAAGCCCTCGTCGCCTTCCTCGCGGGCGTCGCCGCTTCCATCGCGGCGGCGGCCTTCGCGTCCCGATCCCTCTCGGAGCTCGATCCCCAGGAGATTTTCAATTATGAGTGATCAGGCGATCTCGGTGCGCGGGCTCTCCAAGGACTTCGTGACGCAGGCCGAGGTCCTCCACATCCTCAAGGGGCTGGACTTCGACCTTGAATCCGGCAGGACCGCCGCCATCACGGGCGAGTCGGGCTCGGGGAAGAGCACCTTCCTGTCCATCATCGGGGGGCTCGACCGGGCGACGTCGGGCTCGGTGGTATCGGGGCCCTTCGACATCTCGCGCGCCGACGAGGAGAGGCTCACCGCCTACCGCAGGAAGCGGGTAGGCTTCATCTTCCAGTTCCACTACCTCCTCAAGGACCTCTCGGCCCTGGAGAACGCGATGGTCGCGGGCTTCATGGGCGGACTCCCGCGGAAGCGGGCGAGGGAGCGGGCCGCGGAGCTCCTCTCGGACGTGGGGCTCCAGCATCGGCTCCACCACTATCCGAGCCAGCTTTCGGGGGGCGAGCGCCAGCGCGCCGCCGTGGCCCGCGCCCTCATGAACGATCCGGAGATCATCATGGCCGACGAGCCCACGGGGAACCTCGACGAGGCCAACTCCGGCGTGGTCGCCGACATCCTCTTCTCGGAGGTGGGGAAGCGGGGCAAGTCCCTCGTCCTCGTCACGCACGACAAGGGCCTCGCCTCCTCCTGCGACGACGTCTACCTCCTCCACGAGGGGAGGCTGGAGCCGAGATGAGGCTCGACCAGCTCCTCTTCTTCGCGACGAAGCTCCTCTTCGGGCGCACGGATTCCGCCGCGAAGGGCGGGGCGGGCAAGAGCCTCCGCGGCGCCGTCGCGGGGATAGCCCTCTCGCTCGTGCCGCTCGTGATCGTATTCGAGCTCGCGGACGGCATGATCGAGGGCATCATGACGAGGAACGTCGAGCTGTCCTCCTACCACGCGCAGGCGAGGCTCCCGGGAGACGCGCGCGCGGGCGAGCTCCGCGCGGCGGCCGGACGCGTGCGGGCCTCGGGCGAGGCCGCGTCGGCCTATCCGGAGATCCAGGGCCTGGGCGTGGCGCTCGGGCCCGGCGGAAGGGGAGGGGCCTCGATCAGGGCGGTGGATCCCGCCATGCTCGCCGAGGATCCCTCCTTCGCCGAGCTCCTCCGCGTGGACGCGGGGAAGCTCGCCCTCCCGGACCGCAACTCGGCCCTCCTCGGAGCGGCGCTCGCAGAGAAGATCGGAGCGGGGCCGGGCGACCGCGTGAGCCTCCTCACCCTCAGGACGGGGATATCCGGAAAGCAGAGCCCCCGCCTCAGCTCCTTCCGCGTCTCCGGCGTCGTCTCCTCGGGGTACAAGGAGCTCGACGAGTTCTGGTTCTTCATCGGCCTCGACGCGGGGGAGGGCGTCCTCTCGGGGCCCTCGAGCCGCTCCTTCGTGGGCATCAAGCTCTCGGGCGGCATGGGCGGGGCGGACGGAGAGCCCCCCTCCTTCCCGGCACTGAGGAACGCGCTCGGGAGCGAATGGGAGCTCACGCACTGGTCGGACGTCCTCGACGCGCTGAGGCGGTCCCTCCTCACCAACAAGACCCTCCTCATCCTCATCTCGGCCCTCATCATCGTGGTGGCGGCCGTGAACGTGAGCTCCGCGGTCATCATGCTCGTGATCGAGCGGCGGCAGGACATCGCCGTGCTCAAGAGCATGGGCGCCTCGCAGGCGGGCATCTCGGCGGCCTTCACCGCGGCGGGGGCCGTCATCGGGACCATCGCCTCGGCGATCGGCATGGCGGCGGGCATCTTCATGGCCGTGAACATCAACGAGAACATCCGCCTCCTCAATTCCGCCGTCAATTTCATTCTCGCCCTCGACGCGCGCGTCCGCGGGATCCGGGCCGGCTCCTTCTCCCTCCTCGATCCCGAGTACTACCTCTCCGTCATACCCGTGAAGATCGACTTCGCCGAGCTCCTCGCCGCGGGCTGCGCGACCATCCTCATCTCGTCCTTCGCGGCCTGGCTCTCGGCGCGCTGGAAAACCAAGTCCATCCCGCCCCTCGAGGTCCTCCGGAGGTCCTGAGGCCGCTCAGGCGCGGAAGCCCGCGCCCGGGGAGGCCGATGATCCGCTTTTCCGCCTCCCCGGTTCCACTTTTCCGCCTATCTCGTGTATAGTAGTTCCCGCGGGAGGGCCGCCCGGGCTGAAGCGGGAGGCGTTTCTAG
Source organism: uncultured Spirochaetales bacterium (assembly GCA_964399285.1). Classification (GTDB taxonomy): domain Bacteria; phylum Spirochaetota; class Spirochaetia; order Treponematales; family JBGSOB01; genus CAYNQK01. Next base: position 3,043 of record CAYNQK010000075.1, on the reverse strand, counting down.
AGCGATGCAAGTGCGGAGGTGCGACCATGGCTAAGGAGACTGAACAGCGCGGCGAGGCCGACGAGAAGGCGAAAGCCCTGGAGGCCGCCCGGCTCCAGATAGAGAAGCAGTTCGGGCAGGGCTCCCTCATGAAGCTCGGCGCCAACGGCCCCATCCAGGGCATCGAGACCGTGTCCTCGGGCTCGATCCTCCTCGACGAGGCCCTGGGCATCGGGGGCTATCCGCGGGGCCGCGTGATCGAGATCTACGGCCCCGAGAGCTCGGGCAAGACGACCCTGGCCCTCCACGCGATCGCAGAGGCCCAGAAGGCCGGCGGCATCGCGGCCTTCGTGGACGCCGAGCACGCCCTCGATCCCGTGTACGCCAAGAACCTCGGCGTCAACACCGACGAGCTCTGGGTCTCTCAGCCGGACAACGGCGAGCAGGCCCTCGAGATCGCCGAGACCCTCATCAGGACCGGCTCGGTGGACGTGATCGTGATCGACTCCGTGGCCGCGCTGACCCCGCAGGCGGAGATCGAGGGCGACATGGGCGACTCCCATATGGGCCTCCAGGCCCGGCTCATGAGCCAGGCGCTCCGCAAGCTCACCGCGACCATCGGCAAGTCCAAGACCATCCTCATCTTCATCAACCAGATCCGCATGAAGATCGGCGTCATGTTCGGCAATCCCGAGACCACCACCGGCGGCAAGGCCCTGAAGTTCTACAGTTCCGTCCGCGTGGACCTGCGAAGGCTCAGCACCCTGACGGACAGCACCGGCGCGATCGGCTCGCGGGTCCGCGGACGCGTCGTGAAGAACAAGATCGCACCGCCTTTCCGCGAGGCGGAGTTCGACATCATGTTCGACAAGGGGATCAGTTACGAAGGCGACCTGCTGGACCTCGGAGTCACCGCGGAAATCGTC
>CAYNQK010000075.1:0-2128 GCA_964399285.1 uncultured Spirochaetales bacterium | reverse complement strand
CTGGCCCTGGCGTCGGACGTCGTGCAGCGAAGCGGCGCCTGGCTCAACTACGGCAGCGTCCGACTCGGCCAAGGGCGCGAGAACGCCAAGAAGTATCTCGTGGACAATCCCGAACTGGCCGCCGAGATCAAGAACAAGGTCCTGATCGCCAAGGGACTGCTGGAAGCCCCGGTGCAGGAAGAGTCGAAGTAGGTTCGAGAGAAGGCTCCTGGGAGGTTCGCAAATGCAGTTTGGCAGAACGATGCTGTGGCTGCTGCTGTCCGTCTGTCTGACGACCGCCGGGCTGACGTGGGCCGGCGCCGACCCGGCGCAGTCGCACTGGTGGAAGGGCAACCTGCATACGCACACCTTCTGGAGCGACGGCGATCAGTTCCCCGAGCTGGCGGCGCAGTGGTACAAGGATCACGGATACCATTTCCTGAGCCTGTCCGACCACAACCGGCTGTCGCAGGGACAGCGGTGGATGATCGTGACGGAAAAGCAGCGGGCCGCGTTCGAGGCATACAAAGCTCAGTTCGGCGCCTCCTGGGTGGAAACCCGCACGGACAACGAGGGTCGCACGCTGGTCCGTCTCAAACCGCTCTGCGAATACCGCTGCCTCGTGGAGGAGCCCGGCCGCTTCCTGCTCCTCCAGGGCGAGGAGATCTCCGAGAAGGCCCACCTCAACGGGATCAACCTCCTGGAAGTGATCCCGCCGCAGGGTGGAGCGACCATGACGGACCTCCTCCAGAACGACGTCAGCGCGGTCCTGGCCCAGCAGGAGAAGACCGGACAGGCCATGCTGGTCCACATCAACCATCCCAATTTCGTATGGGCCTTGACGGCCGAGGACATCATGCCGGTCAAGGGCGCCCGGTTCTTCGAGGTCTACAACGCCCACGGCTCCGTGAACAACGACGGAGACCCTCTCCGAGCGAGCACCGAACGCATGTGGGACATCGTCCTGGCCAATCGATTGGCGCAGGCCGGTGGCGAAATCCTGTACGGAGTCGCCAACGACGACACCCACGACTACCACAAGTTCGATCCCCGCGCCGCCAATCCAGGCCAGGCCTGGACCATCGTCCGAGCGGCCCGGCTGACGCCGGAATCGCTGATCCAGGCGATGAACGCCGGCGATTTCTACTGTTCCACCGGCGTGAGGTTAAAGGACGTGGCGTTTCGCGACGATACGTTGACGGTGCAGGTCGATCCGGACCCCGGCGTGACCTACACGATCCGTTTCCTCGGCACGCGTCGCGGTTTCGATCCGACCAGTCGCGAAGTGGTTGACGCCGAGGGCAAGGCCGTCCGAACGACGCGTCGGTACAGCCCCGAGATCGGCGCCGTGCTGGCCGAGAGCCAGGGCGCAACCGCCGGTTACACGTTCAAGGGCGACGAATTGTACGTGCGGGCCAAGGTCATCTCGTCGCGCAGGAACGAAAAATCGCACGTCCCGGACGAATTCGAATCGGCCTGGGTGCAACCGGTCATAGGCAAGTGAAGAAAATCCGAAATTCGAAACTCGAAATCCGAAACAAATCGGAATGACCAAAGCTCAAAATTCAAAACAGAGCGTCCGACGACCAGGCGCGTTTCGGTCATTGGTGCAGTTGAAAAGAGGTACAGAACCGTGTTAACCGCTCGCGAGATCCGACAGGGCTTCATCGATTTCTTCCTCGGGAAAGAGCACACCTTCGTGCCCAGCTCCCCCATCGTGCCGCACGGCGACGACACGTTGCTGTTCGCCAACGCGGGGATGAACCAGTTCAAGGACATTTTTCTCGGACTGCGAACGCCCGACTGCCCGCGGGCGGTCAACAGCCAGAAGTGTCTTCGCGTCAGCGGCAAACACAACGACCTGGAGGAAGTCGGCAAGGACACCTACCACCACACGTTTTTCGAAATGCTCGGCAACTGGTCGTTCGGCGACTACTTCAAGGCCGAGGCGATCTCCTGGGCCTGGGAACTGCTCACGAAGGTCTGGCGCATCAATCCGGACCAGCTCTACGCCACGATCTTCGTCGGCGACGAGAAAGACGGCATCCCTCGCGACGACGAAGCCGCTCAACTCTGGACGAAGCTGACGCCCATTCCCGCCGACCGCGTCATGGCGTTCGGCAAGAAGGAGAACTTCTGGGAGATGGGC
>CAYNQK010000074.1:0-14964 GCA_964399285.1 uncultured Spirochaetales bacterium | reverse complement strand
ATGTACTCGTTCTTGAGGTCGCCGTCGATGGTCTTGGGGCAGCCGATGACCTGGACCTTGGAGCCCGAGGCCCTGAAGTGCTCGGCGAGGAGGGCGGCGTTGGTGTTGGAGTCGTCGCCGCCGATGATGACCACGGCGGCGAGGCCCATATCCTTGGCCGTCCTGAGGCTCGCGTCGAATTGCTCGGGCTTCTCGATCTTGTCGCGCCCGGAGCCGATGATGTCGAAGCCGCCCGTGTTGCGGTAGGCGTCGATGGTCGCGGCGTCGAGCTCCTTGTACTTGCCCGTCATGATGCCGATGGGGCCGCCCAGGAAGCCGTAGAGGACGGAGGAGGCGTTCGCCTGCTTGAGGCCGTCGTAGAGGCCGGTGATGACGTTGTGGCCGCCGGGCGCCTGGCCGCCGGAGAGGATGACGCCCACCTTGAGGGGGCGGTCCCAGCCGCCCGAGGGCTCGCCCGCTACGAAGTCGGCGATGGGGGCGCCGTAGCTCATGGGGAACATCGCCTTCACGTCGGCCTGGTCGGCGACGGAGGCGGTGGGCGAACCGAGTTTGACGGCGACTGAGCCCGGTCCCGCCGCGAGGACGGGGGGAAGCTTGGGCTTGTAGGCGTAACGTGCCTTCTGGAGGGCGGACAGGTCCATGGGGGACTCCTTCTGCGCTGTGGAATTTCACGGGCATGGTAGCGGAAAGGAATCCGCGTAGGCAAGGGGAGGGAAGGAGGCGTTCCTCGCGGGCCCTCCGGGGGCATGAGGGACCGCGCGGATCCCCGCGCATCCGGCCGGCGGCCGGGCACCTCAGCCCAGGATATCCGGGTACAGCTCCGCGAGGAGGTCGGCGATGCCCTCCTCGTCGTTATGGCCGATGACCCTGGACGCGGCGGCCTTCGCCTCGTCCAGGGCGTTGCCCATTGCGAAGGAGCGCGGGAACGACGAGAGCATCTCGATGTCGTTGACGTCGTCGCCGAACACGGCGATCTCGTCCGAGCGGAGTCCGAGGCGGGACGCGACGCGCTCGATGCCCGAGCGCTTGCTCACGCCCTTGCCGACCGCCTGCACCACCGTCTGCCTGTCCGAGATGTAGATCGTGGCGCGGTCGCCGATCGAGCGCGAGAGTTCGCCGTGAAAGGACCCGAGGTCGCGGCCGTCGACGAGCCAGTTCCCCCTTGAGAAGAAGACGATCTTGGAGACGCCCTCGGGGAGGGGCTCCTCGGCGGCGGGGAAGGGGACGATTTCCTCCGATCGTATGCCGCGGAGCCCCCAGAGGCGGTACTCCTCGGCGGGGAGGGGGTAGAGGAAGGCGTGCGCGTTCCCGGGCATCTGGAGCGCGGCGTTGAGGCCGTCGACGCTCCGCGCCAGGGCCACCGCGTCGGCGGCGGCGCCCCGGTCCATGGGGACGTACTCGAACCCCTCTTCGACGCGGACCACGGCGCCGTTCATGAAGACGCCCCTCGCGAGGAACGAGGCCCCCATGGCCTCGAGGGGGAGCTGGCGTTCGACATGCGGCGGACGTGCGGTGGCCATGAAGGAAGGGACGCCCGACGCGCGGAGGGCCTTCAAGGCGGCGAGGGTCCGGGGACCGATGTCCTTGCGCGAGGTGAGAAGGGTGCCGTCGAGGTCGAAGAAGAGCGCCCGGGGCGGGGCGGGGGGCGTCAGAGCGGTTTCCATGGGCGACGCTACCAGAAAGCGCGGCCGAGCGGCAAGCCCCGCGCGCTTCTTGCCCAAAAACGCCGCGATTTGCTATCTTAATGGCGCGGCTAGGACGCCGAATAGCAGCGAGGACGCCGAATAGCGGCGCGATCGCCGCGACATCCATCGATCCAGGGGTTTCCGTATGCCCACCTACGAATACGAATGCACGAGCTGCGCTAATGTCTTCGAGGCGTTCCAGAGCATGTCGGACGAGCCCATCAAGGAATGCCCCGCCTGCGGCAAAGCGGTCCGCCGCGTCATCGGCGGAGGCATGGGGGTGATCTTCAAGGGCTCGGGCTTCTATAAGAACGATTCCCGGTCTTCATCCTCGGCCTCCTCGCCGGAAAAGAAATCGGACGCCTCGCCCTGCTCCTCCTGCAAGTCCGAATCCTCCTGCCCGGCCGCTTCTTCCTAGCGCGCCCGTGGTAGAGCTCCTCTACCGGCCGGCCTTCCTCCAGGCGCTCGACATCCTCCTGAACGGCGAGGAGGGGGCGCGCAGCGACGACGACCCCTCCATGGAAGGGGCCGCTCCCGTTGAAGGCTCATTCTCGTTCTCCACGAATTCGCCCGATGCCCTCGTCTCCGCCGCGGCCCTCGCCGTGAAGCTCTCGGGCGCCGGCGAGCCGCCCGAGGTCGAGGCCTCGGGATCGGGCTTCGTCCTGCGGTCGGGAGGCGTCCTCGTTTCATGCATGCCTTCCTCGGGCGGCGAGGCCGCGTGGACGGGCGGCGGGGAGATCGGGAACGGCATGACGGCGCTTCGCGTGGAGATCGGTGAAACCGATCGTCTTTTCGTGCTATCCTCGGACGGGAAAAACTGGGAGCGGCGCTTCCTCCCCGAGGGGGACGGAAAGCGCTACGCCGAGCTCGACGCCCTCGAATGCGGGCGCGAGGGGAGGGCGAGCCGCATCCTCGACGATCGGACGAGGGAGGCCGCGGAGGCGGCCGGACGGGGAGGGGCATGAAAGAAGCGAAGTTCTTCTGCGATTCGTGCGGGACTGAGGTCGAGCGCGACGCCAGGACCTGCCCGAACTGCGATCGGCTCTTCACCTCCGTGCGCTGCCCGAGGTGCGGGAAGACCGGTTCCTCGAACGCGTTCAAATGGGGCTGCCCCGTCTGCGGATACTCGAAGCCGCCCGCCCGCGCGCCCGAGGCGAAACCGGAACGGCCCGCGCCGGGGCCGCTCCCCCTCTGGGCGCTCTGCCTCGCGATAGCCGCCGCCGCCGCCGTCGCCATCGGCGTCGTCTGGGCGCTCAGGCCGGGCCAATGAGCCCGAAGGGATGGGGATCCATGCTTTTCCTGCACGCCGCCGACCTCCACCTCCGCGCCAGGGACGGCGAGGCGGAGCACGGCCTCTCCGTCCTCGCCGAGCTCATGAGGATCGCCGCCTCCGATTCGGGCGGCGTCCTCGTCCTCGCGGGCGACGCCTTCGACTCCAACGCGGACTTCATGGCCCTCTACCCCGAGCTCAAGTCGATGGCGGAAAAGGAACGCGGACTCGCGGCGCTCCTCATGATCGCCGGAAACCACGACAGGCTCCGCGGCGACCGCGGACCCTCCTCCTTCGATTCGGGGGGAAAGGTCCGGCTCGCTTGGGACGGGACGGAGTCGGCGAGGATAGGCGCTGACGGTGGCGAGGCGGAATTCGTCCTCGTGCCTTATGGATGCCCGATGCCCGAGAAAGCGCCCCCGCCCGCGATCCCGCGGATCGTCGTCGCCCACGGCTCGCTCCCCGAGCTCAACTGGATCGGGATAGGCGAGGAGGGCGAGGTCGACGAGTCCGTCCTCGACGGCTCGCGGATCACGGCCCTCTCTCCATCCTACGTGGCCCTCGGGCACATACACGAGGGCCGCTCGGCGTCCCTGGGATCGGCCATCGCCGCCTATCCAGGCTCGGCATCGCCCTGGAGGAAGGGCGAGACGGGGCCGCGGCGCGCGATCAGGGTGGAGATATCGTCCGACGGCAAGGCCTCCGCGCGCTCGGTCGAGCTCAAGGCCGCGGGGCGCTACGTCCCCCTCTCGCTCCGCGTGCCCCTCGACGCCGAGGGCTTTCCCGGAAAGGAAGCGGCCGACGCGTTCTCGAAGCTCTCCGACCGCGACTGGGCGGACGTGGAGCTCTCGGGCATCGTGAGGACGGAGACCGACGCTGTCCGCGCCCAGGAGGAGCTCGAACGCGCTTACGCGGGGAAGGTGCGAAAGCTCACGGTGGGGCGCGAGGACCTCGTCATCCTGGAGCGGGCGGAGGACGCGGCCGCCGCACGGGACTTCTACCGTGCATGGGAGGCCGATAGGGCGCGGCTCGAGGGGCTCCACGGCGAGGCCGCCACGCTCAAGGCCCTCGAGATAGGGCTCTCCCGCATCGCGAAGTCGCGGGGGGGCAGGCCGTGATCAAGAAGCTCATCCTCGACAGGTTCGGGAAATTCAAGGGCGCGGAATTCGATTTCGGGGACGTCACGCTCTTCCACGGCCCCAACGAGGCCGGGAAGACGACGGTCTTCGACTCCCTCGCCTTCGTCCTCTGCGGTTCCAAGAAGAACCTCCCCGGGCTCGACCGCTACGGAGAGGACTGCTCGGTCAGGGCGGAGATGGACTCGGGCGCGCCGGAATTCTTCCCGCACACCGAGTTCTTCAGCATGTACGCCGTCCGCTCGGACGCCATGAGCATGCCCAAGGGCGACGGGAAGTGGCTCGACCGGATCAAGAACGGGTTCTTCTCGGGCGGGATCGATCCGGAGATCATGGCGCGCGACCTCGACAAGGCGCTCAACGCCACGAGGCGGAAGGCCGAGGAGGCCGCGCGCAAGGACGAGCTCTCGAGGGCCGAGGAGCGCCTCGCGCGCGCTATGGGCGACCTCGAGGAAGTCAAGGCCGCCCGCGAACGCGCGAAGGGCGCGGGGACGGCTCTCGACGGGGCTCGGGCGAGGACCGCCGCCCTCGCCGAGAAGCGCGACGCCCTCGCGCGCACGACCGAGGCCATGGCCGCGCGGACGCGGCTCAACGAGGCGCGGCGGACCCTCGCGCGGCTCGAGCGGCTCAGGGCCCTATCGTCGGCCGTCCTGATGCGGGACGAGTCCGCGGCGGCGCGGGCCCTCAAGGAAGCCGCGGAGGAGGCCCGGAGAAAGGCCTCGGCGGCGGAGGCCGCGGAGCGGCTCTCGGCGGCCGGAGCCGAGGACGCGCGCGCGAGGAGAGCCGCCGAGGAGGAGGCCTGCGCTGCCGCGGAGCGCCCAGCGCGGGCGGCCCGCGAGATCGCCGACCGGCTCGAGGGTCGCGCTTCGCCGCGCGAGGTGCGGGAGCGCAGGGCCGGGACCGCCTCGGTCATCGGCCTCATCGCTTCCGCGGCGGCGGGGCTCGTCGCGGCCCTCGCCCTCTGGGCGAGCGGAATAGGGATCGCCCTCTCCGCGGCCGCGTTCGCCTCGGGAGCGGCGGCGGGAGCCGTCCTTTTCCTCGCGCTCAGGAAGACGGTCTCGCGCATGGACGACGCGGACGCGAAGTCGGCATGGGAGGAGGCTAGAGCCGAGTGGGCGAGGCGGGTCCACGGCGTCGAGCCGCCTGCGGCCTCGGGTCCGCGGGAATTCCTCTCGCGGCTCAGGGCGGTCGAGGCCGAGGCCGAGAAGCGCCAAGCCTTCCTCGCGGAGGCGCGGTCCGCGGAGCGCCGGGTCGAGGAGGAGCGCGCGCGGGCGCGGTCGGAGGCGGAAGCCGCCCGATCGGGAGCGGCGCGCGCGGAATCGGAGACGTCTTCGTGGCTGAGGGAGCGGGGCGCGTCGGGATACGAGGACTATCTCGCGCGGCTCGCTAACGCGAAGGCGCTCGAGGCCGAGCGCGCCTCGCTCGGCGACGAGCTCCGCGCGGAGGCGGACAAGGCCGGCGCGGAGGGGCTCGACGAGCTCCAGGCGCGTCTCAGGCAGGAAGCCGAGGCGATCGAGAAGGCCTGGCCCGAGGACGCGGGGCGCCGCGGCGCGAGCGGGATGGCGGAGGTCCAGCGGCTCAGGGAAGCCGAGGCTGCCCTCGAGGCCGCGCGCGAGGAGGAGCGGACGCTCGCCGCGCGTTGGGAGCGGGAGACGGCCCTCGCCGAGAAGGACATGAGGGGGATCCTCCTCGAGCTCGCGCGCGCGGAGGAGTCCGTGGCCGGGGCCAAGGAAGCGGTCGAGGCCGACGCGCTCAGGCGCTCGGGCGAGTCCATCGCCCGGGACCTCTTCAGGGGCATGGCGCGGTCCTCCGACGCGGCGTTCTCGGGCCTCTCCGAGGCCGTGGCATCGTTCTACGCGCCCGTGGCCGGAGGCGAGGGCGGATGCCGGCTCGGATCCCTCGACGAGGCGGACGCCCTCGTCCGGGACGGGGGAGGGACGGAACGCCCCCCTTCACGGCTCTCCCAGGGCACCAGGGACCTCTTCTACCTCGCCTGCCGGCTCGCCCTCGCGCGCTCGATAGGGAGGGAGGAGGCCGTCCTCGTCTTCGACGAGGCTTTCAAGAACCTCGACCGGGACAGGACCTCCCGGGCGCTCTCGATGATAGAGGATTTCCGGAAACGTTCCGGGTGGAAGATCGTTTTCTTCACCAAGGACGAGTGGCTCGCGGAGGCCGTGTCCGCGGGCTTTCCGCGCTCAGGCTTCAAGCGATATGATCTCTGAACGCCGCGGGGCGGAACGACCCGGCGGCGGATCTCGACGGGGGAACAATGATTAAACGGATATGGGACGCCACGATCAAGCGCTGCGGGACGAATCCGCTCTATAAGGCCTTAGTCCTCCTCGAGGCGGCATGGGCCGTCCTCCTCATCGCGGGATTCTTCGTGACCGACCTGGGCAGGCCGGACGCCGCCTGGGCCTTCGCCCTCGTCGCGAGGCTCGCGGTGATCTCGGGGCTCGCGGTTTCGCACGCGCTGTACCTCGCCGATCTCAAGCCCGAGGGATACCGCGGCTACAAGGCCTTCGCGGGCTACGCGGCCTTCCTTTCGTACGTCGGATCAGCGATATACGCCTACGCGCGATTCGAGAACGGCAAGATCGGAACGGGCGCCGCCTGGGCGGGTTGGGCGGCGTCGCTCGTCGAGACCGCTCCCGGGCTCGCGCTCTATTTCCTCGTGCGGACAGCCGCCGCGCGGGTCGCGCTCGGGGTCGTGACGCCCAAGGAAGCCAAGGAGAAGGGGGGATGGAAACCGCCCAAGGCCAAGACCTTAGGCGGGAAGATCCTCGACAACGCCGACGCCGTGATCCAGGCCGTCATCCTCGTCGCCGTCATCCATTCGACCCTCTTCCAGCTCTACGTGATCCCCACCGAGTCGATGGTCCCCAAGTTCCTGGTGGACGACCGCGTCATCGTGACCAAGATACAGTCGGGGCCGCGCGTGCCGCTCTCCCCGCTCAAGACTCCCTCGCTGTACGAGCCCAAGCGCGGCGACATCATCGTCTACGACAACCCCTTCGTGAAGAAGCCGCCCGTCCTGAGGCGCATGGCCAACACCCTCGTCTTCTACCTCACGCTCTCCTTCGTGAACCTCGACAAGGAGGAGGACGGACAGGACAGGGTCGGAACGGTGGTCAAGCGCCTCGTGGGCATGCCCGGAGAGAAGCTGCTCATGGTGGACGACGTCCTCTACGCGAGGAAGCCGGGAGACGCGGGATGGTCGAGGATGGAGGAGGACGCGACCTGGGCGAGGACGAACCTTTGGAAGGAGAGCCCCTCGGTCAAGTCGCGGATCAGGGACTTCCGGATCTCGGAAACCGCCCGGAGCGAGATCGACGCCACCGACGAGTGGAAGAACGCCCTGGCCGTCCCCGATCTCGCGCGGAAACTCTCGGGCCTCGCGGATCGCTTCGCGCGGATCGATCCCGCGGGCCTCCGGGCCGCCCTTCCGACGCCATCCGCCTCGTACTACGAGGCCACGGAGCGCGCCGCCTTCGGGACCATCGCCACGCGGGAGGAAGCCGCGAACTCGGCGTTCTACGCCCAGCGCGCCCTCGCGGTCCGGAGCGACGTCCAGGTCTGCCTCTACGCCGTGTCGAACCGCGAGCGGCTCGCGCGCTTCGTCGAATTCCTCCGGCCCGCCGAGTACCCCGCGGTCATGGACCCCTACGAGGAATCCTCGGCCAAGCTCAACCTCGCGCTCAAGGCTGCGACGGCCGAGCGCTGGCTCGACTACCTCTCGCTCCTCAGGGAGGGGAACGCCAAGGAGCTCTCGCGGCTCTCGGTCGCTGAGGAAGTCGAATACGTCGACATCGTCCAGGCCTCGCCGAAGATCCAGGACCTCATGGCGAGGGGAGAGTCCTACGAGGATTGGATCCGCCTCGTCCGCTACTTTGTCTACTACGATTACCGGAACTTCCCCGAATTCCCGAAGGGCGATGAATACCTGGGCGAGGGGAAGTACTTCCTCATGGGCGACAACCGCTACAACTCCCTCGACTTCAGGTACGTGCACGACGATTCCGCGGCCTTCCTCAAGCTGGACGCCCACGATCCCCGATCGGTCCAGTGGGTCTCGGCCCTCGATCCGGTATCACTCGACCGGGAACGCATCCTCGGAAAGGTGCTCTTCACCTTCTGGCCGCCCTCGTCCATCGGGAGGTGAGGGGCCTCAGGGCTTCCGCAGCTTCCGCGCCGCGGCGAGGCGCTCCTTGAGGCGGGGGGAATCGGGGACGCGGCGGAGGCCCTCCTCGAGGACGGCGACCGCCTCGTCGGCCTTGCGCGCGTTGAGGAGGGCCGAAGAGCGGTTCAAGACCGTGGCCTCGTAGTTCGCGAGACTGGTGGAGCGCCCCGAGGCGAGGCCCTGATCTCCGGGGAGGAGCTCGAGGCCCTTTTCGAAGGCCCCCGCGGCCGCGAGCCAGCCGAGCTCGGGGTCGGCGGCCGCGAGGGCGTTTGCTTCCTGGCCGCACACGCTCTTCAAGAGCTCCGCGTAGGCCCGCTGCCCGAGGGCGCCGCGTCCCGAGAGGGATGCGGCGAGTTCGAGGCGCTTCCTGAACGATCCCTCCCCGCGTAGGGAAAGAACCCAGGCGATAGACGCGTTCTCCCTTATCTTGACCGCCTCGGCGGCCGGGATGCGTCCGGACGCGCTCTCGGTCTCGATGAAATCGACGGCCCTGCCGTACTCGCCCGACTTGACGAGCGCGAGCGAGACGTTATTGGCGCGCACGCGCTCGAATTCGGCGAAGGCGGGATCGTCACCCCATTTCGCGCGCGCGTACGAGATGAATGAGACTCCTTCGTCGTACCGGCCGGCGGAGCCGTAGGCGGAAAGGGCGTTGCGGAGAGCGGCCTTGACGGCCTCGTCGGGCGTGGGAGGGGCGGCGCCGGGCCCGGGCGGGGCCGCGTCGAAGGCGGAGACCGCCTCCAGGAAGACGAGGGCCTCCTCGTGCCTGCCGCTCCGCATGAGGGAGGAGGCCGAATTCGAAACGCGTTCCCCGAGGATGGTCCGGCTCTTCTCCGTCGGGAGGAAGGCGTAGAGCTCCCCTGCGAGGACGAAGGCGTCGAAATAGCGCCCCTTCATCTCGAGGTCGGCGATCCTGTTCCGGAGGATGAGCGAGACGAGCTCCTTCTCCCCGACGTCCGAGCGCAGGCGGTAGTTCTCCTGGGGGACGTACGCGAAACCCGTCGTCCTGCCGAAGGAATCCGAGAAGACCTCGCGTTTCTTGCCGGGATCGAAGCCGTAGACGTTCGTGGTTTCCACGTCGATCCGCTTCCCCCCGGCCCAGACCGAGCAGAAGGCGTGATCCACGGCCTCGACGCCGATCACGCGGAGCCCGGCGGCCTTGGCGAGGGCGGCGTAGACGACGGCGCTCGAGACGCAGTTGAAATCGCCCTTCTCCGCGATTCCGTCCGTGCCCGTCGCGTCGAAGGAGTAGCGCGCGAGGAGCGATTCGTGGAGGAGCCGGAGGGCGGCGTCGCCGCGCTCGTACTCGTCCTGGATGCCCCTGAGCCGCGGGGCTTCGCGCTCGACGAAGGCGCGGAGCGTCTCGGATGCGCTCGAGGCCGCGGCGGAGGGGCCGTCGGGGCCGACCGTGGAGAGGTGGACGGAGAGGTCGATCATGTCGAGGGGGTCGAGCGGCTCCTGGACCCGTCCCGCTTCCAGTGACGCGGTCGAGGGGAGGATCCGGGGGAGGGCGAGGGACGGAGGAATGTAGGAGCCTTCTTCCTCGGCGGACGCGGCGGAGCCGACTGCCGAGGCCAGGATAGCGAGAGCGGTTAAGATTGACGAGAGGCCCGATCGTTTCATACTATGCAGTATACACTCGCCGGGAACTGGGGGCAAAATGGAATCCTGGGACATCGTCATCGTAGGGGGAGGGCCCGCCGGGCTCGCGGCGGCGCAGTACGGCGCCCGCGCGAACATGCGCGTCCTCGTGCTCGAGGAACTCGCCTGCGGAGGACAGAGCCTCCTCATCGACAGGCTCGAGAACTACCCCGGAATCGCGGAACCCGTTTCAGGCTTCGATTACGGCGAGGCCATGAAGGCGCAGGCCGAGAGGTTCGGGGCCGTCATCGAGCCTAAGCGGGCGTCCTCCATCGTGAAGCGCGACGGGGCTTTCGTGGTCGGGACAGACTCCGGAGAGATCGGCGCCGGCGCCGTCATCCTCGCCACGGGCGCGAGCCACCGCCACCTCGGCGTGAAGGGCGAGGAGGAATTCGCCGGTCGCGGCGTTTCCTATTGCGCCACCTGCGATGGCCCCTTCTTCAAGGGGAAGCCCATGGTCGTCGTGGGGGGAGGGGACGCGGCCTGCGACGAAGCGGGATTCCTCGCCAAGCTCAGCGACCGGATCACCATGGTGCACCGCCGCGACGCCTTCCGCGCCCAGCCGGCGATCGCCGAACGGACGCTCGAGAACCCGGCCATAACGGTCAGATGGAACTCCGTGGTCAAGGAGATCCGCGGGGAGGCGAAGGTGAGCTCCGTCCTCCTTAAGGACACGCGCACGGGAGCGGAATCCGTTCTCGAGACCGAAGCGGTCTTCGTGTTCATCGGATCGGATCCGCGAACGGCCCTCGTCGAGGGCGTCGAGAAGGACGCCGAGGGCTACGTGGTGACGGACCAGTGCATGCAAAGCTCCGTCCCGGGGCTCTTCGCCGTCGGCGACGTGCGCGCGTCGCCCTTCCGGCAGGTCGTGGTCGCGGCCGGAGAGGGCGCCGTCGCCGCGCACTGCGCCGCCCGATACATCGAATCCGCTCGACACGGTGCCTGAGTGATGCCGGCGAAGCGCGCGGCGGGGTTCCGCGCGGCCATCGCCCTCCTCGCGGCCTGCATCGCCGCGAACGGGGCCCTCGGCGCCGTCGAGACGGACTTCCCGTCGTTCTCGAGCGAGGGCGAGCCCTCGGAGATCGCGGACGCGATCGTGGGAAGGATGCGGGACGAGGAGATCCTCGGCCAGCTCTTCATGATCTCCTACGCGGGGGTACGGCCGGACGAGGCCGCCATGAAGTGGGTGCGTGAGCGCGGCGCGGGCGGGGTCAAGATTTTCGGATGGAACGCGCAGGACGAGCGGGCCCTCGTGGAATCCATCGCCGTCCTCCAGCGCGCGAGCCTGGGAACGCGGTTCGGCGTTCCACTCCTCGTGGCGACGGACCAGGAGGGCGGCTGGATCAGGCACGTGGGCGGGAGGACCTCGAGGACGCCCGGCAACATGGCCTTGGGCGCTTCGGGCTTTCCCCAGGACGCCTACGACTCGGGGCTCATCATCGGGGCCGAGCTCGCCTCCCTCGGCATCAACATGAACTTCGCGCCCGTCGTCGACGTGGCCACGAACGCGGATTCCTGGGTCATCGGCTCGCGGTCCTTCTCCTCCGATCCCATGGAGGTCGCGGTGCTCGCCGCGGCCTACGCGAGGGGCCTCGCCGACTCGGGGATCATCGCGACCGCCAAGCATTTCCCCGGGCACGGCGGGACCTCGCTCGACTCGCACGTGTCGCTCCCCTCAATAAACGTCGATTGGAAGACCCTCTGGTCGCGGGAGCTCCTCCCGTACCGCGTGCTCGCGAAGGACGGCGTGCCCGCCGTGATGTCCGGGCACCTCTCCTTCCCGGCCCTCGGATGGGGGGACGAGCCCGCTTCCATGTCCCGGAAATTCCTCAAGGACGCGCTCAGGGACAGGATCGGCTTCAAGGGCGTCATCGTCACGGACGACCTCAGGATGGAGGGCGCCATCGCCGCCGCCGGGTCGCTCTCCCGGGCCGTGGTGAAGACGATTGCGGCGGGCAACGACATCGTCCTCATGTCCGCCTTTCCTCCCGAGGAGTGCTGGAGAACGGCCCTCTCCGCGATGAGGAGCGATCCCGCCTTCCGCGCGCGCTGCGTCGAATCCGCGCGGCGCGTCCTCGCGCTCAAGCTCTCCCGCCTCAGGGGAGAGAAGGCGCCGACCCTCATCCCCGACTACGATTCCCTCACGGGAAGGCTTCCGGATCCGCGCGCGAGCGCCCACGCGCTCGCCGTATCCGCGCGGGCGATCACCGCGATCAAGGCGGGAGTCCTGCCGATCCGGGCGAAGGGGGGCTCCTGCCTCGTAGCGAGCCAGTACGACGCCTTCATCGCGGAGGGGGAGCGGGCCTACCCGGGCGCCTCTTCTTACCGATTCGGGGGAAACAAGGACGCGCGGGCGGCCGAGGCCAAGGAGCTCGCGAGGCGGGCCAAGGGCAAGGAATGGGTCTTCCTCACGGTGTCGAACGACGGGAGCGCGTCGTTCATGGCGGCCCTCCGCGGGAGCGGAGCGAAAATCGCCGTGGTCGCCGTGTCCACCCCCGCGGCCCTCGGCGACTATTCGCCCGCGGACACCGTCCTCGCCTGCTACTCGGTATCCAAGGAGGCTTTCACGGCGGCGTTCTCCGCGCTCAGGGGGGACATTCCGGCGCGGGGAAGGCTCCCCATCGGGATGCCCTGATGGGCGCTTGGGAATACCATCCCTCGCCAGGCCCGGCGGACCTCGAGCCATTCATCCGCGAACGCGAATGGCGCTGCTGTTTCTACGGCGCGCGCCTTCCCGCTTCGCGCGGCGCGAGCCCGAGGAAGGGCGACGGGCACGCCATCCTCAGGGATCGGGGAAGGATCCGAGCCGCCGCGCTCCTGGGCGGGGAGGGCACGGCGCTTCCCGTATTCGACGGCTTGGACGACGAATCGCTCCGCGCCCTCCCCGCCCTCATGGAGGAAGTCGGATTCTCGCCGGGCCGCGTCGTCGGGATGGCGGGGGACGTCGAGGCCGTGTCGGGCCTCATCGGAGATCCGGAAGAGATCGTCGACTATCGGCTCATGAGGGGAATAGTCGCCGCGGAATCCCCCCTCCCGCCTGAGGGATCGCTCATAAGGCCCGCAGGCGCGGGCGACTTCGAGGCGCTCCTCCCTTTGCAGGAGGCCTACGAGCTCGAGGAGGTCCTCGTGCCCGGGCACGCGTTCGACGCGCGCGCCGTGGCCGCCGGGCTCAGGGATTCGCTCGCGCGGCAATCGGTGGTGGTGGCGGAGGCGGGCGGAGGGATCGTCGCGAAGGCGCAGACGAACGCGCGGGGATTCGCATGGGACCAGCTCGGAGGCATATTCGTGAAGCCGGAATGGCGGGGAAGGGGCATCGGGACCGCTGTCACCGCGGCGCTCCGCCGCGCGATCGAGGCCGAGGGGCGCTCGTCCTGCCTCTTCGTGCGGAATACCAATCCGGCCGCCGCGCGGGCCTACGAGAAGGCGGGGTTCGCGGACTCAGGGCGCTACCGTATCGCCTATTTCTCCTGAGCGGCCTCTCCCTCGGCTTCCTCCACGGGATCGGGCATGTACCAGTCGCCCTCGTACACGTAATCCGCGGGGGCTGTCACCGAGACCTTGCCGTCGCGCGAGCTCCACTCCGCGTAGCGCACGCCCCCGCCAGATAGGACGGCGGCCTCCCGGTCGGCCGATCCCGCGGCGACCGCGGCCACGAGGGCGGCTCCCGCGGCGGAGGCGCCGTCCCAGCCGCGGGCCGCGCTGTGCCTGATCCTGAGCGTGTCCCGCGCGATGGGGCGCACGATGATGGCCCGCGGAGACGACGGACCGCGGGGGTCGGCGCCCGTAGCGCGCTCGATCTCATCGAGCCTGCTGGAGGTCCCCTCCTGGGTGAGGAGGGCGACGTAGGTCCTCCCGAGCTCGAGCGCGCAGACGGAGACGCGCTTCCCTCCCGCTTCCAGCACCGTGAAGGGCATGGCGTCCTTGACGGCGGAAGAATCGCCGTCCGCGCCGGCCGGCCGCGGCTTGCCGAGGCACACCGTGAAGTCCGAAGAGGTCATCACTTCGACGCGGCGCTTCCCCGAGGGGCCCGCGATCTCGAAGCGCTCCCCCACGGCGCGGCCCGAATCGAAGAGGTAGCGGGCGGCGCAGATGAAGGCGTCGGAATCCGCGTGGGCGGCTTCGCCCGTGGAGAGGTAGCACGCGATGTACGCGGCGGCTCCCTTGGCCTGCCTTCGCTGAGCCTCGCCCTTCGCGCCCTCCTGGGACGGGGGATCGATGATCGCGAGGATGTCCGCGCCGGCGCCGCGCCTGCGCCTCAGGATGGCCCGGGCGAGGGACGGTCCGTCCACGGGGAGTTTCCCGAGCGTCGCGCCGTCCACGACGATGACGTCCGTTCCTGAGCTGTGGAGCTTGATGAAGTGGAGGTTCACGGGGCACCGCTCAGGAGGACGGATTCCGCGAGTTCGCGGGCCGCGTCGCGCCCGGCGAGCGCCTCGACGAGGGCGACGGCGAACTCGCCCGCCGTGCCGGCGGCTCGCGACGTGACGAGGTTCTCGTCCGTGACGACCCGATCCTGGAGGTGGACGCCATCCGCCCCGGCTTCCTTCTCCATGCCGGGGAAGCAGGTGAAGCGCCTCCCCGCGAGGAGGCCGGCCTTGCCGAGGACGAGGGCGGGCGCGGCGCAGATTGCGCCGACGACGATGCGGGAGTTCATAGCCTTCTTGAGGAGCGAGTACAGCCCCGCGTGGGAGGCGAGGTTCCGCGAGCCGGGCATCCCGCCCGGTAGGATGAGGCAGTCGTAGGCTCCGGGCATGTCCTCGAAGAGGAGGTCGGCCTTCACGGCGATCTTTCGCGCGCCGACCACGTCCCGGGACCCCGTGATCGACACGGTCCTCGCGTCGACCCCGGATCGCCTCAGGTAATCCACGGGCGTCAAGGCTTCGATTTCCTCGAATCCGTCGGCCAGGAACACGAACGCCGTTTTCATCGCGGCCTCCTCAGGAAAGTATAGCCGTTCAGCGAAGCCTGGGGAAGAAAGCGCGTGAAAAAAACGCGCTTTAGCGGAGCGGCGTCGTTCATCGCCGCGGGACGGGCGTTCGCCCGGGCGCGCCG
>CAYNQK010000073.1:0-15008 GCA_964399285.1 uncultured Spirochaetales bacterium | reverse complement strand
CGATATCTGCTCCCTATTCGATGACTTGAGTCCGGATACGCTTTCAATGCGCTGAAGCTGGACGAGGCGGCCGAAACCCCTGGCCGGCATGGAAGGGCTCACCAGCACGATGGCGCTCCCCTGCCTTCCCGTCCCGCGTTCGAATGGTCCGGTACAGATTGGCACTCTACCCGCCGGGGCTCGGGACTGTCAAGGGGAAGGGGTCGCGGGCGCCGAGCGGAGGCTCACGATCCTGCCCAGGCAATCCCTTTCCTTAGAAAGATTTATATCGAAAACGAGCGATCGGCGCGGCTAGACGAGGACGCTGCTCATGTCCCGGCTCATGCGCTCGAGCTCCTCCATCCGATCGGAAATATCGGAGAACGAGCTCGAGAGGGCTTGGATTTCGCTCCTGAGCGCGTCGAAGGATTTCACGGCCTCCCCGCTCTCTTCCTTTGATGATCCGATGTTCTGAAGGGCCGAGGCCAGGGTGAGGGAGGCCTTGCGGGCGTTATCGGCGGTGCCGGAGGCCATCTTGCGGATCTCCCCCGCGATGACCGCGAAGCCCTTGCCGTTGGCGCCCGCCCTCGCCGATTCGATTGAGGCGTTGATGGAGAGGAGGTTCACGTTGACCGAGATGTCCTCGATGATGGCGATGAGGCCGTTCATGGCCTTCGCGTCGTCCATGACGCGGGAGGCGCTCTCGTTGGCCGAGACGAGCTTGGCGGAGGCCTCCTTGGCGCTCGCGAGGAGCTCCTCGAGCCGCGAGATGCGCTCGACGGCTATCCCGGACACGCCCTTGATCGCGTCGAGCATGGGTATCGCGAGGGCGCGGAGGCGCTCGTTCGCGGCCTTGAGGCTCTCCTCCTGCTCGTTCTGGTCGATGAGGATGTACGCGGCCTGGAGCGAGCTCGAGATCTGGGCGCGGAGGGTCTCGTAGGTCGTGCCGTTCCTCGGCCCCATCCTCATGACGATGTAGCCGAAGTGGACGTCCCCGAAGTAGAGGGGATGCGTCACGTAGATGCCCGCCATCGACTCGGAGATGCGCCCCTCGGGGAGGAATTTCCGGGGGTCGAATTCCTTCCCCAGCATGCCCGACTGGTGGCCGTCCTCGAGGGCCGCCCGCACCGTGGCCTTGGGCGGGAAGGTCCACGCGCCGGTCCCGCGCTTCACCCGTTCGGAATAGAGGCAGAGGACGAAGGTGCTGATGTCGAGCGAGAGGAGGCTGTCCCTGATCCCGTCCATGAGGACGCCGAAGTCGTAGTCGCCGCTGATGGTCTGGAGGGCGTCCTGGAGGCGGACGAACTCCTGCGCGTTCGAGGCGCGGAGCGCCGCCTGCTTACGCTCCATGAAGTCGCCGATGTAGATGCGCATCTTCTGGAAGAGCGCGAGCTTCGCGGGCTCGCACTCGCCCTCGTGCTCTTTGATGTAGAGGGAGTACACGTGGTTGAGGAAGTCGTTCCAGCGCTCCTGCTCGCCAGACACCTCGGGAAGGGCGTGCATGGCCTTGTCTATGGAAGCGACCAAGGCCCTGAGTTCCTCGGGCGATCCGCGGTAGCCGAGGATGCGAGAGGCGATGTCGTTGAGGATGCTCGCGTCGAATTCCCCGCGGTCGTGGAATAACTCGAGGGCCAGGTCCTGGTGCGGGTCCCGCGGCTCGCGCCGATCGCGACTATCCCGATCGATCACCTCCTGGACTCCCTCGATGGAATGGGAGAGGCAGCCGCAGGAACGCCTGATGATAGCCTCGGTCTCGAGGGTCACGTCCTCCACGCGGGCTTCGCCGTCCATGCGCCGCGCGAGGAGCTCCATGGCCTTGTAGGAAAGCTCGAAAAGGGGTTGGCGCACGGTCGTGAGGGGCGACGCTATGAAGCTCGCCTCGGCCAGGTCGTCGAAACCGCCCAAGGCCATCTGGTCCGGCACGCGTATCCCGAGACGCCCCAGTTCCTGGAAGCATGAGACCGCCATGATGTCGTTCGCGGCGATCACCGCCTCCACGTCGCCCTTGCGCCGCGCGAAGGCGCGGGCGGCATCGATGCCCGCCGGAGCGTTGAAGTCCCCGACGTGGAGGAGGCTCTCGTCGAAGGGCACGCCCCGCTCGGAGAGCACGGCGCGGAAGGGCCGGTAGCGCTCCTCCGCCTCCGGGTGGGCCAGGGGGCCGCGGATATAGCCGAATTTCTTGAAGCCGTGGACGTCCGTGAAGTGCCGCACCATCTCCCTTAAGCCGGTCGAGTTGTCGATGAGGACGGTGGGCGCGCCGGGGAGCTTGGAGCCGAGGCATACGTAGGGGACGGGGGCGAACCGCTCGCAGAAGCGCTTCAGGGCGTCCACGGTGTTCGTGGATCCGAAGACGTTGGAGGCGAAGATGAAGCCCTCGAAGCGGCCGCTCGCGAGGAAGTCGTAGATATAGGACTCCTGGAGGTCACGGGAAACGGGGGAGTTCATCTGGCTTCCGGGCAGGAGGACGAGGTCGATCCCGTGCTTCTCGGCGTAGGCGGCGGCGCCCGGCCAGAGGGAATTCAAGTAAGCGTTGTAGATGTTGTTGACGACGAATCCCACGTGCCGTTTACCCACGCTGCCTCCCGCGCTCCGAGATCGGTATCCCGCTTTTAATAATAGTGTCCGGGCGGCCAGGATACAAGGAAATGCGGGCGCCCGGCGCCCGCATTGCGTCCGGAAAGCCTCCCTGCGATACTATGGGACAGGGGGTAGCATGGCGGGGAAAGTGCTCATCGGCACGTCGGGATTCTCCTATGACGATTGGACCGGCCCCTTCTACCCGGAGGGCCTCTCCAAGGAGGAACGCCTCTCCCATTACGCCCTGTTCTTCCCCTTCGTCGAGCTCAATTTTTCCTATTACCAGATGCCCTCGCGGCGCGGGCTCGAAGGCATGGCGGAGCGCACGCACCAGGGATTCCTGTTTTCCATCAAAGCGCACCGGAGCCTCACCCACGAGCCCGGTCCCGGCTGGCGGGACGACGCCGCCGCCTTCCGCAGAGCCGTGGCGGGCCTGGCCGAGCGGGACAGGCTCGCCTGCGTCATCCTCCAGCTCCCCTACCGCTTCAGGCACGACAAGGAGAACCGGATATTCCTCGCATCGCTCCTCGACGAGATGAGGCCCCTTCCCGTGGCGGTGGAATTCCGGAACGCGGAGTGGATGACCGACCGGGTCTACGACGAGCTCGAACGCCGGGGCGCGGCCCTCCTCTGCGTGGACGAGCCCGCCCTTCCCAACCTCCCGCGGCCGGAGGCGCGTGCCACGGCGGACTTCTCCTACGTCCGCTTCCACGGCCGCAACGGGGAATCCTGGTGGACGGGGGACAACGAGTCGCGGTACGACTGGGATTATACCGACGAGGAGCTCCGCGAATGGCTGCCGCGGATCTTCGCGCTCAGGGACAAGGCCGCGACGGTCTACGTGGCCTTCAACAACCATTCCAAGGGCAGGGCGGTGAAGAACGCCCGCGAACTCGGCGCCATCCTGGACCTCTTCCCGGGCGGCGCGCCGGCCTGAACGGGCGCCCGCGACGCTCAGTCCATCCGGTCCACGACCATCCCGTCCCGGAGCTTGGGTTCGAACCAGGTGCTCTTGGGCGGCATTATGAGGTCGGCGTCGGCGACGCGCATGATCTCGTCCATCTCCACCGGACGGCAGAGGAAGGCGACGGCGGCCCGTCCGTCCGCGCAGCGGCGCTCGAGCTCTCCCCGCCCCTTGATGCCGCCCACGAAATCGATCCGCGCGTCTGTCCGCGGATCGCCGATCCCGAGGACTGGCGCGAGGAGGTTCCGCTGGAGCACCTGGACGTCCAGGGATTCCACGGGATCCTCCGCGGGGAAGGTCCCCGGCAGGGCGGCGAGTCGGAGCCAGCGCCCGCCCAGGCGCATCCCGTACTCGCGCTGGACCGAGGGCTCGGGCGCCTCGGCGCCGGAGAGCTCCCTCACGGAGAATTTCTCCTTGACCCGCTCGAGGAAGGCATCCTCAGAAAGGCCGCGGAGGTCCGCGACCACGCGGTTGTAGGCCATGATCCTCAGCTCGTCCGAGGAGAAGGAGACGGCGAGGAAATAGTTGTAGGGCTCGTCGCCGCGGTGACCGGGGTTCTTGGCGCGGAGGGCGTCCCGCACGCGGGCGGCCGCCGCGCTCCGGTGGTGGCCGTCGGCGATGTAGAGGCGCGGAACCCGCTCGGCGAAAAGCGCGCGGAGCCGTTCCACCGCGCCGGGCTCGGAGATCGGCCAGAGCGCGTGCCTGACGCCGTCGGAGGCGCGGAAATCGGCGGCGGGCGGACGCGCGCAGGCGGCGTCGAGGACGGCCTTGATCTCGGGCACGGGGCGGTACGCGAGGAAGGCCGGCCCCGAGTGGGAGCGGGTCGCCTCGATGTGCCGGGCGCGATCGTCCTCCTTGTCCACGCGGGTGAGCTCGTGGCGGCGGATCGCCCCCGCGCGGTACTCGTCCACGGAGACGAGGGAGAGGACCCCCGTCTGGGACCGCGGTTTCCCGGTGGCGGGATCGGCGACTTCCTGGCGGTAGGCGTAGAGCGTCGGGGCGTCGTCGCGGAGCATGGCCCCCGAGGCGAGGAGGGCGTCGAGGTTCTCGCGGGCCTTGGCGTAGACAGCGTCCGAATGGATGTCCGTCCCCGCGGGGAGGTCGATCTCCGCGCGGCCGATCCTCAGGAAGGAACGGGGATTTCCCGCGGCCAGGGCCTTCGCCTCCTCCGTCGTCACCACGTCGTAGGGGGGGGAGGCGACTTCGCCCGCGTATTCAGGGCGCGGACGGTAGCCGTTGAAGGGGCGGATGATGGCCATGGGGTCCTCCTGGGGGCGGGACGGCGCGTCCCGGTCCGCGCGCAGTATGGCCGAGTGAGCCGCTTCGCGGCAACCGGTCGCCGCGAACGTCCTCGCAATCCGGCCTTCCCTTCGTTATATTTAACGGGTCAGGAGGGTGGTGATGAAAACGCCGAGAAACGACACGGGTTCTTTCCCACGCCCCGCGCTGGACGGATCCTTTCCCGTACCGGATGACGGAGGCTGCTACGCGAGCATCGGGCCCGCGGGCCAGGTGAGAATTCCGATTCCGGGGATGCCGAAGCGGATGAAGCCGATCATCCCCCCCTTCTTCCCGATTTACCGGCCGTAATCGGTTTCTAGCCTTTTTTCCTCCATTCCTCGGTCCCTCCGCGCGCCGCCACGAACGCGCGGACATGCCCCGAAGGCCGGCGCCGTCACGCCCGCTCGCCATGCGGATTCCCCACTTCAACGGAGAGCCCGCTCCGTGTTAGCCTTCGCGGGCGCGCGGAGGCGTCCCTTCGGGGAGAGCGCCGCGCGCCTGAGGAGGACGCCGTGGCAATCGCCTCGAGGATCAAGGAAGCCCTTTCGGGCTCGTCGCTCATCCGGAAGATGTTCGAAGAGGGGCTCGAGCTCAAGAAGAAATACGGAGAAGACAAGGTCTTCGACTTCAGCATCGGGAACCCCGACCTGGACCCGCCTCCCGAGTTCCACGCCGCCCTCCTCGAGCTCGCCCGCGAGGACCCCGCGGGCTCGCACGGATACATGCCCAACGCGGGCTATCCCGAGGCGCGCGCGGCCATGGCGCGCAAGGTGAGCCGCGAGCACGCCGTCGACATGGACGCCGCCGGCATCGTCATGTGCGTGGGCGCCGCGGGCGGGCTCAACGTCGTCCTCAAGGCCCTCCTCGATCCCGGGGACGAGGTCCTCGTCTCCCGCCCCTTCTTCGTCGAGTACCGCGCCTACGCCGCCAACCATGGCGGCGTCCTCAAGACCGTCGACAGCAAGCCGGACTTCTCCCTCGACCCCGAGGCTTTCGCGCGCGCCCTCACGGAGCGCACCGCATGCGTGATCGTCAACTCGCCCAACAACCCCTCGGGCCGGCTTTACCCGCGGGAGGACGTCGAGGCCCTCGCGGCCGTCCTCACGGCCCACGGGAAGAAGACCGGGCGCTACCCCTTCATCGTCGCCGACGAGCCCTACCGGGACCTCGTCTACGGAGGGAAGCGGACGCCGCCCCTCATGGACGCCTATCCCAACGCCATCGTGGTGAATTCCTTCTCCAAGAGCCTCTCCCTTCCCGGGGAGCGCATCGGCTACGTCGCGGCGTCTCCGGCCTGCGAGGGGCGGGACGACCTCATCGCCGCCCTCATCATGTGCAACCGCGTGCTGGGCTACGTGAACGCCCCGGCGCTCATGCAGCGCGCCGTCTCGCGGCTCGTCGACGTCAGGATGGACATGGGCAGGTACGAGGCGCGGCGGAACATGGTCGCGGAGGGCATGCGCGCGGCCGGCTACTCCTTCGCCGAGCCCGACGGCGCCTTCTACCTGCTGTTCAAGTCGCCCTCCCCCGACGACGGCGCCTACGCCGATTTCCTCAAGGGCTACAACGTCCTCACCGTGCCCGGTTCCGCTTTCGGCGCGCCCGGCTGGCTCAGGATGTCCTATGCGGTTCCCGAGGCCGCGATCCGCGGCGCCATGCCCGCGTTCAAGGAAGCGCTAGAGGACTGGAAGCGAAGGGCTTGAGCGGCAGACGGCGGGGACCGGGGGACGGCTCCGCGGGAGCCGGCGATGAAGCGGATCAGCGCTTGAAGACGCCGTCCCTCATGAGGTCGCCAACGAG
Organism: uncultured Spirochaetales bacterium; assembly: GCA_964399285.1. Classification (GTDB taxonomy): domain Bacteria; phylum Spirochaetota; class Spirochaetia; order Treponematales; family JBGSOB01; genus CAYNQK01. Next base: position 8,407 of record CAYNQK010000073.1, on the reverse strand, counting down.
GGAGGACGGGAGGTAGACGGACACGTCGCCGAGGCCGCGGTCCGCCTGGGTTCCGGCGGGGAAGAAGAAGAGGATGCCGTCCTCGGCGAGACCGAAGGAATCGGTGGCGCCGACGGAGTCCGAATGGAAGCCGAGGTTGCCGAGCGAGCCCGCGGGCCCGAGGCTGTAAACGAGCTTGAGGGTGGCCGTTATCGCCTCGTCGAGCGCGGCGGCCTTGCCAGGCTTCAGGATGTCCTTGAGGGCGATCGCCCTGCCCTTCTGCCAGGAATAGGTCGAGAGCCGCTTCCGCGATTCGAAGCCCTCGTTCGTCTTCAGCTCCTCCACGTCGAAGAGGGAGAGGAAGCCCGCGTAGTTGCGGTAGGGAACGAGCTGGCGCCGGTAGGAGAAGGGCCCCTCGACGCCCATGGACGCCCGCCGGGCCCTCAGCGCCTCGATCCGCGCGGGCGCTTCCTTGACGAGAGGATTCCCCCCCAGGAAGTCGGCGCGGAAGACCTTCATGAATTCCTTCGAAGCCTTCGCGGGCTCGGCCAGGGCGACGACCGCGTCGAGCCCGCCCGAATCGCGCGCGCGTTGGATCGAGGCCTGGAACGCCAGGGCTTTCTTGGTCTCCAGCTTGAGCGTGAAGGAAGATTTGATGGAGCCGTCGGCGGCGATCCACTCGCCTTTGAGGCCCTTGCCGTCCTCGGAGAGCCGGCCCGAGAAGGAGCCGGCCTGGTCGCGGGGGTCCTCGCCGGCGAGGCCGAAGGAGACGCCCTCCACCTTGCCCCTGATGGCCATGGGCTTCCCGCCCCTGCCCCGCTGGACGTAGCCCGAGAGCTCGGAGCCGACGCAGAGGACGTCCGCGCTCAGCCGCTCCTTCCTGCCGATCCGGCCCTCGAAATGGGCGATGAAGGTCCGGTTCTCCGGATCAGCGTCGGCGCCGTTGCAGGAAACCAGCGTCGAGATAAGCGCGAGGAAAAGGCTGGAAAGGATGGCCTGAGGGCCGGAATTCCGTCTCATCTTGCGTCCGGGAAATCATAGACGATGCCCCGGGGGGCGTCAACCACGGTCGAATTCCGCCGCCCGGGGCCCTACCGGGGCCGGGAGCGGCCCTCGCCGCGCCGAGAGCGGGCCGCAAATATGCCTAAACCTCCCCTCCGGGGCGTCGATATTGTGAACGGAGGACTCCGCGATATGAACGAAACCGCCCTGACCGTTCTCAACGAGACGATGCGTAGGCAGACCGCCCTCTTCGAGATCGTGCTCGCGGAAGAGGGTTCCATGCGCGATTCGATCCGGTCGCGCGACTGGGAGGCCCTCTCCCGGAGCCTCAAGGCCGTGGAGGCCCTCGAGGCCGAGATCCAGGCCCTGGAGGATCGCCGCATGGAGGTCTTCCGCGTCCTCCTCGCGGAGGAGGGGCTCGCCCCGGACTCGAGCTTCTACGTCTGGGCCGTCACCCTCCCGCCCGTCGAACGCGACGCCATCACTGAAGCGTACCGCGTCCTCAAGTACCGCGCCCTCGCAGCGAGGGTCTCGGGCACGGGGATCGCGCGCTACCTCACGGAAACGAGGCGGCTCCTCGGTTCCATAATGGAAGAGCTCTTCCCCCAGAAGCGCGCGCGCATCTACGACCGCAGGGGGGAGCGCAGGGAGCCGGAGATGCGTTCGGTCGTCCTGGACCGCTCGCTGTAAGGGGTAAGGGATGATATCGACCTTCGCGGGCATAGAGATCGGGAAGCGCGGCCTCGTCGCCCACAACCAGGGCCTCAACACCGTCGGCCACAACCTCACCAACGCCTCCAGGGAAGGGTACTCGCGCCAGCGCGTGGAGATGCGGGCCTTCGAGCCCCTCTACCTGCCGCAGCTCAACCGCGAGGAGACCCCGGGACAGATCGGCCAGGGCATCGTGGTGGAGCGGATCGAGCGGATCAAGGACATGCTCCTCGAGGGCAGGATCGTGGACCAGGCGAGCGAGGAAGGCTACTGGGACAACCGCGACGGATACGCGCTCCAGCTCGAGCAGATCTACAACGAACCCACTGATTCCTCCACCCGCGCGCACCTGGACCGCTTCTGGGACGCCTGGCAGGAGCTCTCCATGCATCCCGAGGAGATGGCCGCGCGGCAGGCCGTCCTCACGCGCGGGCAGAGCCTCATGGACGCCGTCCACGACCGTTTCAAGCGCCTCTCCGCCCTCCGCGAGCAGGTGGACCTGGATATCCGCGCGCGCGTGGCGCAGGTCAACGACCTCACCGCGGGCATCGCCGCGCTCAACGTCGAGATAACGAAGGCGAAGGCCGTGGGCGACAACCCCAACGACCTCATGGACCGGCGCGACCAGCTCATCGAGAAGCTCGCGGGCTACATGGACGTCACCGTGGACGGCCGCGACCCCGACGAGTACATGGTCCACGCGGGCGGGCAGGTCCTCGTGCAGGGATCGCTCCGCAACCGCTACGAGCTTTCCACGGATACGGAGAACGACGGGCTCACCGCGGTGACCTGGGAATGGTCCGGCGAGCGCGCCTACTTCGAATCGGGCTCCCTGGGCTCGCTCTTCGACCTCCGCGACGGCGACATCAAGGCGGAGATCCAAGGCCTGGACGTCATGGCCCTGAGCTTCGCCGACCTCGTGAACGAGATCCACCGGGCGGGCTACGGACTCAACGGCAGGACCGGCGTGGACTTCTTCGTCGAGCGCCCGTACGTCAACAACCTCGCGGGCAACTACGACAGGAACGGCGACGGGACCTACGACTCGAGCTGGATCTACCGCATGACGGGAGCCAACCCGCTCGACGCCCGCGAGCAGCCCGGCCTCGAGGGCGAGATCGTCCTCCCCGGCGTCGACGGCGACGTGACCGTCCCCTACCGCGCGGCGGACACGGTCCAGGACATCGTGGACCGCGTCAACCGCTCGGGCGCGGAGGTGACCGCCCGCCTCGACCGCTCCGGCAGGCTCGAGCTCAAGGCCACGCCCGCCGCGGCGCTCGAGAACCCCGACTTCGTGATCCGCTCCCTCGAGGACTCGGGCGAGTTCCTCGCGGGCTACGCCGGCATCCTCTCCGCCCCCGGCGCCGCGGGCGCCTACGCCTGGGACAGGGCGGACGCCGCCCTCGGCCTCCGCGTGGGGGGCGTGGACTTCGCCGTGGCGCCCCAGACCCATCCCTCCGGCTGGCTCGAGATCAATCCCGCGCTCAAGAGCGACCTCTCGACCCTCGCCGCCGGCCTGGGCAGCGGGGGGAAGCCGGCGGAGACCGGCGACGGGAGCGGCGCCCTCGCCATAGCCTCCCTCCGCAACACCGCGGTCATGGTGGGCGGGGCCGTCACCTTCGACGCCTACTTCCAGGACGCGGTCGCGCGCGCGGGCCTCCGCGGCGAGCAGGCCGCGCGGGCCAACGAGGACCAGTCCCTCATCATGAAGGACCTCCGCGACCTCAGGGAGTCCATCTCCGGCGTCAACATCGACGAGGAGCTCTCGCAGATGATCAAATTCCAGCACGGCTACGCCGCCGCGGCCCGCTTCGTGGCCAACGTGAACGAGATGCTGGACACCATAATCAACAGGCTGGGGGTGTAAACCATGAGGCGCGTATCCACCGACATGGCCAACAACGACGCGCAGTACTGGCTCAGGCGGACCGAGTCCCGCATGCAGGCTTCCGAGAAGTCCATCGCGAGCGAGTCGCGCATCGGCGACCTCAGGGACGATCCGGTGGCGGCCGCGCACGCGGTCCGCTACGCGTCCTTCGTGGGCCGCCTCGAGCGTTTCGAGGCCAATACCCTGAAGCTCAACGACGCCATCAGGTCCGGCGAGGGCTACGTCCGCCAGGCCATCGACGTCATGCAGCGCGTGCGGGAACTAGCGGTCCAGGGATCGCAGAACACCCTCTCCAAGGAGGACATGGGCTACATGGCCACCGAGGTGGACGAGCTCCTCAAGGAGCTCGTGATGTCCGCGAACGCGAAGGACGCGGACGGCACCGCCCTCTTCGCCGGCACGCGCTCGCTCGCCGAGCCCTTCCGCGTCGTGATGGGCCGCGCGCCCGGCTCCGCGGCCGAGACCATCGTGGGCGTCCAGTACACCGGCTCGATCGACTCCAACAGGGTGGAGATCGGCGAGGGCGAGTTCATCGAGCAGGACATGGCGGGGAACGCCGTCTTCTGGGCCGACCGCCAGCTCGTCGTCTCCTCGCGCGACGCCAGGGGCTTCCTCCTCCTCGCGGACGAGACCATCAGGGTGGACGGGAAGGAAGTCCTCCTCAAGGCCGGCGACGACGTCACCGCCGTGGCGGCCAAGATCAACGACTCGGGCGCGGCCGTGAAGGCCTACCTGGATCCCGAGTCCGGAGGCCTCGCCATCGAGACCACGGACGCGCACCAGCTCTGGCTCGAGGACGGGCCCGGCGGCGACGCCCTCGTCCGCCTCGGCGTCCTCAAGGGATCGGGATCGCCCCCGCCCTACGACTACGCCGAGAGCGCCCGCGTCTCCGGCGGCAGCCTCTTCGACTCCGTGATGGCGCTCCGCGACGCGCTCAACAAGGGCGACGTCTTCGAGATCGGCGGGCGCGGTATCGCCGGCGTGGACGCGGCCCTCCACAGCCTCGAGCGGCGCGTCGCCGAGATCGGATCCCGCTCGGAGCGCCTCGAGTTCGCGGCGGGACGCCTGAACCGCGAGGTTCCGGACGTGACCGCCCAGCTCTCGCGCGAGCAGGACGTGGACCTGGCCGAGGCGATCACGGATCTCAGGAGCCTCGAGAACACGCACAAGGCCTCCCTGCAGGTGTCGGGGCGGCTCTTCCCCCAGACCCTCCTCGATTTCCTGAGATGAGCTGCGGGGGACAGGCAAGGATGACCGCATGATAGTCCAGACGAAGGCCTACGGGCCCGTGGAAGCCGACGACCGGCAGAGGATCACCTTCCCCAAGGGCCTCCTCGGTTTCGATTCGCTCAGGGAATTCGCGCTCCTCAACGCCAAGCAGGAGCCCTTCTTCTACCTCCAGTCGCTCGAGGATCCGGGCATCGCCTTCATCCTCATCGACCCCTTCCTCTTCAGGCCGGACTTCGAGATGGACGTCTCGGACGCGGAGCTCGGGGCCATCGGGATCGAGTCGCCGGACGACGGCCTCGTGTTCGCGATCGTCACCGTGCCCGCCGAGGGCGGCCCCGTCACCGCCAACCTCATGGGGCCGGTGATCATCGGAAGGAAGAGCCGCAAGGGCTTCCAGGCCATCCTCGGGGACCAGCGCTGGCGGACCAAGCACGACATCATGGCCGAGATGGCGGCCGCCGGGAAAAGCGCATGCTGATCCTCACGCGCAAGTCCGACGAGAGCATCGTCATCGGCGACAGCATCGAGATATCGGTTCTTGAGATCCGCGGGGACCAGGTGAAGCTCGGCGTGAACGCGCCCCGCGACGTCAAGGTCTACAGGCGCGAGGTCTTCGACGCGATACTCGCCGAGAACCGCGCCGCGGCGTCCTCCGCGGCCGAGCTCCCTCCGATGGGGCTGGGCCCGGGCAAGGCCGAGGCGCCCTGAGGGCCGGGACTCCGTCCCGTCCGCCCTCGCCCCGCTACCGCTCGGAAGGCCGCCGGCCCGCCGTTCTCGCGTAACCTCGGCATCCCCTCCGACCTTCCATCTCCGCCCCGAATCGAGTAAAGTTGCATCGAAAAGGGACGCAATGGAACCTCTCGCGCGGAAACTCATCCTCCTCGTCCCGGCGATCCGCCGCGCGCGCGGTTTCAGGCTCTACGCCCGCGACGGAAGGCGCTTCCTCGACCTCTGGCAGGACGGGGGAGCGGGCATCCTGGGCTCGCGCCCGTCCGGCGTGATCAACGCCCTCAAGTCTTCATTGGAAGCCGGCCGCCACCTCCCCCTTCCCTCCGACGAGCTCTCCCGCGCGCGCAAGGCCCTCCTCTCGCTCTTTCCCGGGTACCGCGCCGCGCTCCCCTTCGCGTCCGCGGCGGAGGCCCGGGCGGCGCGGCCCGATGCCGTCGAGTGGCGGCCCTTCCTTCCCGTCGCGGACGCGAACGCCCTCTTAGTCCTCCCGCCCCTCCCCTCGTCCATGCGCCCGGCCTTCGTCCTCCTGCGGAGCGGAGGCGGCGAGGGCGGATTTCCGCTCCCCTCCTCGGCCCTCCTCTCGGCCTCGTTCAAGGCCCTCTCCCTCCTCAGGAAGGAGGAATCTTCCGGGGCGCGCGAGGCGGGATGGACGGCCTTCGACGCGGCGGCCCGCGGCGCGTTCACGCGCGAGGGCCCCTACCTCCGCCCGCGAGCCGGCGTAGACTACGAAACGACCTTCCGCTCCGCGCTAGAGCGCGGCGCCCTCCTCTCGCCCGATCCCGCATCCCCCTCGATCGTCCCGGGGGAATTCGACGCGGGCGAGCTATCCTTCCTCAGGGAGGAAGCGCCATGATCGTCCATCCCGCATCGGGCCTCCCCATGGGCGACCCGGAGACGGATCCCTTCGCCCCCGGCAAGCGCCCCTCGCCCCGCGCGGTGCGCGACGCGGCCTCCACCCTCATCCTCTCCGCGTCCGGGTGGCGAAAGGTCTTCGCCCCGGGCGGGGACGAGAATTCGCTCGAAGAGCGGCCGGCCCCCGAGGACCTCGCGCTCGCGGCCCTCGCGGCGATGGCCTTCGGCGAATGGCGGATCGCCGCCCGCGGCGCGGCCGGCCCCGGACCGGTCATCGTCGGAGTCGACACGAGGCCCACCGGCCCCGCCCTCTCCGACGCCATGATCCGCGTCCTCATCTCCCTCGGCATCCCCGTGCGCCACCTCTTCATCGCGGCGGCGCCCGAGGTCATGGCCTACGCCCGGTCCTCGGGCGCGGATCCGGACGCCGCGAACCGCGCCGACTCCTTCTGCTACGTCTCCGCGAGCCACAACCCTCCGGGCCACAACGGCGTGAAGTTCGGGCTCGCGGACGGCGGGGTCCTCCCCCGCGAGGCGTCCGACGAGCTCGCGGCGGCGATGAAGCGCGCGCTCTCCGACGACGACGCGATCCGCCGCGCGATGGACCTCGCCTCGGGCGCGCCGCACAAGGCGGTAGCGGACGCGTTCGCCGCGTCCCACCGCTGGAAACGGCTCGCGCACTCGGCCTATCTCCTCTTCACGCGGGAGGTCGTCACCGGAACGCCGCGCCTCGCCTCGCAGGAGGGCATCCTCGAGCGGCTCGGCCTCGCGCTCTCAGCGCGCCCCCTGGGCGTGCTCGCGGACATGAACGGCTCGGCCCGGACGGTGTCGATCGACCGGGACTTCCTCTCCTCCGCGGGCATCGCCTTCCAAGCGGTCAACGACCGGCCGGGCTCCTTCGCCCACCGCATCGTCCCCGAGGGCGACGCCCTCGAGGCCTGCGCGGACGCCCTCGCCAAGGCGCGTTCACGCGATCCCGCCTTCCGCCTCGCCTATGTGCCCGACTGCGACGGCGATCGCGGCAACCTCGCGTACTGGGACGACAAGGACGGGAGGGCCGCTCCGATCGAGGCCCAGGAAGTCTTCGCCCTCGCCCTCCTCTCCGAGCTCGCCTTCCTCGAATGGAAGGCCTTCTCGGTCGGCGCAGAGGCGCCGAGCGCGGGCCCGCGGCGGATCTGCGTCGTGGCGAACGACCCCACCTCCATGCGCGTCGACGAGATCGCGCGGGCCTTCGGAGCCGAGACGCATCGCGCGGAGGTGGGCGAAGCCAACGTCGTCGGCCTCGCGCGGAGCCTGAGGGACGCGGGGGCGGAGGTTCCCTTCCTCGGGGAGGGATCGAACGGCGGCTCCATCGTCCATCCATCCTCCGTGCGCGACCCCCTGGACACGGTGATGGCGGTCGCGAAGCTCCTCTCCATGCGCGACGAGGGATCGAGGCCGGGGCTCTTCCATATCTGGCTCGAGAAGACCGGGCGCGGCTCCTCGTACCGCCCCGACTTCGGCATGCGCGACGTCCTGGATTCGCTTCCCGCCTACGCGACGACGAGCGTCTTCGAGCCGCGCGCCGCGCTCAAGGTCGCCGCGAGCGACTACGCGAGGCTCAAGGAGCGCTTCGAGGCCGTGTTCAGGCGGGACTTCGAGGCGCGACGGGACGAGCTCGCCACGCGCTACGGGATCGCCTCGTGGAAGGCGGCGGCGTACCGCGGACGGGAGGAGAGGATCGGCATCGAGCGATTCTCGGATTCCGGGACCGGCGGCCTCAGGATCCTCTTCTCCGGCGAATCGGGAAAGCCCTCCGCCTTCATCTGGATGCGCGGCTCGGGCACCGAGCCCGTCCTCAGGATCCTCGCCGACGTGAAGGACGGCCTTCCCGAGGACGAGGAGTACTTCCTCTCCTGGCTCTCCGCGATGGTGCGGGAGGCGGATTCCCGGGCATGACGGCGTCGCGCCGCTTCCTCGCCTCGCTCGCGGCCTTCTCGCTCGCCGCGGGAACGCGCCTCGGCGCGCAGGCCCCGT
>CAYNQK010000072.1:0-15060 GCA_964399285.1 uncultured Spirochaetales bacterium | reverse complement strand
GGCCGGAGAGCGAAGGCTCCCGCCGGCGGCCGTTTCATTTGATCAATAGCAACTATTTGAGCTTGAGGACGAGGGCCTCGTCCTCGTATTCCGTGAAACCGAGCGACCTATAGAGAGGCTCCCCCGCAGGCATGGCGTTGAGGGCTACGCGGTCGTAGCGGCGCTCGCGGGCCCAGGAGATCGCGTAGGCGAGGAGGCCCCGAGCGTAGCCGCGGCCGCGGCGCTCCGGCCTCGTGTACATGTTGAGGACGTGGGCGACGAAACGCGGCTCGGCGTTCCAGAGCGGGGGCAGTTCGTACGTGAGGAAGCCCAGAGTGGAGACGTTCTCTCCCCCGGCCTTGCAGAGGAAGCCCGCGTAGGTCCCCGCCCTGAAGCCCTCCTCGACGTACGCGCGCGTCGCCCTGCGGACGGCCTCGACGTCGTCGTAGCGCTTTCCGATGCCGAGCAAGAATTCCATCCGCATTTCGACGAGCTCGTCGATCGATTCGGGTCCCGCTGAGACGTACTCCGGCGCGGTTTCCACGCTTTCCCCCCTTTCGGCTGAGCGCGGCACCGGGCCGCGCGATCCTCTTCGATGCTACCGCTCGGCATCGAGAGCGGGCAAGCCCGTCTCCCGGAAGCACCGGGGCTACCAGGACCGCAGGATCCGTCCGGAGATCCGATCCCTTCGTTTGACGAGGGGGGCGTCCGTGGCCTAGACTTTCCTCGAACCAAACCGCGGAAAGGGGGACCGATGGCCGGATCGGGTCCGAAAACGGCGTCGCTGGGCCGGAAGGTAGTGGTCCTCCTTCTCGCGATCCTCGTCCTCGCCGGAGTCTTCCAGACCCTCGCGCTGGGCATCGCGCTCACGGGATGGTTCGACGAACTCGAGGACCGGGAAACGGCAGACGCCGCGGAACGCCTCGCCGCGGCCTTCGAGGCGGAGCGCTCCTCGCTCGCGTCGCTCGCGCTGGATTACGCGGCCTGGGACGACGCGCGGAGCTACGTCGAAGGCCGGAATGCCGGATTCGCGGACGAGAATTTCCTCCCCCGCTGGGCCGCGACCACCGAGCTCGCGCTCGTCATGGTGCTGTCTCAGGACGCGGCCATCCTCTGGAAGGGCGAGACCTCGAACGGCGCCTTCTCAAAAGCGGCGCCCGCGCGCGGCGGAGAGAGGTTCGCCCCCCTCGCCGGCGCTCCGACCTCGGGCCCCTGGTTCGACGTGGCGGAGGCGGAGGGAGGCCCTCTTCTCGTCTGCGCGCAACCGGTGACGGACTCGGAATACGCCGCGAGCCCCTCAGGATGGATTCTCTTCGCCCGTCGCCTCGACGAGCGGATGTCGACGCGGATTTCGGAGCGGTCGGGACTCCTCGCGATGATAGTCGGAGGGCGCGGACCCGCGGGCGAGGGCGCGCGCGGGACGTCCGTCGCGGGAACCCTCGGCGCCGCCTACCGGGACGAGGGCTCCATCCGGCGCCTGCGCTTACCGCTCCGCGACGCCGCGGGCGCCGACGCGGCGTGGATAGAAGCGGGCATGGAACGGACCCTTCTCGAACCGGAGCGGCGGCTCCTCTGGAGAATCGGGGCTTACCTCGCCGCCACGGCCGTCGTCGCCATCCTGACGCTCGTCGCCGCGCTGCGCGGCCTCGCCCTCCGCCCCCTCGCCGCAATGGCCGCGCGCCTGAACGAGCTCGCGGAATGGCCGGCGCCGGGCGCGCGGATCGGCATGGGAACCCCCCGAGGAAGAAGGGACGAGATCGGAACGGTCTCCGACCGGATAGACGCCCTCCTCGGGACGCTCGAGACGGAGCGCATCCTCCTCGAGCGCGCGAACGAGGAACTGGAGCGGATGGCGCAGATCGACTTCCTCACGGGGCTTCCGAACCGGCGGAGGCTCGAGGACTACGCGGACAGGGAGGTCCGGCGCATCTCGCGTGAATTGCGCGGCAACGACAAGAAAGGATTCATCGCGGTCCTCATCGCGGACATCGACCACTTCAAGCTCTACAACGACCTCTACGGCCACCTCAAGGGCGACGAGTGCCTCAAGTCGGTCGCCGAGGCCATCGATGGCGCGGTTCACCGCCCCGCCGACCTGCCCTGCCGCTTCGGCGGCGAGGAATTCCTCGTCCTACTCCCGGAGACCGACCTCGAGGGGGCGCTCAGGGTCGCGGAAAACCTCATGACGGCGATCCACGCGATCGCCCTGCCCTTCCCGGATTCGCCCGTCAGGCCCATCGTCACCCTCAGCATCGGCGCCGCGGCGGGGCCCGTGGCCGCGGGCTTCGAATTGAAATCCATCGTTCGAGACGCCGACGAGGCGATGTACGCGGCCAAGCGCTCGGGCCGCGACGCGATCAGGTCAGTCGGCGATTCCTCATAGGCCATTTCGCGCTCCGATCCATTCGAATATTACGCAGTGACCACCGTTTCGCGCGGTGCTTAACATTCCTTCCCGTTTTCTGGATAATCGAAATATGAGCCAGAAACCCAAAAACCGCGCCGATCTTCCGCTCGCCAAACTCGCCCTGCCTATGTACTTCGAGAGCATCCTCAGGACGACGCTCACTTCGGCCGACGTCATCCAGCTCTCGTTCTACTCCCAGGCGGCGGTCGCGGCCGTCGGGCTCATCAACAACATCTCCTTCTTCATCATGATCATGTACATGGTGATCAGCATGGGCTCGAGCGTCCTCATCTCCCAATACCTGGGAGCGGGCAAGGAGAAGGAGGCGGGGGAAACCGCGCTCGCCAGCTTCATCCTGGCCACGGGCTTCTCCCTCGTCCTGAGCCTCGCCATGGGCATAGGCGCCCGCGGCCTCCTCGCGCTCCTCTACAAGGACCTCGATCCCGACGTCATGCGCTACGCCTGGCAGTACCTCGCCATCACGGGCGGCTGCTCGGTCTTCATGGCCTTCAACATCACGCAGGCTTCCGTGCTCCGGGCCTACGGCCATACCAAGGACGCGATGTGGTGCAACATGATCGCGAACGTGATGAACGTCATCGGGAACTCCATCGCGGTCTTCGGCCCCTTCGGCATCCCCAAGACGGGCGTGGTCGGCGTCGCCGTCTCCACCATCGTCTCGCAGGCCGCGGCCTGCGTCATGCTCGCCTTGCGCATCCGGAAGCTCAAGGAGGTCCGCATCCCCTGGCGCGCCTTCAGGTCGATCGATCCGAAGATCTACAAGGACATCGTCTCCATCGGCGGCCCGACGGCGGGAGAGAACCTCTCGTACCAGATCGGCCAGATCATGATCTCGACCATCCTCGCGCGCCTCGGGACGGCGGCGGTCGCGGCGAACACCTACGCCGTCACCCTCCTCCGGTTCGTGTTCATGCCCGCCATGAACATCGGGAACGCCGGCCAGATCAAGACGGGCTACCTCGTGGGCGCGGGCCGCTTCAAGGAGGCCAAGCGGAACGTCTTCCGCTACTACGGGATCGCCATGGCCTTCTCCGTAGTCCTCATGGGCGTCCTCTACCTCGTCCGGAACCCGCTCCTCAGGCTCTTCACGAAGGACGCGGCCATCATCGCCCTCTCCTCGACCATTTTCCTCATCAGCTTCGCGCGCGAGGTCGGCCGCGTATCCAACATCATCGTCATCCCCGGCCTCAAGGGCGCGGGCGACGCGATCTTCCCCGTCGTCATCGGGATGATCTTCATGTGGGGCATCGGCGTCGGCGGATCCTACGGGCTCACGGACGGCCTCGGCTGGGGCATCGCGGGCATTTGGGTAGCCACCTCGGCCGACGAGATCCTCCGGGGCATCCTCATGCTCTTCCGCTGGAATTCCGAGGCTTGGACGACGAAAGCGCGCGTGAAGGCCGACGCCCCGTAGCCCCGCCGTCTTACCGTATCGCTAGGCTTTCCACGGCGGCCCCTTTGTCGTACTCTATCCCCGAGCGGAGCGTACCCGGTGAAAAAACTATGGACCTTCGAGAACAAGGACAAGCGCGACGCGTTCCTCGGAACGCTCGGCAACCACTCGATCCCGTTCCAGTTGTTCAACAACAAGATGCAGCCCGACGCGGCCAACGGCCTCAACCTCTACGTGGAGGAGGAGGTCTACGAGGACGCGCGGCGCGTCTTCGTCTATTATCGCAGGAAGAACACCAACAGGCACCGTAAATGACCCGACCGGGCGGCCGGGACGGATTCGGCGGCCGGACGGCGCGAAAGCGCGTCCGCGCCTCATAAAAGGACGGACCGATGGCGATAGGCGAGAACGGCGTCGAGCGGGCCCTCTCACGCTTCTCCGCGTGGACGGCGGCTTCCTTCAAGGACGAGATCCTCGCGCGCCTGGGACCGGCGCTGAAGGCGGACGAGTCGCCGATCGCGGTGATGGAAGGCTTCATGGACGGCCCCGGCTCGGGAGACGCGGGCGGGGCCCACGGTGTCCTCGTACGCACCGGACGCCGCCTCGTCTTCGCGCCGTCGGCGGGCAGGAAGGGGATCGACGAGTTCTCCCTCGAGTCCCTCGCCGCGGCGCGCGTCGAGGCCGGTTACCTTTCGCCCTCCCTCCTCCTCTCGAAGGACGCGAAGCCCTACGTATGGCGTCCCGTCCCCGGCGGCAAGGACGGCCTCGCCGCCTTCCTCTCCGAAGGCGGCAACGCGGGCTCCGCAGCGCCGAGCCCCGAAGACCCCGTCGAGGAGCCATCCGGCCGCGGCTTCGCGGCCGACGCGTTCGAGGCCCTCGCGGAACGGACGCGCGGCATCGTCGAGGCGATAGAGGATTCGTTCGGGAGCCTCATGGGATCCCGCGCCCCTTCATCGCGGGAAGGGCTCGATCGCGAGATCGGCGAGGTAGAGGATCGGCTCCGCGCGGAAAACGCCGGCGCTCGGGACGGCGCCGCCGCCGGGCGGGAGCCGCGTGAAGCCGATTCAGGCGGCGCCCGGAAGAACGCGGCGGAAGCGTCCAAGGAGAGCGAGGTGGCGGATAAGGCGAAGGCCGCCAAGGAGCCCGAGGCGCCCGAGGAGACCCTCGAACAGCTCTTCGCGCAGCTCGACGAGCTCGTGGGCATGGACAAGGTGAAGGCGCAGGTGAAGACCTTCGTGAACCTCGTGAAGGTGAAGAAGGAGCGCGAGGCCCACGGACTGCCTCCGGTGCAGGTCTCCCTCCACGCCGTCTTCTACGGCCCGCCCGGCACGGGCAAGACGACGATCGCACGCCTCCTGGGGAAGGTCTACCGCGCCATCGGCCTCCTCAAGAAGGGACAGCTCGTGGAGACGGACCGCGCGGGCCTCGTGGCGGGCTACGTGGGGCAGACAGCGGCCAAGGTGGACGAGGCCGTGAAGCGCGCGCTCGACGGGGTCCTCTTCATCGACGAGGCCTACAGCCTCGCGCCGGAGGGCGGCGACGGGAGGGACTTCGGTCGCGAGGCGATCGACGCCCTCCTCAAGCGCATGGAGGATAACCGGGACAGGCTCGCCGTCATCGTCGCGGGCTATCCCGACGAGATGCTCCGCTTCATCGAGTCCAATCCCGGCCTCCGGAGCCGCTTCTCGCGCTACTACTACTTCGACGACTACTCGCCGGAGGATCTTTCCGCCATCCTCGGCGTCTTCGCCAAGAAGAGCGCGCACGGGCTCTCGGACGCCGCGAAGGCCCGCTTCGACGCCCTCATCGCCGAGCTCCACGCCGCGCGCGACCGCACCTTCGGGAACGCCCGCCTCGTGCGGAATATCTTCGAGAAGATGCTCGAGAAGCAGGCGAACCGCCTCGCCTCCTCCGGCGCCCCGATGACGCGGGAGTCGCTCTGCCGCTTCGAGGAGGACGACGTGCCCACGAAGGAAGAACTCGCGACCGGCTGACGCCGCCCTATTCGGCGTTCCTCGCCACTACTCGGCGTTCCTCGCAACGCGGAATCCGTTCGTCGAGTATCCAACGGCCGGGTCCGTGAATTCCCTCAACGCCTCGTTGAGCGAGCCCTCGTTCCAGAGGCCGGTCTTCCAGTGCCCGCCGCGGTTGACGCGGAAGGCGCCCCGTTTCGGTCCCGCGGGGTCGCGGTATTCTCCTGCCTTCAGCCGGGCCCAGTAGTCCCAGCACCATTCCTGCGCGTTCCCGAGCATGTCGTAGAGGCCGATCGCGTTCGGGAGCTTCGATCCGGCCGGCCTGGTCCTGTCCCCGGAATCGCGCCAGTCCCAGGCGTAGGGGCCCAGGTCCTCGTAGTCGCCGATCCCGAGCGTACCGCCCGCGCCGCCGCGGGCCGCCAATTCCCATTCCGCCTCCGTGGGAAGCCTCCAGCCATTGGCGGATCGATTCCAGGAGACTGAAGCGCCTTTGACGGCGTACGCCGGAACGAGGCCGTCGCGCGCGCTGAGCCAGTTGCAGTACTCGATCGCGTCGTACCAGCTCACGCAGGTGACGGGATCGTCGGGCCCCTGTTCGAATCCCGGCGAGCGCCAGCCCTTGTCCGCGAACCTGATGAAGGCGTCGTCGCCGTTGTAGATGAAGGCCCCCTTGCCGTCTCGCTCGCCCGTCGTCCTGTATCCGGTCGCGGCGACGAACGCGGAGAATTCGCCTACCGTCGTCTCCTTGGCGGCGATGCGGAAGGACTTCACGGTCGCCCAGCGCGTCCCATTCGACTGAGCGGCGCGTTTTCTATCGATGCCCATGGGATAGCGGCCGCCCTTCACGAGGACGTCGCGCGGAGACGCGGCTTCCTCGGCGCCGAGCGCGGCGGCGAGCGCGACCGCGATGATCGCGGGGATCGTTTTCCTCATGATTTTAGGATCTTACCACTAAACCCGGTGCGATTCCGGCGGATACAGGTACGACTTCTTCATCCCCCCGAAGTCCACGACGAGCTTCTCGAGGACCAGCCCCGTATCCAGCATCCAGTAGGAGAGCGCGTGCTCTCCCGGCGAACCGAAATAGAGCTCCGCGGAGGCGACGAGGGCCTCGTCGGAAACCGCGCGCTCCCAGGCCGCATCCGATCGGTCCGCGTGCGCGTTCACGACGAGGGGCGCGCCGCCGTCCACCGAGAGGGCGAAGCGGAAGCCTCCGCCCTGCCTGAAATCGATCGTCGGCCCGAAGATCGCGTAGACCCGCGCGGCGCCCCCCTTCGCGAGGAGCATCCGGTACTCGAGCCGCATCCCGCCCTCGCCGGGCTCGAGCGCCGGCGCGAGGACCGGGAAGGCCGCCATGCCAGAGAGGCTCCGCCCGTAGTTCGGGATGCGCTTCCACGTCCTCCCTTGCGGCGCAGCGGCCGAGGCGTAATGCTCCGCCTCCATGGACACATGGCCCAGCCGCTGGACGAAGGTCCCCTTCGCGACCGCGGGAAGGCCCGCGCGCCACTCGAGGGGCAGCTCCACCTCGACTTTCGTCCCGTCGCTCCCCGATACCGTGATGACGGCGCCCGAGTCTCCCGGGGCCACGTCCTTCCAGCGCGCGCCGACCATGACGCGAGCGTCGGGGCCGAGCCTTCCTTTATTCGCGGAGAGGGTCACCCAGGGCTTGTCGGCCTTGACGGCGAAATCAACGTGATCGAGGCCACGATTGAAGACCTCGAGCCACCGTCCCTCGCCGTCGATGGGATTGATCGCGGGAAGGACGGCCTTGTTCGGCCACCAATCGGGCCAGCTCCGCTCGACCCCCTCGATGGCCACGCCCATCTCGCCCTTGGCCGAGGGCTGGACCTCGTGCACGGCGGGCATGACGTTCCTCACAGGGTAGTTCCAATAGTAATAGCCGATGTGGGGCTGGGCCATGAGATGGTTCCACTTCCCGCCCGAGAGTTCCTCGTGGTAGCGGCGCGAGAGCTCCGCGTCCTCGCGGAAAAGCCTCCGCGCCTTCTCCGCCATGGCGTTCGCCGAAGCCCGGCCCTGCGCGGCGTGGAGCCGGTTCAGCGCCGCGGCGCGTTGAAGCGCGTGGAGAACGGCGCTCGCCGCCACCGGGTGATAGACGAGCTGGTAGAAGGCCGCCTTCCTCGTCTCCGGGAGGGATTCATGGATCGCGGCGGTCCGCTCGACGAGGCGCTTCCACCCGGCAACGACCGTCTCGGCCTCGCGATAGTTGACCGCGGAGTAGGAATCGGGATCCAGGAGCTCGGGCTTCCGCCGCATGTTCCACTTCGGGTAGAGGGACATGATCTCGGCGATCTCCTTGGCCCGATCGCGGCCGAATGCCCGCGCGGCCCAGCACCGCGCCCAGGCCCCCAGGTCATCGGCGTCCATGGCCTCGGGGTTCCAGGCGTAGGAGAGGAAGAAGTCGATGGGGTACTCGAGGGGCTTGAGGTCGCCGACGTTCACGACCCAGAGCCTCGTCGCGCCGTAGCGGTATGCCTGGTGCATCTGCTCCCAGGTCCGCTCGATGGTCGACGAGTTCATCCACTTGTAGGAACGGGGCCCGCCCACGTAGTCGAAGTGGTAATAAATCCCCGCGCCGCCCGGGCGCGAACGCTCCTCCTCCGTGGGGAGCCTCCGGATGTTGCCCCAGTTGTCGTCGCACCAGACGATGGTGACGTCGTCGGGCACGCGCCTCCCGCGCTCGTAGTAGCCCTGGCCCTCCTTGTAGAGGGCCCATACCTGCGTCGTCTCCTCCGCCGGCCGCCCCGTCTCCTCCGCGATGATCGCGCGCTGGTCGCCCACGATCCGCTGGAGGAGCGCGACGTCCTCCTCCTCGGACATGGGCTCGTCGCCGTCGCCGCGCATGCCGATGGTCACGGTCTTCTCGAGGCCCTTGGTCCTCCGCATGCCCTCGCGCCAGAAGCCGCGGAGGAATTCGCCGTTCTTCGCGTAGTTCCAGGGACCCTTCCCGTTGCGCGACCAGTCCACGTGCGCGCGCATGAGGGGCTCGTGGTGCGAGGTTCCGAGGACGATCCCGTACTCCGCGGCCAGGTCCGCGCTCGCGGGGTCGTCCTCGATGATCGACTTGCCCCACATGGCGGGCCAGAGGTAGTTCCCGCGGAGGCGCAGGACGAGCTCGAAGACCTTCGCGTAGAAGGCCGCGTTGAGGCCGCCGAAGGTTTCGCGCGCCCAGGGGCCGAGGCAGGGCTCCTCGTCGTTGAGGAAGATGCCGCGGTACCGCACGGCGGGCCCCGGCTCCGCGACGTCCGCCGCCTGAGCCCACAGCGCGTTCTTATGCTCTGGAACGAGGTCGGCCCACCAATGCCAGGGGGATACGCCGATCTGCGCGCTGAGCTCGTATATCCCGTATATCGCGCCGCGCGCGTCGCTCCCCGCGATGACGAGGGCGCGCTCGACGCCGGGGAAGGGGCGTTCGACCGTCTTGGCCATGAAGGCTTCCCAGCGTCCGCGGATCCGCGACGCGTCCAGGAGGCCCCGCGCCGCGAGCGCGTCCACGCGCCGGCTCCTCCCGACGACGCCGACGATGACGAGGCCGACGGCGCTCGACGCGGCTTCCGGGAGCGAGCCGTCTCCGCCCGCCTCGATGAGGGCGGAGGCGTCCCCGGAGACGCTCTCGAAATCCGCGCGGAGGTCGCCGATCGCGCGGATCAGCGCCCGCTCGTCGCCGGGATCGAAGGCGATAGCGGCCGAGCGGCCGCCCGAAACGAGCGGCATGGCTCCCGGCGAGGGGGCGTCGGACGCGAGCAGGCCGGACGAGGGGAAGAATCCGCCTGAGACGACGGGATCGCGAGCCTTTCGTGCCTTAGCCATGAGGTTTCCTCCGCGCGGCGCTGGCCGCAGAGACGTTCATCGACGTATTCTCCGGGTGAGGGGCGCGGCCGTCCATACTCGGTTTCACCTATGGCCCGTCAGGCTCGCCGGAAACGCCCGCGACGGCTTCCGAGGCCGCTCGCGCCGCCGCCTCCCGGGCCGCCGCCGCTTGCGCCGCCGCCGTTGTCCGTGCTACCACGCATCCATGCCCGCGTTCGACAAGGCGATCCTCAAACGGGTCGCGGAAGCCCAGCGCCGCTACGGCCTCATAGCCCCCGGCGACAGGATCGCGGTGGCCGTCTCGGGCGGCAAGGACTCTTCCGTCCTCGCCTGGGCGCTCTCCGCCTTGAGGCCCGTTCTCGGCTTCGGCTACGAGCTCCGCGCGGTGCACGTCTCCTCCGACTTCTCGTCATCCGTGGACAAGCCCGGCCTCGCCGCCCTCCTCGCGGGATGGGGCCTCCCTATGGACGAGATCCCCGTGCCCGTCGTGGGACGGCTCAAGGAGGGGAGGCGGATGAACTGTTACTGGTGCAGCACCCAGCGCCGCACGGAACTCATCCGCTACGCCCTGCGCGAGGGCTTCGGCAAGATCGCCCTCGGCCACCACATGGACGACGTCCTCGAGACCTTCATCATGAACATGACGTCGAAGGGGGAACTCTCCACGATGCCCGCGCGGCTTTCCTACGCCAAGTACCCCCTGACCGTGATCAGGCCCCTCGCCCTCGTGGAGGAGCGCCAGATCATCGGCTTCAGGGAATCCGCGGGATTCGCGGTCGATTCCTGCGCTTGCCCCTACGGGACGGCTTCCAAGCGCGAGGACGCGCGCGCCGCCCTGCGCGCCCTCACGGGGGGATCCTCCTCGGTGAAGCGCCGCATCCACGATTCGCTCGGCCGCGTCCGCCCGGGCTACCTCTCCGGGATCGTGGAGGGCGAGGAGGGCCTCGGACGCGCGGACTGAGGACCCGCCCTCAGTCCGGCCCGTACCCGTGCGTGACGGTCCCCGCGTCCGGGAAGCGGCGCGACACGTCCACGAAGCGGTTGAGGTCGCGCTCCATCACGTCGACGATACGGGGCTCGAACATCCTCCCCCGCTTCTCGCGGAAGAAGTTCAGGATCCTCCCCAGGTCCCAGGCCTCCTTGTAGACCCGCGACACGGAGAGCGCGTCGAAGACGTCGCAGGCCGCGACGATCCGCCCGGCAGTCGAGATCGCCTCGCCCTTCCTGCCCTCGGGATAGCCCGTGCCGTCCCAGTACTCGTGGTGCTCGTAGGCGATGACCGCGGCCGTCTTCATGAGCTTCCTGCGCGACTTGGCGAGGATGTCCCTGCCCACGACGGTGTGCGTCCGCATCACGGCGAGCTCCGCGGGCGTGAGCGGGCCGGGCTTCTTGAGCACCGAGTCGGGCACGGCGATCTTCCCGATGTCGTGCATGGGCGCCGCGTCGGCGATGAGCCGCACCTCCTCCTCGTCCAGCCCCAGCGCCCGAGCGAGGATGCGCGCGTACTCGCTCACCCGGAGGACGTGGTGCGCCGTCTCCTCCGACCGGCTCTCCACCACCTCTGAGAGGGTGATCATTATTTCCTTCTGAGCGGAGGCGAGCTCGGCGCGCGCGTCCTGGAGGGAGCTCTCCACGGCGCTCCGCTTCTCGTGCTCGGAAAGAAAGGCCTCGTTCCGCTCGCGGGCCTCCGCTGCGGCGGAGGCGAAGTCGGTGAAGAGCCTGCCGTTCACGAGCTCGAGGCCGGCGAAGGCGGCGCCGGCCGTGAAGACGACGCCGGCGAGGAGGACGGCCCCGTCGTTCCCTCCCGCGGCCATCCAGTCCCCGCCGCCGTCGAAGCCCCACCAGTAGACCGCTCGGACCGCGAAGACCGCCCCGAGGAAAACGTAGAACCCGAGGGCGAAGCGCGTCCCGTGCTTCTTCGCGGGCGAGCCCGGCGAGGCGAGCAGGAATATCCCGAGGCCGGAGACGCAGATGAAGAAGAAACTCAGCGTGAAGACGCGCGCCTTAAGGTTCTGCGAGACGTAGGTGTGGTAGAGGAGGCTCGCGAGGCAGGCCGCGATGATGGACGGGAGGAGGAGATAGAGCCGTTTCCGCGGAGCCTCGAGGAATTCGCCCACGCCCCAGACCTGACAGGCGGAACCCGCCATGACGAAAGCGTTCGCGGCTATGATGCTGGCCCAATCCGGAACGTAGCCCCGTCCCGCGAGGCCGCCGATGCCTATCGAGAGCATGGCCAGGCCGATGAACCATCGGAAGGTGCCCCGCACCCGCTTCCGGCTCAGGAACCAGGTATACGCGGATACGGCCGCGCAGAGCGCGCTTAATAAAAAATACACGGCGAGCAGGGATCGGACGTCCAACCTCATTTTTTCCTCGCTTCATGGATGTCCAAGCCGGCGCGACCTTGGCCCCCGGGCTACGGCCCGGAGAGCGAAGCCCGAGAACCCCTCCCGCATGTCCAAGTATAGGCTCGACGATAGGAAAACGCGAATATCGAGCTGCTTTTATCGATTGTAGAGGGATTGGAGTTTTAAGAGAAAAGGGCGGGAGAATTCCGCGAATCGTCTTGACAATGCTATGGGTTCTCTCTATTATCACTACCAATATGATCGTTTTGGTAGTAATTACTGTATCAATAAGGAGCGTCCGGTGAAAATATCGACGAGGAGTAGATACGGACTCAGGCTCCTCATGGAGCTCGCCCGCCATAAGGCGGATAAACCGGTTTTTCTCAATGAGATCGCCAAGAACCAGGATATCTCAGAAAAGTACCTCTCCAAGCTCGTCATCCCCCTCCGCGGAGCGGGGATCATCAAATCCGAGCGCGGGGCGCACGGCGGCTACGTGCTCGCGCGGAGTCCCGACGCCATCAACCTACGCCAAGTCATCGACTGCCTGGAAGGCGGCTTCAAACTCATCGATTGCGCGGATGATCCCGCGGCCTGCGAGAAATCGCCCGATTGTTCGGCCCGCTCCGCCTGGTCGGGACTGGAACGGGCCATGAAGGACTACTGCGAGCGGCAGAGCCTCGCGGATATCGTGAGGAGCGGAGGGGAGGCCCCCTTCGCCGACTACATCTGACGGAAGGAATAAGGAGGCGCGCATGAAAGCGTACGATTCGATAACGGACCTGATCGGCGGTACGCCGCTTGTGCGGGTGAGGAGGCTCGTGGCCCCGGGAAGCGCGGCCATCTACGCCAAGCTCGAGTCCAAGAATCCCTTCGGGAGCGTAAAGGACCGCATCGGCCTCTCCATGATCGAGGCGGCCGAGCGCGCGGGGAAGCTCAAGCCGGAGTCGGTGATCGTGGAACCCACCTCGGGCAACACCGGCATCGCCCTGGCCGCGGTAGCGGCCGCGAAGGGCTATAAGATCGTCCTCACCATGCCGGACACCATGTCCGTGGAGCGCCGGAAGCTCCTCCTCGCCTACGGCGCGGAGATCGTGCTCACGGAAGGGGCCAAGGGGATGAAGGGCGCCATCGCCAAGGCGGAGGAGCTCGCGGCCTCCGATCCCAAGTACTACATGCCCATGCAGTTCAACAATCCCGCCAACCCGGAGATCCATAGGCACACCACCGCCATCGAGATCTGGAACGACACGGAGGGCAAGGTCGATATCCTCGTCGCGGGCGTCGGCACGGGGGGCACGATCACGGGCATCGGGGAGGTCCTCAAGGCGAGGAAGCCCTCGGTCAGGATCGTCGCCGTCGAGCCCGATGGCTCGCCCGTGCTCTCGGGCGGACAGCCCGGTCCGCACAAGCTCCAGGGCATCGGCGCGGGCTTCATCCCGGAAGTCCTCAACGTGAAGGTCATCGACGAGATCGTCAAGGTCAAGGAAGCCGACGCGGGGGAGACGGCGCGCCGGATCGCCCGCGAGGAGGGCATCCTCGTCGGCATCTCCTCGGGCGCGGCGCTCTGGGCCGCGGCGCGGATCGCCGAGCGCCCGGAGAACGCGGGCAAGAACATCGTGGTCATAATCCCCAGCAACGGCGAGCGGTATCTCTCGACCTGGCTCTTCGAGCAACAGGCGTAAAGGAAACGCGCGGCGAACGCGCGAGGAGGACAGACATGGCGTACGACAAACGAGCATTCGCCACGGCGGCCCTGCACGGAGGCCAGTCACCCGATCCCACCACCCTCTCGAGGGGCGTGCCCGTATACCGGACGAGCTCCTTCGTGTTCAAGAGCGCGGAGCACGCCGCGAACCTCTTCGCCCTCAAGGAATTCGGAAACATCTATTCGCGCCTCGGGAACCCAACCAACGACGTGCTGGAGGCCCGCGTCTCCGAGCTCGAGGGCGGCGCCGCGAGCGTGGCGGTTGCCTCGGGCACGAGCGCCATCTTCTACGCGATCATCAACGTGGCCAAGGCGGGGGACGAGATCGTATCGGCCTCGAACCTCTACGGCGGCACCTACACGATGTTCGACGCCATCCTCCCGGACCTCGGGATCACCGTGAAGTTCGCGGACGCCAAGGACCCCGCGAGCTTCGACAGGCTCGTGACGCCCAAGACGCGCGCCCTATACCTCGAGACAATCGGCAATCCCGTCCTCGACGTGGCGGACATCGCCGCGATCTCCGCGGTCGCGAAGAAGCACAAGGTGCCCCTCATCGTGGACGGGACCTTCACCACGCCCTACCTCCTGAGGACAATCGAGCACGGCGCGGACGTGGTGGTGAACTCGCTCACCAAGTGGCTCGGCGGCCACGGCACGGCCATCGGCGGCATCGTCACGGACGCCGGGACCTTCGACTGGTCCGATCCCAAGTTCTCGCTCTATGCCCAGCCCGACAAGAACTACCACGGCCTCCGCTGGGCCGTCGACCTTCCGCCCGAGCTCAGGAAGATCGCCTTCGCCCTCCGTTTCAGGACCGTACCCCTGCGGAACCTCGGCGCCTGCCTCTCGCCTGACAACGCGTGGATCTTCCTCCAGGGAATCGAGACCCTCCACCTCAGGATGCCGCGCCACTCGGAGAACGCCCTCAAGGTCGCCGAGTTCCTGAAGTCCCATCCCAAGGTCGCCTGGGTCCGCTACCCCGGCCTCTCCTCGGATCCCTCCTATCAAACGGCGGCTAAGTACCTCAAGAAGGGCTCGGGCGGCATGGTGGTCTTCGGCGTGAAGGGCGGCAGGGCCGCGGGCGAGAAGTTCATCGACGGCCTCGAGCTCCTCTCGCACCTCGCCAACGTGGGCGACGCCAAGTCCCTCGCCCTCCATCCCGCGAGCACCTCGCACTCCCAGCTCACCGAGGAGCAGCAGCGCGAGGGCGGACTCACGCCCGACCTCGTGCGCCTCTCCATCGGCCTCGAGGACGTCGGGGACATCGTCTCCGACATAGGACAGAGCCTGGGCAGGATATAGGAGGAGGGGGAAAAGGACTCCCGTCCTTCTCCCCCCGCGGGGGGCCGCCCGGGCCCCCGCCACCCCCCTCATCCCGGCAGCGATATGGCGAGCGCCCT
>CAYNQK010000071.1:0-15130 GCA_964399285.1 uncultured Spirochaetales bacterium | reverse complement strand
TTCCGCGGCGTGATCGGCTCCGGCAAGCACAAGAACTGGTCCATGGGCACGGACGACGGGATCAACCTCCTCGACCCCGGGAAGACTCCCGGAGACAACCTCCAGTTCCTCGTCTTCGCGAGCGCCGTCATCAAGGCCGTGGATACGTACGCGCCCCTCCTCCGCCTCTCGGCGGCCAACACGGGCAACGCCCACCGCCTCGGCGCCAACGAGGCTCCGCCCGCCATCATCTCGATCTTCCTGGGAGAACAGCTCGCTTCCATCCTGGAATCGATCGCCGCGGGCAAGACCGTGGAACCCAAGTCCGGCGTGAAGCTCGAGCTGGGCGTCACCACCCTCCCCAAGCTCCCCAAGGACCTCACCGACCGCAACAGGACGAGCCCCTTCGCCTTCACGGGGAACAAGTTCGAGTTCCGCATGGTCCCCTCCTCGGAATCCATCGCCGCGCCCAACTTCATCCTCAACACCGCGGTGGCCGAGATCCTCGACGGCTTCGCCGCCAAGCTCGAGAAGGCGGGAGACCTCGCTAAGGCCATCAGGGACATCGTGAGCGAGACCTGGAAGGCCCACTCGCGCATCGTGTTCAACGGCAACAACTACACCGAGGACTGGGTCAAGGAGGCCGCGAAGCGCGGGCTCCCCAACCTTAAAAGCTCCGTTGAGGCCTGGCCCTACTTCACGAAGCCCGATTCGGTCGCGATCTTCACCAAGCACGGCGTCTTCTCAGAAGAGGAGATGCACGCGCGCCTGGACATAGTCCTCGAGAAATACTCCAAGCAGATCAACATCGAGGCGGGCTGCGCCTACGAGATGGCCACGAGGGAGATCCTCCCCGCCTGCGCGGCCTACGCCGCGGAGCTCGCGTCCCAGGCCGAGGCGATCGGCGCCGCGGGCGGCAAGAAGGACGCGATCCAGAAGCGCGCCGCCCAGATAGCGGCCCTCGTCGACGAAGCGAGCGTGAAGGCGGAAATACTCGCCTCGGAGCGGCTCGCCGCCAAGGGCGTCTCCGACGTCCTCAAGCAGGCGGAGGCCTTCCGGGACCGCGTGTTCGCGGCCGTCGAATCCCTCCGCGAGCCCATCGACAAGCTCGAGAAGCTCATGCCGAAGGACGCTTGGCCCATGCCGACCTACGAGGAGCTCCTCTTCGGGATTTGAGGTTTACCGAGCGCGATATTGAACGAAAAGGCCCCCGGATAACCGGGGGCCTTTTTTTTCTCACCGTGACCGAAATGAACCGAGGGTCGGCCCGGAAGGGCGGTCGCTCCGCGCAGGCCCGTCCGAGCCGCTCAGGCGCCCCTGCCCGCGAGCTCGAGGGCGAATCGCTCCTCGAGGTTCCTCGGGATATCGGTGAATTCGAGCCCGCAGTCCCAGCGGTCGCCGCCCTTTGGGCGGATCCAGGTCACTTTGCCGCGCGCGCGGAGGGCGTCGGGCGATCCCGACGCGCGGATGACGAGGTTCAGGCGCTCGTCGAGCCCGAAGGGCTCGACGCATTCGATCTTGGCGCCGCCCGCTGAGACGTTCTCGGTGACGACCGATCGCTCGCGCGCGCCGGAGTCGAGGACGTCGAGGAGCCAGGCGCGGGGGAAGCGCGAGTGCCTCCGGCGCTCGGCCGAGGCGGCGACGATCCGGTCCTTGCCCGCGAACTTGGCCTGGTAGAGCGCCTTGTCGGCCGCCGTCACGAGCTCGTGCGCCGTAGCGCCGGCCTCCGGGTGGGCGGCCACGCCGCCCGAGAAGGTGACGCCGTTCTCGCGGAAGAAGGGCCGCGCCTTGGAGCGCTCGCGCATCCGTTCCGCGAGCATGAGGGCCCCGTCGGCCCCCGTCTCAGGGAGGATCACGAGGAATTCCTCTCCGCCGTAGCGGCAGACGTAGTCCTCGCCGCGGACGCATTCCCTGAGGAAGCCCGCGAGCTCCACGAGGGCGGCGTCGCCCGCGAGGTGGCCGCGCTCGTCGTTGTAGCGCTTGAAGTCGTCGAGGTCGATGAGGATCACGGCGAGCCGCTTGCCGTAGCGGGCGCAGCGGTTGAGCTCCTTGGAGAGGGCCATGTCCATGTAGCGGCGGTTGAAGACGCCGGTGAGCCCGTCCAGCATCGCGAGCCGCTCCATGCGGAGGTATTCCCCGGACTCGACGAGGAGGGGCTCGGCCAAGGCGCCGTCGATGGACGCGAAGTGGTCGAGCACGGCGACGGCTGCCGGGACGGGTCGGCCGAGGCGGGAAGCCATGTCGAGTGCGCGGGGCACGATGGCGGCCCAATGGGCCTCGGCCTCCGCCTCGGCGAAGTCGCGGCGTACGAAGCGGGAGAGGAGCTCGGCGAAGCCGGGCCGGCCGTCGAGCGGATCGAGGCGCGCGCCGCTACCGGCTATCAGCGTTGAGACTTCGGACCAGAGGTCGCGGTCGACCTTGCCGCTCATAACGATGCCCCTCGGAGTGGAATTCGGCGCCGTGGAACCGTCGCCGCGATGCGTGGAGTATATCACGGTCCGGCCGATCCCGGTGGTTATTTTTATGGATTTCCGCGAGAGGCGCCGCGACGGCGTAATTGCGGAATCTACGGCGCATTATCGCGCTTACACGCTGTCGCGCCGCGAGAAGCGCTCGCTAGGCCTTCCCGACGATGCGCGAGGCGAGGTGGACGGCGTTCAGCACGCCCTGCTTCCCGATGCCCATGGTCGCGACGGGAACGCCCTTGGGAAGCTGGAGAATCGAGAGGAGGGCGTCCGTCCCCGCGAGGGGGCCCGAGACGAGGGGTATCCCGATCACGGGATTCTTCACCTGGGACGCGACCACCCCGGGCAGGGCGGCGGCGAGCCCCGCCGCCGCGATGATGACGCGGTAGCCCGCGGCCTCGGCCTGGAGAAAGGCGAGAAGGGCCGGAAGGTCGCGGTGCGCGGAGAGGACTTTGAGGTCCCCCGAGAGCCCCTTTTCGGCCATCAGGTCCAGCCCCGGCTGGATCTGATCCCTGTCCGATTCGGACCCGATGATGAACAGCACGTCTTTCATGCCGACTCCCCGTAGAATTTCCTGCCGATGTCCCCGCGGAACCAGGCGCCCTCGAAGTTCACGCGCTTGGCCGCCTCGTACGCCGCCTTATTGGCCGAGATGAGGTCGTTCGCCACTCCGACCGCCGTGAAGCAGCGTCCGCCCCCCGTGCGGAGCGTGCCGCCTCCGTCCCTCGTCGTTCCGGCGTGGAACACCACGGCGTCGCGGACGGAGGCCGCGCCCGCGGCGTCGACGGCGATCCCCTTGGGATACGCGTCGGGATAGCCGGGGGCGGCCACGACGATGCCGACCGCGGAGGAATCGCTGAAGGCGGGCCTGAGCCCGGCGACCTTGCCCGTCGCCACCGCCTCGGCGACGTCGACTAGGTCGGTCTCGAGGAGGGGGAGGAGGGACTGGGTCTCGGGATCGCCGAAACGCACGTTGTACTCGAGGAGCTTGGGCCCGGATTCCGTCACCATGATCCCGAAGAAGAGGACGCCGCGGTAGGCGAGGCCCTCCTTCCGCATGGCGGCGAAGGTGGGCGCGACGATCTCGCGCTCGATGCGCGCCATGGTCTCGCGGTCGGCGGGCGGAACGGGGCAGATCGCGCCCATGCCGCCCGTGTTGCCGCCCGTGTCGCCCTCGCCGGCCTTCTTGTGGTCGGCGCAGGGAGGGAGGAGGACGTAGCGCTCCTCGTCGCAGAGCGCGAAGAGCGAGAGCTCCCATCCCGAGAGGAATTCCTCCACCACGACGTCGTCGTCCTGGAGGACCTCCTCCCCGAAGGCGAGCGCGCGCGCCTTGTCCGCGGCCTCGAGCACGCCCTTGCCGGCGGCGAGGCCGCTCTTCTTCACGACGATGCGCGACGCGCCCTTGCGCCACGCGTCGTCGAGGTACTTCTTGAGGTGGTGGCGCTGGCCCTTGGAGAAGTGCCCGCTCCGCGCGCAGGGGATCCCGTGCTTCTCCATGAGCGCGCGGGCGAAGGCCTTGGAGCCCTCGAGCCGCGCGGCCTTGGCCCCCGGGCCGAAGACGAGGATGCCCGCGTCCCTGAGCTTGTCGGCCACGCCGGCCACGAGCGGGCCCTCGGGCCCGACGAAGACTAAGTCGATGCCGAGGGACTTGGCGGCGGCCGCGACGGCCGCCGGATCCTCTGGATCGACCTCCACGTTCTCCGCGATCTCCGCGGTGCCGGCGTTGCCGGGCGCCGCGTAGAGCCCGGTGATGCGTTTCGATTTGGAGAATTTCCAGGCGATCGCGTGCTCGCGCGCGCCAGATCCCAGGACCATGATCTTCATGCCTCGGTTCCTCCGGATGCGGTGTCGGACGGGCGGCCGCCGTCCAGAAGGGATATGGCCGCTTTCGGGTACCATTCGTGCTCGATCCCGTGGATGCGCTCCTCGGCCGCCTCGAGGCTCGCGGCCTCGGCGCGCCTGAAGGAGCGCTGGAGGATGATCGGCCCGGAGTCCATGCCGCCGTCGACGTAGTGGACGGTCACTCCGAGCGCCTCGTCGCCCGATTCCCAGGAACGTTCGATCGCGCGGACGCCGGGATGGCGCGGGAGGAGCGAGGGATGGACGTTGATGAGCCGTCCCTCCCAGCGCGCGGCGAATCCGGGCGAGAGGATGCGCATGAAGCCGGCGAGGGCGACGGCGTCCGCCTTCGCCTCCGTGAGGGCGGCCTCGATCTCGGCCTCGGCCTCCTCGCGCGTCCTGCCGGGGTACTTCACGTAGACGGCGGGAATCCCGAGCCGCGCGGCCCGCTCGAAGGCGAAGGCGGCCCTGCGGTCGCAGACGAGGACGGCGACGGAGTGGCGGCCCGTCGCGCGGAGCGCGAGGACGAGGGCCTCGAAGTTGGATCCGTTGCCCGAGGCGAGGACGGCGAGCCTTCCCATGCTAATTCCCCTCCCCGCGCGTCGCGGGATAGCGCCCGTCGAAGCAGGCCTTGCAGTGCCCGCCCTTCCCTCCGAGGCACTCGTCGAGCCGCGCGAGGGGGAGGAAGCGGACCGAGTCCGCGCCGACCTCCGCGGCGATCTCCGCGGGGCTCATGCGGTTCGAGATGAGCTCCTCCCGCGTGGGGATGTCGATGCCGTAGTAGCAGGGCTCGTGGATCTCGGGCGAGGAGAGCCTGAGATGGACCTCGCGCGCGCCGGCCTCCCTGAGGAGGCGCACGATGATCTTGCTCGTCGTTCCGCGCACGAGGGAGTCGTCCACGAGTACGACGCGCTTACCGGATACGACGGAACGCACGGGCATGAGCTTCATGCGGACCGCGAGCTCGCGCTTGGCGGGATCCGGCATGATGAAGGAACGGCCCGCGTAGTGGTTGCGGCAGAGCCCGAAGTCGAAGGGGATGCCCGAGCGCCGCGCGTAGCCCATGGCCGCGATGTTGCCCGAGTCCGGCACGGGGACCACGACGTCTCCCGGGACGCCGTCGTCCTCCGCGAGGGCAGCTCCCAGGGCCGTCCTCGCCTCGTGGACGCTCCTCCCGAACACCTCGGAATCCGGACGCGCGAAATAGATGAGCTCGAAGGCGCAGCGCGCGCCGCTCCGCTCGCGGCCGCCCAGCGCGAAGGAGCGCTCGCCCGAGGGCCCGATCGACCAGGCCTCCCCGGGGGCGATCTCCCGGTACGGCCGCGGTCCGTCGAAGAGGAGTGCGCAGGTCTCGCTCGCCGCGAGGCGGAGGCCGCCGTCGGTCGCGAGGTAGAGGGGGCGGAACCCGTCGGGATCGCGGATGGCCCAGAGCTCGTCGTTCCAGAGCATGACGACGGAGTAGGAGCCCTCGAGCCTGGAGAAGGCCTCGCGCACGACCTCGGAGGGATCGCTTTTCCTGGAACGGGTCATGAGGTGGAGGATGAGCTCGGTGTCGCTCGAGGACTGGAAGATGGCGCCGTCCGCGGCGAGCTCCGCGCGGAGGGCGTCGGAATTGGAGATGTTGCCGTTGTGCGCGAGGGCGATGCGGCCCTTGTTGCACTCGACGACGAGGGGCTGCGCGTTGCGGAGGCCCGAGCCGCCCGCGGTGGAGTAGCGCACGTGCCCGATGGCGGCGCGCGCGGGGACGTCCCGCTCGAGGAAGGACCCGAGCGTCTCGCGGACCATGCCGAGGCCCTTCTCGTGCTCGATGGCGCCGGAGGCGGGATCGGTCCACGCGAGGCCCGCGCTCTCCTGGCCGCGGTGCTGGAGGGAGAAGAGCATGAAGAAGAGGCTGCGCGGGAGATTGGCGGAAACGGGCGACCAGGCGCCAGCGACCCCGCAGTGGTGGACGGGCCCGTCCTCTGGTTCGGCGATCCGGGTCGCGGGGTTTTTCACGGCTTTTGATACCACGAAGCCGGAAATCCGGTCTAGAGGTGGAAAAGCTTGCGGAGGCTCGCCCTGCGCGTGATCCGGTAATGGAGATAGAAGAGGAAGCCCGCCACGGGCACCACGGCGATGTCCACGACGGCCGACCAGGAGAACGCGGGCTTGCCCGTGAAGTGGAGGCCGAGGAGGATCTCGACGCCCGACGCGAGCGCCGCGCCCGCCACGAGGGCGATGGCGATGACGTTGAGGCCCTTCCTCCTCGTCACCGTGCCGAGCACGGCGGAGACGACCACGGCGGCGACGGCGAGGCCCGCTATGGGCGCACCCAGGGTCGGGAACCAGCCGATGCCCCCGCCGTCCAGGACGTCGATCAGGAAGACGTAGCCGAGGAGCGCGGGGGCGAGCGCCGCGAGGATGAGCCAGGGCCTGCGCTCGAGCAGAAGGGGTATGCAGACGGAGAGCCAGGCGAGCGCGAGCGTGGCGACGGGGATGAGGGACCACGAGAAGGAGAGGAATCCGCCCTCGTCCGCGAAGAGGTCCACCGCGGCCACCACGAAGGCGACGATGAGGGAGCAGACCGTGTAGACCTCGATGAAGATCTTCCTTTTCTGGGCCTTCGACAGGGCGCCGAGCCCCTCGAAGCCCTCGGGATCTATGGCGCGCTCGGGATATGGGGAATCCGCCCCGCTCCGGCCGGCATCTTCGCGCACGGGCGCCTTGCAGAGCGGGCATGATCGCGAGCCCTCCGCGAGCTCGACCTGGCAATTCGGGCATACGGCCATACGCACCTCACATGTTCGATTCTACGGTCGCGACGGCGCCGTCGGCCGCGAGCCTCGAGAAGAAGAGCCGCTCGAGGTCGGCCGAAGCGGCGAGGGAGCCGAAGGCGATGACGAGCTTCCCCCCGTAGCTTACCACGTTCGCGTTCGATTTGTGCCGCTTGCCCGGGGCGGGCACGAAGTCGAAGCGCTCCACGAGGCCGTCGAGCGGCGCCGGGAGCGCCACGGCCCCGAGGTTGGACACGAAGCCGGACATCGTGTCCTCGCCCATCCTGCGGTACACGAGCCGCGCCGCGAGGTTCTTGAGAGCGAGGGGGAGGAGCCTGATCGGGACGAAGCGCCCCCCGCCCACGTTGCGCGCGATCTGCGTCGATATGGACTTCGCGTTGACCTCGGCCTGCATGTGGAGGCGGACCCGCTTGCAGATCTCGTCGAAGCCGTAGTGGCCGAGCCGGGTGTCTATGGACGGGAGGACGTAGAGCGAGAAGTTCCTGAGGCTCCGCGTGGGGAAGAGGTTCCGGAGGTTGACCGGGACCTGGACCGCGATGCGCGGGCGCATGGCCCTGCGGATGGGGAGCGGCAGGGCGTAGTAGAGGTCCTGCATGGCGGCCATGTACGCCGCGACGAGGTACTCGGTGAGGGTGTTCCCATGGGCCTTCGCGGCGCGGAGGGCGTCGGCGAGCGGCACGACGCCCGTGATGACGCGGTACTGCCCGGGGAGGAGGGGGAGGGAGGGGAAGTGGAAGGCCTTCTTCTCGGTCGGCGCGAAGGGGACGTCCGCGCGGAAGTGCCGGTTGAAGGCGTCCTCGGATTCCTCCGGATCGGGCACCGTCCCGGCGACGAGGATGTCCCCCGGATCGGGGACGGAGACGCCCCGGAGCCGGAAGTACTCGTGGATAAGGGACTTCAGGAAGGCGAGCGCGCCCGTGCCGTCGGTGAGGATGTGGCAGAACTCGACGGCGATCCGCGAGCGGAAGGCGCGGACCCTGAAGAGGAAACGCCCCGACCGGCGGGCGTGCATGTTGAGGCAGGGGTACTTCGAGTCCGCGACGACCTTGGGCGCGCGTCCCTCCACCGGGGCGAGGTAGTACCAGAAGAATCCGCGCCTGAGCTCGACGATGTAATAGGGATAGCGCTTCGAAACGGCCTCGAGCGCGCGCTCGAGCTCGGGGAGGCGCACGGCCTCCTTGAGGGTCGCGGATATCCTGAAGACGAGGGTGATGGTATTGTTAGCGAGGGCGGGCATGAAAGACGCCGCGTTGTCCAGGACGTACCAGCTGTCCTCGCCGTGACGGCGCTCGGTCTTCGCGAGACGGATATTCCTGCCCTCGACGCCCTCGTCCGTCGCCATGCGTTAGTAGTACTATGAACTCCCGCCGAGGGTAAAGCGAATTCGGGTGCGCCCGAGATTCTTCGGGTGCGCCCGCCGATGCCGCCCTGAATTCGCGCTCGGCGCGCGATAGACTCGCCCGTTTCGCGAATTCGCGCCGATAATCGAGGTCGAGGCGCGATCCCGCGGCCATGCGTTCCTTCGCATGCCGCGGAACGCCGCGCGGATGGCGTTTTCCCTTGACGGAGGCTCCGCCGCGTGATAGCCTCGATGCGTAGTCCGCGACGACGTCGCGGGGAGGGTCGAATGGAAAACGTCGAACGAGTCGAGTTCGAGGAGGGCATCGCCGAGAGCGCGACGGACGCCCGCTGCGCCGGAAAGCTCTATTGCGCGAACTGCATCCACTGCAAGCTCGTGCCGAGCCCGGCGAACGGCCCCAACCAGTTCTACCTCCGTGTCCGCTGCGACGCGGGCAAGTGGCGCAAGAAGCTCGGCGAGGAGAAGACCTACAAGTACTTCACGGTCGCGAGGCGGAGCATACCGCATTGCGATACGTACGAGGACATGGGCGAATCCCGCGACTTCATCCGCGACCTCAAGAAATCCCTGCCTATGAAGGACGAACCCCTGCGGTTCTGAAACGGAAGGAACATGCGTAGAATACCCATAGCCGTGGCGGCCGCCGTAGCCGTCCTCTCGATCGCCGCCTGCGAGACCGCGCCCAAGCAGATCCCCGAGGGAGCCGGAGCGCGGGAGATGATCCAGCGCGCCCAGGAGGCGAGCGACGCGGGCAAGGAGAAGACGGCCCGCGCCTACTACGAGGCGGCGAAGGAACGGTTCCCCGAAGACCTCGCGATCGTCTGCGCCTGCGAGTACGAGATCGCCTTCCTCGATTACAAGGCGGGACGCTACGAGGCCGCCGCCGCGGGCTTCGGAGCCCTCCTCGAGCGCTACGGAGCCCCGGACGCGGCCTTCCTGCCCCAGGAGTACAAGATCCTCTCCGAGCGGCTCCTCAAGAAGACGAACGCGATCCTGGACGAGCGAAAGGCGAAAGCCGAAAAGAAGAAAGCGAAATCGAAGGCCCAGGCGCCCGTGCCGTCGCCCGCCGCCGATTGAGGCGACGCCGAGGGGCGGCCTCGAGCGAGGCGGATGGACGAAAAAAAAAGCCGGGCTGCGCGCCCGGCTTTTTCTTTTCCTCGGCTCCCGGACTAGGTCCAGAATCCCAGGGCGGTCCCCGACCTGGTCAGGTACCAGACGAAGACGACGCCGACGACGATCGCCAGGGTGAAATACCAGGGGGCCAGCGCTCCGCCCTCGTTCTTGATGAGGGCCCCGTTTATGAGACTGCCCGCGAGCACGACGATGAAGCCGACGAGGGCGAGTATGCCGAAGACGAGGCTGGGCATCTCGAGCGCGTACCAGCCGAACACGAACGCGAACGCGAATAAAAGCACGAAAATGACGAAGAAAACCAATCCGACCCTGTTGTCCATGCCTTTCTCCTTACTATCGTGACCGTCGCCCCTCATACTAGGGCAATCCACCCTCCCTGTCAAATGGAAAAACCGGGCTCCGCGGGCTCGGGCGGCGCGCTCGGGGCCCCGGCCCCGTCCTTGCCGAGGCGGCCCCCCCGCGGGTAAGATGGCCGGGAAAGGAAGGCGGATGACGATCACTAAGAACAGCGTGGTTTCCCTGGAATACGTCCTCAAGGACGACTCGGGGGAGATCCTCGACCGGTCAGGGGCGGACGAACCCCTCGAATATCTCCACGGGAGGGGGAACATCATCCCCGGCCTGGAACGCGAACTGGAGGGGAAGAAGGCCGGCGATTCGTTCTCCGTCACCGTGGCCCCCGAGGACGCCTACGGAGTCCGCCACGAGCAGCTCGTGGCGAGCGTGCCCCGGGACCGCTTCCCCGCGGGCGATCCCATCGAAGTCGGGATGCAGTTCGAGGCGCACGACGAGGAAGGGGTCAGGGTCGTGACCGTGACCGGGGTCGAAGGCGACTCAGTCACCCTGGACGCGAACCACCCCCTCGCAGGGGCGACCCTCCATTTCCAGGTCACCGTGAGGGGCATCCGCGAGGCGAGCGAGGAGGAGATCTCCCGCGGCGGGATCCACTCCTGCGATTGCGGCTCCTGCGGCGACGAAGAGGACGACGGCTGCTCCTGCGGAGGCTGCGGCCACTGACGGTAGGCGGCCCTCGGCCGCTTCCGCGCGGACGGCCCGGGTTGACAGGCCGCCCGCGCGGCGACGCTACTTTCCCGGGGGCCGGATCGTGCGGGCCCCGCGCCCGTCCGATTCATTCCGGAGGCTCGCCGTGCCGTTACGGGGACAAGGGGAAGACAGTTCCGGACTCTACTCCTTCGAGGAGGGCCTCCTGCCCGAGATCGAAGCCCTCGCGGCGTCGCTCGAGGAGCGCGCCCGCGAATGCGAGGGGCTCTCGGCCGCCTTCGCCTCCCTCCCCGGAGCGGACGCCGGACCCGCGTCCGCCAAGCCCCCGGTTCCCGGCGACCCGCTCACGTCGCTCCCCTCCCGGCAGGAAATCTTGAAGCGCGTGAAGGAAGAGAAGAACCGAGCGGACCGCACCGTCGAGCCCGGCAAGATCGGCTTTTCCCTCATCGTCTTCGACCTCGACGGGCTCTCCGCCGTGAACGAGGCGTACGGCTCCAAGGCGGGCGACAAGGCCCTCAAGCGCTTCGCGGGCATCCTCAAGGCCGCGGTGCGGTCCTACGACCTCGTGGGCCGCTTCGGTTCCGACGAATTCCTCGTGCTCCTCCCCGGAGCGGACAAGGAACAGGCGGCCCGCGTGGTCAAGGAAGCGGCGCGGAAGATCGCGGCATGGGACGGACTCTCCCGCGAGACGCCGCTTCCCGGGGCCTCCGGCTCCCCCGCTCGCTTAAGCTGCTCCGCCGGGCTCACGGACTACCGCTCCGAGGGCAAGGGCGCCGACAAGGGAGCGGACGCCGTCGTCGCGCTCGCCGAGTACGCGCTCCACCGGGCCCGCAGGAAGGGCCCCGGATCGGCGATGGCCTGGGGCGGCATGAAGGGGGCCTCGAATGGCCGGTAGCCCCCTCCCCGGCGACGCCCGCTCGGCCGCCGAACAGCTCAAGGCCGATCTCCTCGGGATGCGCGAGCGCATGCGCGTATTCCTCGCGGCGTACCGGAAGCTCCTCGCCGGGGCCAAGCGCGGCGAGGCCAGGACCAAGCTCCTCGAGCGCGAGATCGAGGAGGCGAACGAGCGGATCGGCGCGCTGGAGCTCGAGCTCAGGCGCGAGCGGGACCGCGAGCGGGGGCTCCTCGAGAGCGTCCTGCCCGAGCCGGTGGCCCGCCGCCTCGCGGAGGACGCCCGCGCGGCGGTCGTCGACGAGTTCGCGGACGCTACCGTCCTCTCCGCCTCGGTCTCGGACTTCGACCGCGCGACCGAGGGCATGGAACCGCGGCGGCTCGTGGAGAGCCTCAACCAGCTCTACTCGGTCCTGGACGTCCTCGCCGCCGAACGCGGCATCGAGAAGGTGCGCACCTCGGGCGAGCGCTACCTCTGCGTCGCGGGGGCGCCCGCGGTCCGCGCCGACCACGCGGCGGCGATCGCGGAATTCGCCCTCGATTTCTCGGACATGCTGAAGCGCATCCGCGTCGAGGAGCGGACCCCGCTCTCGCTCAAGATCGGCGTCTGCTCCGGCCCCCTCGTCGCGGGCGTCGTGGGCGAGCGCAAGTACGTGTGGGACGTCTTCGGCCCGACGGTCAAGGCCTGCGCCCTCGTCGAGGGGCTCTGCTACCCGGGCAAGATCCTCGTCAACGCCGCCTTCGCGCGGAAGCTCCGCGAGCGCTACCGCTTCACGAAGGTGCAGACGCCCGAGGCCGGGATCCCCGGCATCGACGAGCTCTTCTACCTCGAGGCGCGGATAACCGGAGCCTGAAGCTCAGGCCGTTCCGCCGTCGAGAGTCCTCCCTCGATGTCCCGCGCCCGATAAAGAACTTGGGGCCGATTCCGCGCGCGAGCCGCTTGGAAAAGAGCATAAGCCCCCCTACAATGCCCCCGTGCCCTCCATCGACTGGCCCGATCTTCCGCTCGTCCCCGCCCTCGGCGAATGCGTCCGCCTCCTCGGGGAGCGCGGATCGCTCGCGCTCTCCGCGGAGCCCGGCTCGGGGAAGACCACCCTCCTCCCCATCGCGCTCATGGAGGACCTCCGCGCGCGCGGCGGCGGGGGCGCCGTCCTCATGGCCGAGCCCCGGCGCGTGGCCGCCGTCCAGGCCGCGTCCCGCATCGCCTCCCTCCTCGGGGAAGAGCCGGGAGCGCGGGTCGGCTACGCGGTGCGCGGCGAGCGGAGGGGATCGCGCGATACGCGGATACTCTGCGTCACCGAGGGCGTCCTCCTCAGGATGATCCAGGACGATCCGTCCCTCTCGGGATTCTCCGCCGTCGTCTTCGACGAATTCCACGAACGATCCGTCGGCGCGGACCTGTCACTCGCCCTCTGCCTCGACGCGAGAGCCTCGATCAGGAGCGATCTCGCCCTCGTCCTCATGTCCGCGACCCTCGACGCGCAAGCCCTCGCGGCCTTCCTCTCGTCGGCGACGGGCGCGGAGCCGGGCGTCCTCGAGGTCCCGGGGGCCGCGCATCCCGTGGAGATCCGCCACGAGCCCGCCGATCGCCGATCGCTCATCGCGGACGCCGCCCGGAGCGTCGCGCGGGCATTCTCCTCCTCGAAGGGCGACGTACTCGTATTCCTCCCCGGCGTCGGCGAGATCGAGCGCCTCCGGCGCGAACTCCCCGACCTCGGCGCCGAGGTCCTCGCCCTCCACGGAAGCCTCCCCCTCGAGGACCAGCGGCGCGTCGTGCGCGGCGGGGAATCCTCGGCGCGCGGCGCGAGGAGGCGCATCATCCTCTCCACGAGCGTGGCGCAGTCGAGCCTCACCGTGCCGGGCGTGCGCGCGGTCGTGGACGCCGGGCTCGCGCGGCTCTCGCGCTACGATCCCGGCGTCGGCATGGACGGGCTCTTCACCGAGCGCGTGAGCGGAGCGGACGCGGACCAGCGCGCGGGACGCGCGGGGCGGGAGGACGCGGGAACCTGCGTGCGCCTCTGGAGCGCGGACGAGCCTCTCCAGAGCGGCCCCGTCCCTGAAATCCTCAGGGCGGACCTCGCTTCCCTCCTCCTCGAGTGCCTGGTCTGGGGAAGCGATCCCTCCGCCCTCCCCTTCCTCGATGCTCCGCCCCCGGGCGCGCTCTTCCGCGCGAGGAGCCTCCTCGGGGATTTGAGGCTCCTGGACGCGGAGGGCAGGCCGAACGCGGAGGGCAGGCGCTGCGCCGCGCTCGGCGCGGGCCCGCGGCTCGGCGCCATGCTGATCCGCGACGGGTCCGCCCTCGCCTGCGCCTGCGCGGCCCTGCTCTCCGAGCGCGACCGATCGGGCATAGAGGGCGATGCCGATATCCGCCACCGGATCGAGGCGATCGCGGGCGGCGGCGGCGGCGCATGGGCCGACCGCGCCCGGCGGGAATGCGGCCGGCTCATGGACCTCGTCGGCCTGAGGGGAAACGAGCGGTTCGTCGCCGGGATCGAATCCGCGGGAGACGCGCTCGCCCTCGCGTATCCGGACCGCGTCGCCCGGCTCGAGCGGAACGCGGCGACGGGAAGAAGCGCGGCTACCGGCGGGCTCTATCGCTTCCCCTCGGGGAGGACGGCGCGCCTCGCCGCGGCGCCGGGAGCGCACGCGGGAACGCTCGAGGGCGCCGAGTGGATCGTCGCGCCCGACGTGGACGCGGGACAGGCCGTGGGCGTCGTCCGCGCCGCCGCGCCCCTCGGCGAGGCCTTCGTCCGCGATAGGATCGTCGCCTTCGCCGAGCCCGGCCTCGATATCGAATGGAAGGGCCTCTCGCCGAAGGCGTCCGCGTATTCAGGCTACGGGAAGATCCGCGTCCCGGGAAAGGCGAAGGACGCGGAGATCGCGGACGCGCGGAGCCTCTTCGAGCGGGCGTTCATCGAACGCCTCGAGGCCGAGGGGCTTTCGGTCCTCCCCTGGAACGCGGCCTCGCGGAGCCTCCTCGAACGCGCGCGCTGGTGCCTGGAGGCGGCCCCGGGCGGCGGCCGGTCCGCGCTCGAGCCAGGCTCCCTCGACGACGAGTCGCTCGCCTCGGGGGCGCGCGACTGGCTCATACCGTATTGCGCGCTTCCCTCCGCCCTCCGCGAGGGGTTCCTCCCGACCCTCCTCTCGGAGGCCGGCCTCCTCTCCGCCCTCTCCTCGCTCATCGCTCCCCTCCGCGCGATCCTCGACCGCGAGGCGCCCGCGTCGATCGCCCTCCCCTCGGGGAGGAGCGTCCGCGTCGACTACGGCGCCGAGGGCGGTCCCGCGATCGAGGGAAAGGTGCAGGAGTTCTTCGGCCTCGCCGAGCACCCGCTCTCCTGCGGGAAGCCGATCCTCATCCGCCTCCTCTCCCCCGCGGGACGGCCCGTCCAGTCCACGCGCGACATCGCGGGCTTCTGGAAAACGAGCTACGCCGAGGTGCGCAAGGACATGCGCGGACGCTACCCCAAGCACGACTGGCCGGAGGACGGGTCGACCGCGCCCCCCTCGTCGGGCCCTAAGCGGCGGCGCTGAGTCCCGAGCGGCGCGCGCGTTCGCCGCGAGCGGCGACGCGCCCCCCCCCATCCCCCCGCGGATCCACTCCGCGGGGGCGCGGAGCACCGGCCAGAGCTCGGCCTGCCGGAGGTGCCCGTGGGCGATGAGCGCCGCGCCGGCGTGGCGCCCGAAGC
>CAYNQK010000070.1:0-15376 GCA_964399285.1 uncultured Spirochaetales bacterium | reverse complement strand
CCCGCCGTCGTCGCCGATTCGGGGTGATTTCGGGGGTCTTTTAGGGTGCGTTGCCTGTCTGGAGGCCTAGGGAGGGGAAGGCGACCGGGTACGGCGCTTCCCATCGGCTTTTCCGAGAGGCATGGGGCCTGGGGAGGGGAAGGCGCCGGATAGGCGCTTACCGGTAATGGAAGGAAAAAAGCGGCGGCGGGGCGGAAATTGTTGGTATGATGTGACATGCGGGGGGCGGATATGCATAAATCTCGGATATGGTCGAGTTTCGCGGTCCTGGCCGCGCTGTGCCTGGTCGCATCCTGCGGGTATGATAGCGAAGACGGGAATCCGCAGCCGGACATATCGACGATGGGATGGAAGCTCCCTCCGACAGGCGCGGTCGCGCGAAAATACCCCAAGCTCGTGAACTATTATCATTTCTCGCCCAACGAGACGCCGGCCGATCAGCGGTCCGAGCGGCTCGCCCAATGGGATGTCTTGATCATGTTCCCGTACAAGGCCGCTGAAGAGGGGCTCGATTTCGCCAGGATGCGCCAATTGAATCCGGATATCGTCATCCTCGCGTGGATACCGATCGGGCAGTCGCCGGACGCGTCGCGGCCCTTCGGGGCGGGCATCCCGCAGGGGAACCCGAATTGGTTCCTCAGGGATACGGCGGGAGCCTACGTCACCTTCGGCGCGCCGTACTACGAGCGCGTAATGAACCCGTACAAGGCGGGTTTCGCGTGGCCCGCGTACATCGTCGAATTCGCGAAAACGAACTACCTCGACACCGGCCTGTACGACGGGGTGTTCCTCGATTGCATGTGCGAATGGCCGCTCATGGGCGGATCCTTCGCGGTGGACGTGGACGAGAACGGGACGTCGAACTGGGATGATACCCTCCGCTGGCGCGACGGGATGACTTACGCCGCCAGGGAACTGAAGTCGCGGTGCCCCGGGAAGATCGTGACGGGGAACGGAGGG
This sequence comes from uncultured Spirochaetales bacterium, assembly GCA_964399285.1. GTDB lineage: Bacteria > Spirochaetota > Spirochaetia > Treponematales > JBGSOB01 > CAYNQK01. The sequence continues at coordinate 14,416 of CAYNQK010000070.1, read as the reverse complement.
AATCCTCTCGCGGCGGACAGTCAATACTACGATTGGATTGACGGATGCTACCACGAGAACGCCCTGGGCGACGAATTCGGATCCACCGCGTGGTCCGGCGGATACAACTGCATCTGGGACGGATACCAGGACGCGATGACCGCGGGAGCGACGCATTACATGATCGGCGTGGATACTCGCTGCGGCGAGTCCAGGGAATTCAACGTCGCGAAGTCGAAGAACGTCCTGACCGCCGATGACCGGCGGAGGATGCGCCTGGGCCTCGCTACGGCCCTGCTCGGGGACGGCTATTTCGGATTCGATTCTGGAGACTGCATCCACGGGCAGCTGTGGTGGTTCGACGAGTACGACGCCGATCTCGGGACTCCGTCAGGCGGCTTCGGAGCCGATCAGGGAATATATTCCAGGAATTTCCAGAACGGCGCGGCCTACGCCAACACGACGAGCGCTTCCGTCGTGGTGGCGACTTCGACTATGCACAAGGACTGGACCACCGGGGAGATAAACAACCGGTTTCTCGTTCCCGCTATGGACGGGAGGATCCTCACGAAATCCTCCTCAATCGACGCGAACACCATGATCCTCAACGGAAAATTCGATTTCGGCCAGGCCTGCTGGGCCTTCTGGAGCAATAACGGGGGCGCCGGGATGATGTCCGTCGTGAACGGGGAGCTCAAGACGGCCATAACGAATTCAGCGACGAACATCTGGGATATCGGCATGACCCAAGCGGGCGTGCCGGTCGAGAACGGATGCGCGTACGCGGTGAGCTTCAGGGCGAGAGCCGACGTTCCGTGCCGGATCATCTGCATGGTCCAGGTCAACCACGACCCGTGGACGATTTACTCGGGGAACGACGCTTTCGAAATCGGCCCCGCGATGACTGAGTATTCCTACGCCTTCACGATGGGGCAGCCAACGGACATGGACGCGAATTTCGTTTTCCAGGTCGGCGCTATCGGCAGCGCCACGGTGTACATTGATGACGTCAGGATGAGGAAGGTTCATTGAGTGCGCATGTAGAGATCGATCAGATATGAATTATATCCGGGTAATATTGACAGGTTAATTATACCCGGATATAATTAGGCTCATGAATACCGGATTATATTGCAGCTTCAGCGGATACGAGCGAATCGCCTATGGCGGGCTCGAGCACGTGCTCAGGGAAACCAAGGCTTTCCTGGACTCGGGATCGGCGCAGGTCCTTATCTTCGACGTGGAGAATGGACGTCAAGTCGACTTCGATTTCCGCGGGAGCGCGGACGAGGCGGTCGCGCGGGCGCTCGGTGCGGAGGATGGAGAAACGGGCGGTAAGGCGGGCCCGGGGAGGCCGAAGCTGGGCGTACGGAGCGCCGAGGTGACTCTCCTGCCGCGTCACTGGGAATGGCTCAACGCCCAGCCCGGGAAGGCGTCGGGGACGCTCAGGAACCTCGTGGAGGCGTCGCGCGCGGCGGATTCAGGGGGGACCAAGCGGAGGATCGAGGCGCTCGGGACCTTCCTCTGGTCGATCGCGGGGAACCTTCCCGGATTCGAGGAAGCGACCAGGGCCCTCTACGCGGGCGACATCGAGGGCTTCGAGTCCGCTATCGCTTCGTGGCCGGACGGTCTCAGGGATCACGCGCTCGAGATGGCCGCGGACATACGCCGCGCGGAGGCGCGGCCCGAGCCCCTGCGGTATCCGGCGATCCTTCGCGCGGCGGGGCGGCCCCGCGAGAGCGCGGGAACCGAACCGTGGCGGCTCGGCGCGGCGAGGCTCGCGGCGGGGATCGCCGCGGGTGAATGGAAGGCCGCCGAGGTCGTCGCCTCGTTCATCGCGCGGATCGAGGAAGTCAATCCACGACTCAACGCCCTCGTCGAGGTCTGGAAGGACGAGGCGATGCGCTCCGCCGAGGCTACGGACGCGCGGCGGGCGCGCGGTCTCCCCCTCGGTCCCCTCGCGGGCGTGCCCTTCACGGTGAAATCGAACATCGACGTGGCGGGGAAGGCGACGACGCACGGAACGCCAGCGCTCGCGAAGGCGATCGCCGGATCGGACGCGCCGGCCGTGGAGCGCCTACGCGCCGCGGGGGCCATACCCCTCGCGCACAGCAATATGCCGGACCTCTCCCTGCGCTTCCATACCATGAGCTCGCTCTACGGCGCCACGGTCAATCCGCGCGATGGCGCGCTCTCGCCCGGGGGATCCTCGGGCGGGGAGGGCGTGGCCGTGGGGGCGGGCATGTCGCCCCTCGGGCTGGGGAACGACGCGGGCGGCTCGGTCCGGTTACCGGCCCTGTTCTCGGGCTGCGCGTCGCTCAAGCCGGGCTCGGGGCGGGTCCCGAGCGACAAGAGCGTCGGGCCCCGCGATTCGGCCTTCGCTTCGCAGGTCGTCCCCGTGGACGGGCTCCTCGCGCGGGAAGTCCGCGACCTCCACCTCGCGTACCAGATCGTCGCGGGACCGGATCCCCGCGATCCCCGCGTTCCTCCCGTTCCGCTCTTCGGACGGCCGCGGACGGGAACGCTCCGCGTGGCGCTCGCGCGCTCGCATGTCGGAGAAGAGCTCCATCCGGACGTCGCGCGCGCCCTCGATGAAGCGGCGGCGGCCCTCGAAGCGGGTGGCTACCGCGTGGAGGAAGCGGACCTTCCCCGCTTCGATGAGGCCCTCGAAGCCTATTCCATGATCGTCATGGCGGAATTCGCGCGATCGAAGCCCATGCTCGAGCGCCTCCTCGGTCCGGAAGGCCGACGCTATATCGAGCTGTCCATGGAGGGGAGTAAGCCGGTCGACCTCGCCGGATACCAGGACCTGATCGCGCTCAGGCAGGGGATCCAGCGCGATTGGGCCGCCTTCCTCGAGCGCCGTCCCCTCGTCCTCGGACCCGTCTTCGCGGAACCGTCGGTTCAGGCCGGCGCGGACATAGAGAGCGCGGAGTCCCACGCGAGGATCATGCGCGGGATGGGGCTCTGCTCGGTCACGTCCTTCCTCGGATTGCCGGCCGCGTCCCTGCCCGCGGGAACGACCGCTCTCGGACTGCCCCTCGGAGTCCAGCTCGTCGCCTCGCCGTTCCGGGAGGACCTCTGCCTCGAGGCGGCGCTCGCTCTCGAGGCCAGGCTCGGCCCGGTCCCGCTTCCGGAGCCCGGCGCCTCCTGAGACGCGGAACGCGAGGCCTCGGAAACGGGCATTTCCCGAGGCCTCCCGTTCAGGCTCGCGTTCGACGGGGCGCCGCGCTCGGCCTCACTTCTTGGGCAGGTAGATCCGGTAATTGCCGCTCAGGTCGAGGAGGGCGAACATGTAGAGCATGCCGTTGTAGTAGCGCCACTTCCCGCTCGGCGGGTAGGAGCTCCACACGGCGTCGATGAACTCGGCGGCGTCGGCGCGGCCCGAGCGGGCGGCCGCCACGGCGTTCATGGCGACGAGGCCGAGGGAGTGGTTCCCGCTGAACTGCTCGCCCTCGACCGTATAGCGGTCGCCGTAGGATGAGACGCCCTTGGAGGCGAAGAAGCCGAGGTACCGTTCCATCCATTCCTTCTGCCAGGGGTCCTTCCGGTTCCAGGCCCAGTCGAGGGCGACGTTCATGCCGATGCGCCAGGCGTCGTAGGAGAAGGTCTCGTGCCTGCCGTTGTTGAGGTCCACGGGAGTCCCGTCGAACTCGGCGTAGTCGCTCATGAGGCCGGTCGAGGGGTGGGCGGCCTTCCTGAGGAAGGCGCGGCTCGCGTCGGCGGCCTCCTTCCAGAAGGGGCGGTCGCGCTTGTCGGCGTAGAGGGCCCAGAGCTCGTAGAAGTGCGGGAGGTGGTAGGAGGGATCGGTGATCCGGGATTCGCGGCCGGGGGAGGGTACGAAGACCACCAGCTTCTCGGCGGCGTCGAACATGTTCGTGGCTCCGGGAACCTTGGAATCCTCTCTGTGGAGCATCGCGGAGAGGATGGCCCGCGCCTCCTTGGAATAGTTGAAGACGCCCTTGCCGTCGCCCCAGCGCGCCGAGGCGAAGAGGAGGGCGGTGGCGAAGTATTCCTCGCCGTCCGAGGCGGGATTGAGGGCGAGGGGCATGCCGTCGGGCCTGCAGTGCCAGGCGAAGTACCCCTTGTAGGCTCCGTCCTTCTGCCACATGTAGGTCTTGACCCACTTCCAGATCCGGTCGAACTCCTCCTTCTTGTCGAGCTGGACGGCGATCATCATCCCGTAGGAGACGCCCTCGGAGCGGACGTCGTCGCTGCCGATGTCCATGACGTAGGCCATGTCCTTCCCGACGGGGTAGTAGACCGTCTCGAAATCCGGGTCCCCGTGGAAAAACTTCTGCCAGGACTCCTCGACCTTGGCCGAGACCTCCTCCGGGCTTTTCCCGAGGACCTCGACGAAGTAATCGGGATAGGTCCCCGTGGACATGGACTGGGCCGCCGCGGCGTACGGGAGGAGGGCGAGGAAGGCGCCCGCGATGCCGAGAATCCTGTTCATAATCGCTCCTTCGTTGATATCGTTTTATACCGAAGCGTAAAAGGCATCCTTTTGCCAGCCTCGTTCCGCGCGTTCGGGCGGACGGGGCCGCGGCGCAGGGGAGGCCAGCGGATTTCTGCACGAGTATCGATCGAGGACGCGTCGTCGTGAATCGAGGGAATTCCCTATGCCGGGTATCGGTCATCCACCCATCGCGTACGGGGACGCAACCTGCGGCGAAAACGTTTCGAACAGGCTCGCGTTTATTACCGCGCTCGCGTTTATTAACGCGCTCGCACGATCCCCTCGAGGGTCGCTCCCTTTTTGAAGTAAAGGTACTTGAAGGGATGGACGTCGAGGGGATTCGAGGTCCATCCGCCGATCGCGTTCGGTGAGATGATGTTCACGGCGATCGGATGGTAGATCGGGATGCAGGCGCCGCCGTCGAGGAGGAGGCGTTCGGCGGAGGCGAGGGTCTCGAGGCGGACGGCGCCCTCCTCGGACATCGAGCGCGCGATGAGGGAATCGAAGGCGGGATCCTCGAGGCGAGCGTCGTTGAGGTTGGAACCGCTCGTCCACATCTGGAGGAAGCTGAGGGGGTCAGCGAAGTCGCCGATCCAGGTCATCGCCCCGATCGCGTAGTCGTCACCCTTGAGGTCCCTGAGGTAGGACTCGCCCGGGGACGCGACGATCCTGACCCGGACGCCGGCCTCGCTCCAGGCCTTCTCCAGGATCGCGCCGAGGACCTCGTGGTCCTCGCTCTCGGCGAGGCGGACGATGAGCTCGGGGAGTTCGGAGAAGGAAGCGATTCCCGCTTTCTTCAAGGTCTCGAGCGCCGCGCCCGGATCCCGCTGCCAGGTCGCCTTGGCTCCCGGATAGCCCTGGATGGGGACGATGAGGCCCTTCGCCGGCACCTTGTACCGCTCCTCCGAGTGGACCGCGTCCCAGGGAAGGAGGAGGAGGAGGGCCTTGCGAACGAGGGGGTCGCTCCAGGGCTCCGCGTCGGCCCTGAAGTAGAGGTAGTTGGTCGCGAACATCGGCAGGGTGAGCTGGACGGCCCCGCGGTCGAGGAGGATGGAGGGCTCCATGCCTCCGGAGAGCCACTGGATCTCGCCCGCGTTGAAGCGCGCCGTGACGTCCTTGTCGTCGGAAGAGAATACGACCCTGATGGACGGGAGGCGGGCGCTCGATGCGTCCCAGTACGCGCGGTTCCGGACGAGCCGCATTCCCTTTCCGTCCCTGGATTCGAGCGCGTAGGGTCCGGATACGGGCGGGGGGACCGCGGCGTCCCAGGCGCCGTCTTTCAGGGCGTCGGGGTGGAGGACCGAGAATGAATGGTGGCAGACGAGCTTGAGGAAGTACGCGGCGGGCTTCTCGAGGGTCACCTCGAGGGTGAGATCCGATACCGCCCTGATGCCGACCTTGTCGGCGTCCGCGACCGCGCCGGTCCTGTAGTCGCGGGCGCCCGCGATCACGTCGAAGAGCGAGGAGTACTCGGCGCTCTCGGCGGGATCGATCATCCTGAGCCAGCTGTCGCGGACATCCTGGGCCCTGATCCTGTCGCCGTTCGAGAAGCGGGCTCCGCGGCGGATCATGAAGGTGTAGACCTGCTTATCCTTAGAGCGCGTCACGCGCTCGGCGAGGGCGGGCTGGGGTGCGAGGCCGGCTGGATCGATCACGTAGAGGCCCTCGTGGAGGGCGGTGAAGACCTGGGCCTCGGTGGCGGAATATGCGTGGTGCGGATCGAACTCGAAGGAGGAGGGAGAGGCCGCCATGGTGAATTCCCGCTGTTCGGCGAGGGCGTCGGCGGGCGGGGCCGAAGCCTGGGCCGGGAGGGGCCCCGCGAGCGCGAGCGTCGCGAGGAGGGCCGACGCGGCCCTCAGGGAGCGGCACGGCCGGGAGCGGACCTGGGTTCCAGTGGCGATTTTCTCGAGCGGCATTCGACTTCCTCCTTCAATGCCCGGCCGGAATCGGCGCGGACCGAGCCGGCGCGGACCGCGCCGGTTCGGCTTACGCGAGAATATCGCGCTCATGCCGGAAAAACGCCCGCGGACGAGGAGAGGGCTCGGCGCGGCTCAGGGCAGGGCGTCCGCCTTGATCCCGAGCTTGCGCATCTGCTCGATCTCCTCCTTCTGGGAGACGAACTCGTGCTTTTTCTGGTTGGCGCGGATGACGGTGTTCTTGACCGTCTCGGTCTCGAGCTTGATGCCGTGGAGGCGCGAGCGGCTCTCCTTGGCGACCTCGCTCTTGAAGTAGAGGTCGAGGGCCTGGAGCCTCCGGTGCAGGACCTGAAGCTCCTCGATGTTCTTCTCGAGGAAGGCGTACACCCCGTCCTCGGTGATGGACTCCATGCGCTGCCAGGCGGGGCCGGTCCGGGAATTGAGGGAGGCGTAGAGCTTGGACCTTTTCCTGATATCCTCGCAGAGCTGCGTGAAATTGACGGTCTCCTCGCGCTGGGCCGTGGTGATGGGGTCGGTGTAGTCGAGGTCCACGAGGATATCCTTGGAGTTGCGGACGAAGAGCGCCCGGAAGGCCTTCCGGATCTTCATCCAGACGGTGTTCCTGTCGCTCTCCAGGATGGTCATGTTCTCCTCGAGCTTGTCCACGGCGTCGTCCAGCTGGAGGTAGACGGAGGAGACGATGCGGATCCCCTCGAGGAGCATGAGGCGGAAGTTGATCTCCTTCTTGGTATCCTTCTTCTTCTCTTCCTTGACCATGAGCTCCTTGAGGACGGCGCGGCGCATGGCCTCGCCCTCCTGGGAGAAGTCCTCCGCGAGGACCTCCTGAACGAGCTCCCCGTAGAAGCTCCGCTCGGGCTTCACCTCCGCGAACTTCCGCTTGACGGTCCGGATCGTGTCCTCCTGATGGCTCACGACCTTCTCGCGCTCGAGCTCGAGGAGGGCGAGGATGTCCCTCCTCAGGGCGAGCTTCCAGGACTCCTTGTGGCAGAGGGTGAGCTCCTTGAGGAGCTGCATGATGGCCTTGGACGAGCGGTCCAGGTGGAGGAGGCCGTCGTTGATGACGCCCACGGAGAGGGCGTCCGAGCCCTTGCGGATGTAGTCGAGGTATTCCGTGAGGATGCGCGTGTTGATGCTGGGCGAATTGACCGTGAGCTGGGTGAAGTTGAAGTAGCGGATGAGCCCGAGGAGGCGGCGGATGCGGTCCATATTGAGGAATTCGAAGGAGAACTGGTAGTAGTTGACGAGGAATTCCAGCTGGGCGTCGTACTGGGAGATGCGGGCGCTGATCTGCTCGGTCTTCTCCTGCTCGGTGAAGGCGCTCTCGGGCGGAGTGGTCACCTCGGAGATGCGGGTGTCGAAGCGGTAGGGATCGTCGTGGATGACGCCTTTCTTGAGCATGATGTTCCGGATGCCCTGGAAGGCGGAGTAGACGATCTTGAACTGCTCGCGGAGCTGGGGGAGGCCGTCGGACTCGAGCTTGGCGATCTTCTTGTCCAGGGCGTCGGCCAGTTCCTGGATATACGGGTCGTTCACTTTCATTCGGGTCCATTATGAGGTACTTTCCCCGGCAAGGCAAGGGTTTATGCGAACGCGGCGCTCGCGGCGGCCGTCCTCGCTGAAGCGCGATAGGATGCGCGCCGTATACGCGCGCATGGAACGAAAAAACTCCGCGCTCCGGTCCTGGGCCCCGGATCCGGGGCGCAGCCGGGCCGCGGTCCCCGCGATCGCATCGATGCTCGCCGCGTTCGCCCTCTCGGGCTCCTGCGCCCTCGTCGATGAGGGCGCTTCCCTCGTCCTCCCCGGCTGCCCCGCGTCCTGGCTCGATTCTCCGGCCGAGGGCGCGCGCTTCGACCTCTATGAGGCGGATTCGGGCGGCGTGCGCCTCGCGGCTTCCGGAGCATCATACGGCGAGCATGTCGAAATCGCCTCGGCCGCGCGGGGCATGCGGGCGTTCCTCGCGTATCCCGTCGCCCCGGGCGCGACCCTGCGGCCGGCGGGGGCCTTCCTTCCCGTCGCCGACATACCACCGTCGTCCCGCGACGATCCCCGCCCCGCGTCCATAGCCTTAAGGTTCGAGGACGGCTGGACCGCCTCGCTCGCGGCCATCCTCCTCGCCCGCGCTCCCCTCGCGGCCGAGGCTTTGGAATGGAGGCGGCTCGTGGAGGAAATCGAGGAACGCCGGGGCGATCCCTGGGCGGTCCCGCCCGCTGAGGCCGCGGAGCGGATCCTCGCGGGGAACTTCAGCGCGACCTTCCTGAACGGCATGCGGTACGAGGAGACGCGTCTCCGCGCCGCGGGCTCCGGGCCGCTTCCGGCGGGGCCCTGGATCTGCGCGAGCCCCTTCGCCTCCGCCCGACTGGAGGGAGGGGATTTCGTCCTCTCGTGGGCGCCGCACGAGGGGGAGGAACTCTTCTCGGATTCCGTGAGGGCCCTCGTCCGCAGAGGGTTCGACGGAAAAATGGAGGCCTTCGTCCTGAGGAATCCGGAGATCAGCGGGGAAGGAGGATCGTGAATGTCGAGCCGCGCCCCTCCTCGCTCTCGAGGGAGACCGAGCCGCCGTGGGCCTTGGCGATGTGCTTTACGATGGAAAGCCCGAGGCCCGTGCCCCCTAGTTCGCGCGAGCGGGCGGGGTCCGCGCGGTAAAAGCGCTCGAAGACGCGGTGACGGTCTTTCGCGGGGATGCCGCGGCCCTCGTCGATCACGGAGACGCGCGCGAAGCCTTCCGCGGCCTCCGCCTCCACCCTGACCGACGTGCCGCTCTCCGAATACTTCACGGCGTTGTCCACGAGGTTTGAAACGGCCTGCGCGACGAGGGGGGCCTTCATGGGGCAGGCGAGGTCCTCGGGGCAGTCTAGGGAGAGGGCGATGGACTTGGCCTCCGCGAGGGGGCGGAGGGCTTCGATCGCCGATTCGAGGACCGGGCGGAGGAGCGAGCGCTCGAGATCGATTCCCTTGCCCTCCTCCTCCTCGATCCTGGCGAGGGCGAGGATGTCCTCGATGATGGCGGAGAGGCGCTCGGCCTGGCGGGCCGCCGACGAGAGGAAGCGGCGCGCGGCCTCGGCGTCCGCTCCGGCCCATCCGCCATCCATGCCCTGGAGGGTCTCGAGGGCCGTGCGCACCACGGTGAGGGGCGTCTTGAGCTCGTGGGAGACGTTGGCCACGAAGTCCCGCCTCACGGTCTCCAGGCGCTGCATCCTCGTGAGGTCGTTGAGGACGAGGACGGTCTCGCCCGCTCCCAGGGGCGAGGAGGTGACGCGGACGGATCGCTCCTCGATCCGGGCGTCGCCCTGCGCGGCGGCTTCCCGCGGCCGCGAGACGGCGATGGTCGTCTCCATGCCTTCGCGGGCGGCGAGGGCCGCTCCGGCGAACTCGGCGAGCTCGGTGTTCCTGCAGAATTCTATGAGGCTCCTCCCCGCGGCGGCGGTCCCGAAGAGGCGCTCCGCGGCGGGATTGGCCGAGCGTACGGCGAGGTCCGCGCGGAGGACGATCACTCCCTCGGACATCCCCGAGAGCACCGCTTCGGCCTCTCGCTTCTGCCCCCGGATGAGGTTCATGCGGCCGTCGAGCTCGGCCGCCATACGGTTGAGGGCGGAGGCGAGTTCCGCGATCTCGCGGGGGCCGGAGACGGGGAGCGGCGGGGCGTCGAGCCTGCCCTGGGCGAAGGCCAGGGCGCCCTCGCGGATGCGGCCCACCGAACGCGCTACGCTCCGCGCGAGGGCGAAGGCGGAGAGCCCCGCGCCGAGCGCGATGAAGAGCCCGATGAGGGCGAGCCTCCGCGAGAGCGCGGAGACCTGGGACGTGACCACGGTGACGGGGAGGGACGCGCGGGCGATGCCCAGGACGGAGCCGTCGTCGCGCGCGAGCGCCACGGCGGCGTAGGCGAGCTCGACGGCCACGGAGGCCGATCGTCGCCGCGCGAATCCCTTGCCCCGTTCCAATGCCTCGCGGACCTCGGGACGGTCGCCGTGGTCCTGCATGACGTCGGGTTCCGCGGACGAATCCGCGAGGACCGTTCCCGAGGGGGCCATGTAGGTGAGGCGGACGGGCGAGCCCTCGGCGAGCGAATCGATGAAGGAGTCGAGTTCCCCGGCCGCCGCTCCGCCTTCGGCGAGGGGACGGATGGCGCGGGCGGCGACGCCCGCGAGCTCGCCGAGCTCGTAGGAGGAGAGCTCGAAGAAGTAGGACCGGACTGCGGCTGAGGCGAGGGCGCCGAAGGCGGCGAGCCCCAGGAGGATGAAGGAGAGGACGGGGGCGAAGACGGCGACGAGGAGCCCCGCCCGGGATGGACCCTTTGAAACGCTCATCGCGCCTCCTCGGCGCCGCGGAAGCGGTAGCCCACGCCGCGAACGGTCTCAACGAGGTCCCCCGCCGCGCCCATGCGCTTCCTGAGGCCCAGGACCTGGACGTCCACCGCGCGGTCGGTGACCGGATAGTCCGGCCCGCGGACCGCGTCGATGATCTGCGCCCGCGAGAAGACCCATCCGGGGTTGCGCATGAGGAACTCGAGGAGGGAGAACTCCGTGGCCGAGAGCTCCGCGATTTCCCCCGATATCCTCACCTCGTGGCGCGCGGCGTCGAGGACCACTCCGTGGAGGGAGACGACGCGGTCGTCGGCCTTTGCGCGGGCCGAGGCGTCCTCTGTCTCCCTGAGGCGGGTCCGGATCCGCGCGGCGAGGACGCGGGGGCTGAAGGGCTTCACCACGTAATCGTCAGCTCCGAGCTCGAGGGCGGAAACGATGTCCGCGTCCTCTCCCTTGGCGGTGAGCATGATGACGGGGAGGCGAGCCCAGCGGGGGTCCCCTCGGAGGCGCTTCAGGAGCGCGATGCCGTCCAGGCCCGGGAGCATGACGTCCAGGAGCACGAGGTCGGGATTGGCCGAATGGAGGAGCTCCAGGGCCCGCTCCGCCGACTCGGCCTGGACGGCGGAGTAGCCGTCCTTCCCCAGGTTGTACGCGACGAGCTCCCTGATGTCGGCCTCGTCCTCGACGACGAGGATCGTTCCCTTCGCCACTACAGCTCCTCCACGCGGCTTCCGCCGCCTTTCACGCGTTCAACTCCTCGTGGACGCCCTCGACCAGGTAGATCGTGAGCTCGCACATGTTGGTCACGTGGTCCCCGAGGCGCTCGAGCGAGGATCCGGTGCGCATGATCTTGGCCGCCCCTTCCACGTTGGCGGGATCGGCCTTCATGGACGCGAGGCAGTCGGCCACGATCCTGTGGTAGCGCTCGTCGATCTCGTCGTCGCGGACGGCCGTCTTCCGCGCGAGGTCGACGTCGCGGGCGAGGAATGCCTCCACGGCGCTCCGCACCATTGAGGCGCCAGTTTCGCCCATATGGACTAAGTCCTCGGTCTGCGCGGGCCAGGCCTTCCTGTCGATCTTGCGGGAGGCCTTGGCGAGGTGGACAGCGTAGTCCCCGATCCGCTCCAGCATGGGGGAGAGGCGGAGCACGGCCACGAGCTCGCGGAGGTCCTTGGCCACGGGCTGCTGGGTGGCTATGGCCATGACCACGGAGTCCTCGATCCTTACCTGCATGGAGTTCACGAAGGAGTCGTCCTCCTTCACGAAGGCCGCGAGCTCGGCGTCGCCCTCCTTGAGGGCGGTGACCGCCTTCCTGAGGTCCTCCTCCACCCTGACTCCCATGGTGAGGACGTCCCGGTGGATCCTCCCGAGGTCCTCCTCGAAAACGACGCGCGTCACGCCCATGCGGGGCCTCCTTCGTTCCGAGCGCTCATCCGAACCTCCCCGAGATGTAGTTCTCCGTCCGCTCGTCGCGGGGGTTGAAGAAAATGTCCTTCGTGGGCCCCATCTCCACGAGGACCCCCGTCAGGAAGAAGGCCGTGGCGTCGGAGACGCGGCCCGCCTGCTGCATGTTGTGCGTCACGATGATGATAGCGTATTTCTCCTTCAATTCCGAGAGGAGGTCCTCGATCTTGCCCGTGGATATGGGGTCCAGGGCGCTCGTGGGCTCGTCCATGAGGAGGATCTCCGGCCGCACCGCGATGGCCCGGGCGATGCAGAGCCGCTGCTGCTGGCCGCCCGAGAGCTCGAGGGCGTTCTTCCTGAGCTTGTCCTTGACCTCCTCCCAGAGGTAGACCTGCTTGAGGCTCGTCTCCACGAGCTCGTCCGCGTCGCCCTGGAAGCCGTTGATCCGCGCGCCCCAGAGGATGTTCTCGCGGATGGTCTTGGGGAAGGGATTGGGCTTCTGGAAAACCATCCCGATCCAGCGCCGCACCTCGACGGGGTCCACCGCGGGGTCGTAGACGTTCACGCCGTGGAAGAGGACCTCGCCCTCCACCCTCGTCCCGGGGATGAGGTCGTTCATGCGGTTGAAGGCCCTGAGGGCGGTGGATTTCCCGCAGCCGGAGGGGCCGATGATGGCCGTCACCTTCCGCTTCTCCACGCGCATGTCGAGGTCCTTCACCGCGTGGAAGTCCGAGTAGAAGAAATTCATCTTCCGCGTCTCGAGCGCCCAGGGCGTCGCGTCCGAGGCGGGGTCGATGACGAGGGAAGGGGGAGCCTTCATGCGAGCCTCTTTTCCCTGCGGAGCCTGTTGCGCAGGACGATGGCGGCGGCGTTGAGGGAGAGGAGGAGGAGCATGAGGACGAGGATGGCCGCCGCCGCGATGTTGCGGAATTCCGCCTGGGGCTTCGCCGTCCATTGGTAGATCTGGATGGGGAGGGTGGTGAACTTGGAGAATATCCCCGTCGGGTCCTTGGTGAGGAAGGTGGAGGCCCCGACGATGACGAGGGGCGCCGTCTCCCCGATGGCCCGCGAGACCGCGAGGACCGCTCCGGTGAGGATGCGGTCCATGGAGGCGGGGAGGACGTGGTGGAGGATGGTCTGCCAGCGCGTGGCCCCCAGCGCCATCCCGGACTCCCTGAGGCCCCGGGGCACCGCCCTGAGCGCCTCCTGCGCGTTGATGATGATGACGGGCAGGATGAGGAGGGAGAGCGTGAGCGAGGCCGAGAGCACGGTCCTGCCGCTCGCCGAGTCGCCCTCCGCCACCGCGCCGAATACCTGGCCCGAAGTGAGGGGGGCGAGGAAGCGCACGAATATAGTGAGGCCGAGCATCCCGTAGATGATGGAGGGGACGCCCGAGAGGTTGTAGATGTTTGTCTGGATGAAGCGCGTGAGGCGGTTGTCCGGCGCGTACTCCTCCAGGTAGATGGCCGCGCCCGTTCCCAGGGGGAGGGCGGTGAGGATGGTGATGAGGATGGTCATGAAGGAGCCGAGGACGGCCATGCGCACGCCCGAATAGAGGGCGACGGAGGATTGGGCCTTCCCGAGGAAGGAGGGATTGAGCCAGGACCTCCACGCGATGAAGGCGCCCTCGCCGTTCTCGGCGTTCTCTTCCTCCAATGAAGCGAGAATCTCTCCCTTGCGCAGGATCGAGGAGCCAAGGCCCCAGGTGCGGATGACGTCGGGCTTGAGGACCTCCCGTTCGAAGATGTCCCTGAGGTCCGTTTCCTTTCGTTCCGCGAGCGGCTTCTCCGTCTCTAGGGCGCGTAGGCGGCGCGCGGAGAGATTTTCCGAGATCGCGTTCGCGACCGTTCCGGCATCAGCCCCGCGCCAGTCCTCTCCGGCGGGCATGACGGAGACCGGATCGGTCTCGTATCGAAGGAGGGCGTAGCCGAAGGCGTTCGCCGAGATCGACCACACCAGGGTGGCGAGGGATAAGACGGCGAAGACCGTGGAGGCGAGGAAGAGGACGTACACGGCCTTTCCGCGTCCGTGCCGGGCGCCCAGATTGGGGAGGTATCCATCGCCGCGCGCGCCGTCCGCGGCGCGCTTCCCCTTCATCGCTTTCAATCGTAGACCTCCTGGTATTTCCTCACGATGCGCCGCGAGAGGACGTTGAGGGCGAGGGTCCCGAGGAAGAGGAGGAGGCCGATCGCGAAGAGGGAATTGTAGTCGATGGAGTCGTAGGAGAGGTCGCCGCCCGAAATGCGGACGATGTGGCCGGTCATCGTTTCCGCCGATTTCAGGGGAGTGGCCGTGCGCGCCGGTCCCGCGCCCGCGGCTAGGGCGACGATCCTGGG